>URKY01000024.1 GCA_900548465.1 uncultured Eubacterium sp.
CCCAGGTAGTTATCCTGAAAATATTTCCATAAGTTGAACCAGCCATAAAGACCTCCTTAACAACATAATTATACATAATAATAAAGTAGTCATTATTACATCCTTAACAGTATATCAACGTAAAATAATAAGTTCAAGTATCATTAATATAAAAAGTATTGCAATAGTAAGATAAATAAAATAAAATGTATCTTATGTGTGACTGGAAAATCGAAATATCGAAGGATATTTTGAAAATGAAGGAGGAATACAATGAAAAGAGTAAAGTTGGGAAATACGGGACTTGATGTGTCTGCAATTGCTCTTGGCTGCATGCGAATTGGCGGGTTAGATGAAAAGAGTGCTAAAGAGTTTATAGACACGGCATTAGAAAATGGAATAAACTATATTGATCATGCAGATATATACGGTGGTGGATATTGCGAAGAACTTTTTGGAAAGGCTGTTGATTTGCACAGTAGTATAAGAGAGAAAATGGTTATACAGTCGAAATGTGGAATTGTGCCTGAAGTTATGTATGATTTGTCAAAGGATTATATTATTAATTCAACGGATAAGATTCTTAAAAGACTTAACACGGATTATCTTGACTGCCTTATTCTTCACAGACCGGATGCACTTGTTGAGCCTGAGGAAGTGGCAGAGGCATTTGATGTATTGGAAAACTCCGGAAAGGTAAAATATTTCGGTGTATCTAATATGGATTCAATGCAGATTGAACTCTTAAAGAAATATGTGAAACAGCCTATTGTTGCAAACCAGTTGCAGCTTAGCATAACTAATTCCAACATGATATCCAGTGGAATGGAAGTAAATATGAATACAAACGGAGCAGTTAACCGAGATGGAAGTGTTTTGAATTATTGCCGATTAAATGATATAACAATTCAGACGTGGTCACCTTTCCAATTCGGAATGTTTGAGGGCTGTTTCCTTGGAAATGAAAAATTCTCTGAACTTAACAAAGTAGTGGATGAATTGGCAGAGAAGTATAACGTAAGCAACACCGCAATTGCAACGGCATGGATATTAAGACATCCGGCCAATATGCAGATGGTTGTAGGTACAACAAATAAAGAAAGATTAATTCAGATAGCAAAGGCATGTGATATTGAATTAACAAAAGAAGAATGGTATCGTTTATATTTGTCAGCAGGACACATATTACCATAAAAAGAAGAGTAGGTGTAATTTATGTTTAAAGTATTAGCAAAAGACGGAAACGCAAAAAGAGGAGAACTTACAACCGTACATGGAAAAATCCAGACACCGGTTTTCATGAATGTAGGTACTGCGGCAGCAATTAAAGGAGCTGTTGCAACAGAGGATTTACAGCAGATAAAAACTCAGGTTGAGTTATCAAACACATATCATTTGCATGTTCGTCCGGGAGACCATATTATTAAAAAATTAGGAGGCCTTCATAAATTTATGAATTGGGACAAACCAATTCTTACGGATTCCGGTGGATTTCAGGTATTTTCGCTGGCAAGTCTTAGAAGTATAAAGGAAGAGGGAGTTTATTTCCACTCTCATATAGATGGAAGAAAGATATTTATGGGACCGGAAGAGAGTATGCAGATTCAATCAAATCTCGCTTCAACTATAGCCATGGCATTTGATGAGTGCCCTTCCAGTGTGGCTTCAAGAGATTATATTCAAAAATCAGTAGACAGAACAATCAGATGGCTTAAACGATGCAGAACTGAAATGAATAGATTAAATAGCCTAGAAGATACCATCAATAAAAATCAGATGCTTTTTGGAATTAACCAGGGCGGAATTTACGATGATATAAGAATAGAACATGCAAAGGCGATTTCACAAGTTGATTTAGACGGTTATGCAATCGGTGGACTGGCAGTGGGAGAGACCCATGAAGAGATGTATAGAATTATAGAATCTGTTGAACCACATCTTCCGAAAGATAAGCCTATTTATTTAATGGGAGTTGGTACACCGGCTAATATATTGGAAGCGGTTGAGAGAGGTGTGGATTTCTTTGACTGTGTTTATCCGGCAAGAAACGGTAGACACGGACATGTATATACTAATAGAGGAAAATTAAATCTATTTAATGCAAAATATGAACTGGATGACAGACCAATAGAGGAAGGTTGTCAGTGTCCGGCATGTAAATATCACACAAGAGCGTATATAAGACATCTTCTGAAAGCAAAAGAAATGTTGGGAATGCGTTTGTGTGTATTGCATAATTTATATTTTTATAATACAATGATGGAGGAAATCCGAGATGCCATTGAGGCAGGAAGATTTAGTGAATATAAAGCCGCAAAACTAGATGGCTTTAAGGAAAATGACCAGAAATAGGAGGAGTTTATAATGTTACTTTTAGCACAGAATGCAAATAACGGAATGGGAATTGGAATAATAATTCTTTATGTTGCAGTTATCATTCTTTTTATGTATTTTATTGCAATCAGACCACAGAAAAAGCAGGAAAAGAAGCAGAAAGCTTTAATGGAAAGCGTAGAAATCGGTGATAGCATTCTCACTACAAGTGGTTTTTACGGAATGGTTATTGATGTTACTGATGATACAGTAATCGTTGAATTCGGTGGAAATAAAAACTGCCGTATTCCAATGCAGAAAGCAGCTATTGTTGACGTAGAAAAAGCTAATGTTTAGTAAATAAGCAGGCTTTGATTTACAAAGGAGACAGACTTATGAAAGATAAAATTAAAGAAGTTATATTAAGTGTAAATCCCGGAATTGATGTTGAAGACCCTGATTTAAATATTGCTGAAGACATGGATTCTATGGATATTATTGCATTAATTGCAGAATTAGAAGATGCTTTTGATATTGAAATTACAATGGAAGAAAAAAGCGAAGAGAACTTCAGCAGCATTGATGCTTTAGCTAAAATGATTGAAAGATTACAGTAAATTTATTTGGCCTTAAAGTGGAATTAAAGATACTTGAAAATAACGGACCTGCATTGATAAGATACAATGCAGGTTTTATTTTGCCTTATAGATAAAGTGTTATTATATATCACAATTATCTCAAATTTATTTAATAGTATATCTGTGGTAAATATTAAAGGGGAGTATGATGTATATAAATAAATGGAGAGACTAATGAAGACAAAAATATGGAGAATTATCAAAATAGTATGCTTTTGCATGGTTGCAGTACTAATGATAAGCGAAATAGGAAGATTATTAAAACCGAAGTGGTTGGAAAACAGATGGGCATCTGCGAAAACAAATAATAGTTTTTATGAATTGGAAGATAACAGCACGGATGTTATCTTTTTTGGAGCCAGTGTAATTTCAGCCGCAATTGATCCATATCAGTTGTATGATGAACATGGTATTTCATCTTATAATCTGGGAGTTATGTCACAGCCTATGCTGGCTACATATTATTGGTTTAAGGAAGCATTAGAAACCCAAAATATGAAATTGGCGGTTATCGAAATAAAATCAGCCGGTAAACCTTCAGAAAAGGCAGAAGAAAAGGCAAGAAAATCCTATGACTATATGAAGTGGGGAAAAAATAAAGTTGAATACGCCTTAGAATATAAAAAAATACATTCGGAGAAAGAAACAACTGAAGCATCAACGGAGGTTTCTACAGAAGTTTCCATAGAAAATTCTGCGGAAAAGAGCACAGCTGATAAAACTACGGAAGCAGCTACGGTCAAACAGGAAGAAACTAAAGTGGCAGAGGGCGAGACCGAAACAGAAGAAGAGGTTGATCTTTGGTCATATCTGTTCCCACTGTCATTGTATCATACAAGATGGTCAGAACTATCCTATGATGATTATGATTTCTACCTTGGAAATAATTACAGCAGAACAAGAGGTCTTTCAGTTCTGTCTACACGTTTTAAAGATTCTTCAGGTTTTGACGCAGCAAAAGAAGAAAAGGGAAAATATGACGGATTTGATGTAGATACAACAGAGATGCAGGAAGCTAACCCGACTAATATGGCTTATGCAAACAAGATTATAGAACTGGCAAAAGAAAAAAATGTGCAGCTTCTGTTCGTGAAAATGCCTGATGAATCATGGGATGTGGATCAGCACAATCTTATACAGAAATTAGCTGATAAAAATAATATTAAATTCCTTGATTTTAATATTAAATCTTACAGAGAAAAAATCAAATTTGATTACTCAGAAGATGCAGCTGATTCAGTTCATTCTAATATAGCAGGGGCAGAGAAAATCACAAAATACATGGGAAAGTATTTATCAGAAAATTATAAACTTACTGATTACAGAAAAAGTGATAATAGTGTAAAGAAAACTTACGAATCCGGAAGAGCAGAATATGAAGCGACAATTAAAAACGGAAAATTAAGTATGATAACAGGTCTTGATGAGTACTTAAAGGCAATAAATGATGATGAATATACTGTAATTATTACTTCAGGTTCAAATGTAAATAACATTGTGTTTAACAATAATCAAAAGAAATTATTACTTGATCTTGGCGTAGAAGAAAGATTTTTTGTATACAAGGAATTTGGAAAAAATATAATTAGTGTTCTGGATGGAAAAACAAAAGTAAACAGAGCTAAAAAGCAAAGTGAAGAAAAAGATGTTGTTACTCAGGAAGGTGGAACAATAAGTGATGGAACAACTTACAGCATAACGGCTAATGCCCAGGGATGTTCCGTCAGATTAAACGATAGCGAATATAAAAATGTTAATCCTTATCGTTTAAATATTGTTGTTTACGATAAAAAACTGCATGAAGTTGCGGATTCAGTTTCTATTTATGCAAGTGGAAATAATCCTATAATGTACAGAGGAGAGTAATAAGATATGGGCTTTAATACATTAACGTTTTTACCGTTTTTACTTATAGTAATTCTACTATATTTTACTGTTTTTAGAAAATGTCAGTGGGTTTTCCTACTTTTAGCCAGTGTGGCTTTTTATTTGTTCGGTGGACCGAAATATTTGATTTTTGTATTTATTTCGTCTTTAACAACATATTTATTGGCAAGAAAAATTCAGTCATTACATGACAGGGAAGCAAGAATTCTTAAAGCAAGGGAATTTCCAACAAGGGAAGCTAAAAAGGCATTTAAGAAAAAGTATACAGGAAAAAGAAAAAGAGTACTTTTCCTTGATCTTTTAATAAATCTTGGAATGTTATGTGTTATAAAATATACGGATTTCTTTTTGGCAGAGGTTTCACAGGTACTTGCAAAGTTTGGAATAGACTGGAGTAAAGAATTTAATTTTGTGTTGCCTCTTGGAATATCTTTTTATACATTTATGGTTGTGGGATATATTCTTGATGTATACTGGAAGAGATATAGAGCAGAAAATAATTACTTTAAGCTTGCGTTATTTGCAGTATATTTTCCACATATAGTTCAGGGACCTATTGGCAGATATGACAGACTTTCGAAACAGTTTTTTAAAGACCATCCTTTTAGTTATGACAGAGTTACAAAGGGATTCCAGCTAATACTTTGGGGATATTTTGAAAAAATGGTAATATCCGACAGAATTCAGACTTTTACAAACGGTGTTTTTGCAAAATGGCAGGAACTTTCAGGATTTCCGCTTTTACTTGCAGTATCTCTCTTTTCCATACAGATGTACTTAGACTGGTTAGGTTGTATGGACATAGCAAGAGGTGTGTCACAAATATTTGGAATTGAATTGGACAGAAACTTCTGGCATCCATTCTTTTCAAAGAACATGCCGGAATTCTGGAGAAGATGGCACATTTCACTTGGAGCATGGTTTAAGGACTATTTACTTTATCCTGTTTCAATGTCAGGATTATGTAAGGCGATTAATAAGTTCACAAGAAAGAAGTGGGGAAATCAGGCGTCACGTGCATTTTCAGCAGTTATTCCTGCAGCATGTGTTTGGATTATTACAGGTGTATGGCATGGTGCAGCATCATGCTTTGTATTATGGGGAATTTATCATGGTATATTGATAATTTCCAGTGCCTTATTTGAAGTCCCGATTCAGAAGCTATGTAAGTTATTACATATTAATACTGAATGTTTCAGCTTTAATCTATTTAGAATGATTCGTACATTTATGTTGTCTACAATTGGCAGAATATTCTTTGCAATTTCCGCCGGTGTTACAACAATGTTTGAATATATGAAGCGTATGTTTGATTTCAGACATTTCAGTTTACATACATTATGGGATGAAAGTCTGTATAGTTATGGGCTTGACAGACATAATTTTACATTAGCCATGTTGCTTGTGGCATTAGTGTGGTGTGTAAGTATGCTCCAGGAAAAATTTGATAAAGATAATTTAACTATTAGAGATGTAATTGCAAAACAGAATATTGTATTCAGATGGATTTTATATCTGGGCTTAATTGCGGGAATATTAATATTTGGAATGTATGGAAACGGATATAACGCAGGTGCATTTTTCTATGGCAAATTTTAGTGTTAATTTTAATATACAATATGGCGTAATTTTAGGAGGTTGTAATGAGTTATAATTCTATTTTAGAGGCAATAAAAAGCAATGCAGAAAGAGAACCTGATAAATTATGTGTAGGGGATAAGAAAAATAAAGTCACATACGGTCGGTTTTGGAAAATGTTAAATATTGGTGCTGCTTACTTAAAGAATAGTGGAGTAGAAAAAGGTGATGTAGTTGTTCTTAAGGGGGCACAAAAAGTAGAATATTTATTTGCAGTTTTTTCAATTCAGTTAATGGGAGCAGTGGCATGTCCATTGGAAAAGTCGGTTAAGGAAGACAGAATTCTTGAAATTATGGATTTCGTAGGAACAGAGTTTTTCCTTGATAACAGAAAATTAAAGAATCAGGATGTGGCGTGCATAAGTTTAAAGGAAATGTTTGCAGAGGCAATTAGCAATGAAGACGAAGTGCCAGGTGAAAAATTCAATCTTCCAAAATCAGATGATTTGTCAGAAATTTTATTTACAACAGGAACAACCGGAAAATCAAAAGGAATAGAAATTATTTATAAAAACAACGTGGCAATTGCACAGAATGTAAGTGAAGCAATTGGAATAACGGCGGATGATACGGAACTTGTAACAGCTCCATTAAATCATTCAATGGCTCTTAGAAGAACATATTCAGTATTCTACAAGGGCGGTTCAGTTGTTTTAACTGATGGTGTGAAATTTATCGAAGATTTCTTTAAACTTATGGATATGTATAAGGTTACGGCAATAACGTTTGCTCCGGCAATTCTTGAACAGTTGTTGAAATTTGCAAAAGAAAGATTTGGAAAGTATAATAAATTGCATTATATCCAGTTAGGATCAGCACCTGTTTCAGAAGTATGTAAAGAAACTTTAAAGGAAATGTTTCCTGAGACAAAGTTGTTAAACATATATGGTGCAACTGAATCGGGATGTACGGTATGCCTTGATTTCAGTAAATATGGAAATAAGACAGGAAGTATAGGTAAACCTAATGTTAATGCGGAAATAATTTTTGTTGATGATAAAAGACAACCTGTTAATGCATCAGCAGAAAATCCGGGATTTCTTGCTTTTAAGGGAGCAATGAATATGAGAGGATATTTCCATGAACCGGAAATAACAAAAGAAGTACTGGATGAAAATGGTATCATATATACAAATGATTTAGGCTATACGGGAGAAGATGGTTTTGTTTATCTGTTAGGCAGAAAAGGTGATGTAATCAACATGGGTGGAATTAAAATTGCCCCTTCAGAAATAGAAGAAGTCGTAAACCAGCACGAAATGATAAAGGAGTGTGCATGTATTCCAATACCTGATGAAATAACAGGAGAGGCTCCTAAGTTATTTGTGGTAATAAATGATGGTTTTGAATATGACGAAAAAGAATTACACCGATATATGCTTGATAAGTTGGAGGCAATTCGTGTACCAAAGGTAATACAGGTTATCGATGAACTTCCACGTACCTTTAACGGAAAAATCATTAAACGTATATTAAGAGAGATGTAGAAGAAAAATACCTGAAGCAAAAGGAGAAACCGATGAAGAGAAAAAAGGAAAGAATATATTTAATTATAGGACCATTATTATTTATATTATGCTGTCTTGCAATTCCTGAAACTGCTTTTCCCAAATTAGCAGAAAGAGCAGCTATAGGAACGGTTGTATGGATGGCATTCTGGTGGGTTACGGCACCTATAGATTATGCCGTAACTGCATTTTTGCCAATTGCAATTAACGCTTTGGTAACAATGTGTGACATGACCAAGGTTATATCAAATTATGCCTCGGAAACAATACTTTTACTGTTAGGTGCATCAATTCTTACTGTTTCATGGGAAGAAACAGGACTTGATAAAAGAATTGCTGCATCTTTGTTGGGGTTAATTGGAGATAACTTCAGAATCCAATTAATTTTCTGGTTTATGCTTTCAACATGTTTGTCAGCCATATTACCAAATGCCGTAGTTTGTGCTACAATAACACCAATTGCGGTTTCAATGCTAAAGTATATTGGAGAAGGGGACATAGCAAACAGCAGAATTGGTTCAAAACTTCTTTTATATATAGCTTATGGTGCAGGACTTGGTGGGCTTGCATCTCCTCTTGGAGGAGCAATGAACCTAGTTACTGTTGATTATTTACAACAGCTGACAGGTAAGGAATATATGTATATTTCCTGGGTGGTAAGATTTTTACCTATCGTAATTGTGCTTATATTATCAAATATTATATTTATGCTTAAAGACGTTAAGAAAGGTGAAAGCCTTGGAGGTTCAAAAGAATATTTCAAAAAGGAATACAAAAAGTTCCCTAAGATGACTATTGAAGAAAAAATATCCCTTATTTTGTTCTTAATTGCAACAGTGATGGCATTTACAAGGCAGTTCTATCAGACAGCGCTTCCGGGATTAAAACCGGCTTATGTATTTATTATATGTGCGGTTTTATCATTCCTGATTACCCGTTCTGACGGACAGAGACTTATGTTATGGAAGTCTGTTCAGACTAAAATTATATGGGAAATGATATATATTTTCGCAGGCGGACTTGCCGTTGGAACATTAATTAATGAGTCAGGAGCAGCATCAAGAATAGGAGAACTTGTTTCAGGCATGGGATTAACAGGTGGAATTACAACTGTATGTGTAATTGTAACTGTTACATTACTCTTATCTGATGTTACATCAAATACTGCTACAGCTGCAGTAGCCATACCTATAGTTATTTCAATTGTAAAAGGAATAGGGCTTAATCCAATTCCGTATGTATACATTGCCTCAGTAGGAGTAAACTTATCTTATATGCTTCCAACATCAATAAGGGCAATTCCTGTAGGCTACGGATTACAACCTAAATATATGTTTAAAGAAGGTTGGAAAATTACAGTAATGATAATAATATTAATGACAATTACTTGTACTTTATTACTTAAATACTGGCCGGCATTTAGCACAATTTAAACTGCTTTACATTACATAATATGAGGAGTAAAGAAAATGACTAATCAACGACAGAAAAAAATAGGATTACTGTTAATAATATTTGCCGTAACCTTTATGATTACAGCAGGTTTTACAGCACAAAAAAAGGTATATGGTCAGGATGCGGTAACAAATCCTAAGACAGTTAAAATATTGTTTATTGGAAACAGTCATACATATTACAACAATATGCCGGAAATGGTTAAGGGACTGGCAAAGGCAGATGGAATTGAATGTGAAATTTCATCAATAACAGCCAGCTCCTATAAATTAAGTAAATTTGCAAATAAAACAGATGCTTATGGTGCAAAAGTATATTCAGCCCTTACAACATCAAAATGGGATTATGTAGTATTGCAGGAGAATCGTAAAACTCTTGTTGAATCGGAGACTTCAATGGAAAGTTCAGTAAGCATATTACATAAACTGATTAAAGATGCGGGAGCAAAAATGGTAATATACGCTACTCATCCTGATGAAGTTGGAAATACTTTTACTGTTAATTCAAAATCCATTTATTTAACTAATTTTCAGATTGAACAGATTCTGACAAGAAGAAATTTTAAAGTATCTAATGATTATGACGGATTAGTTGCTGCTTCAGGTACTAATTTTATGAGGACAATAATTGATCATCCGGAAATACCGGTTTACAGGTCAGATAAACTTCATCCTACCGTACAGGGAAGTTATCTTGCAGCATGTACGATTTACTACACGATTTTTAACAAGAGTCCTTATGGAAATGAATTCATGCCACAGAGTATATATGATGATGAAAATTTATTGGCAAATATGACAGGAGAAGAAGCTGCAACATTACAGGAAATAGCCGACGGATGTCTGACATTAAATAAATATTCTTCAACGATTAATAAAGGGGAATCAGCTAAATTAAATGCAGTATTTGATGCAAACAGGGATAACGAAGTTTTGAATTTATACACAAATAAAATATTGTGGGACAGTGTTGATCTTAGTGGCATTTCAATAAACAGAATGACAGGAGAGTATACTGCTCTTAAAACAGGAAAATATCTTGTTATGGCAACAACTGACAGTGGCCTGATACGTTATTCAACAATTAATGTTAAGCAGCCTGCAACAGCATTGGAGATAAAAGAGGAAAAAATCACTAAATTAGTCAGCGGCGGTTCAAAAAAATATACAACAACTATGGAACCGTCAGACACGACAGATAAAATTACATGGACAAGTAATTATCCGGAAATTGCTACAGTAAGTTCCTCAGGAAATGTAACTGCAAAGACCGTGGGAATAGTTAAAATAACAGCAACTACTACCAGCGGCGTGAAGGCTTACAGATATGTAAGGGTAAAATTAAAGGCACCTACGAATGTAAAGGTGAAAAAATTATCAACAAAAGCTAAAGGTAAAAAGTATGCAAATATAAAGGTGAGTTGGAAGAAAAACCGTAAAGCGGTTAAATATTATGTATATCGCAAAAGTTCAACAAATAAGACTTACAAAAGAATTGCAACAACTACCACAGCAAAATACACAGACAAAAATAAATTAAAAAAGAGAACTTATTATTACAAAATAAAGGCAATATATTCAAATACTAAGTTAAATAGTGATAATTCATCAGTACATAGTATAAATATATAATGAAATTATTTTAAATTAAGGGGCAATCATACAAAGAACAATGAAGAAATTTGCATGGTGCCTCTTTTTAGTGTTGGCAAAATTCATGTTTATATTAAATAATATCAATAAAACATTAATATCGCAGGTTGAAAAAAAGTCATATTTGATGTATGCTAATTAAGTTAATGTGGATACATATATCGATTTAAAATCACATTATAAGATACTTGATAGAAAAGAGGAAAGACAATGAATTTTAATGTTGCAGTAATTCCGGGAGACGGAATTGGACCTGAAATTGTTACAGAAGCAAAAAAAGTTCTTGATGCCGTGGGAAAGAAGTACGGACATGTCTTTAACTACACAGAAGTAGACATGGGTGGTATTTCCATAGACAGACATGGTGTACCGCTAACTGATGAGGCTCTTGCTACAGCAAAGGCAAATGATGCAGTTCTTTTAGGAGCCGTCGGTGGCGTCGTCGGTAAAGACAGCTGGTATGAACTTCCACCAAACCTCAGACCTGAGGCAGGGCTTCTTGCAATTAGAAAGGGACTAAATCTTTTTGCAAACTTAAGACCGGCGTATCTCTATAAAGAATTAAAGGGAGCATGTCCACTGAAGGAATCAGTGGCGGATGCAGGATTTGATATGATAATTGTTAGAGAATTAACAGGTGGTCTTTATTTTGGAGAAAGAAAGACAGAAGAAGTTAACGGAGTTTTAACGGCAACTGATACTTTAACATATAATGAAAATGAAATCAGACGTATTGCAATAAAGGCATTTGAGATTGCAATGAAACGTAGAAAGAGTGTTATTAGTGTTGATAAGTCGAATGTTTTAGACAGTTCAAGACTTTGGGATAAAGTTGTAAATGAAGTGGCAAAGGATTATCCGGAAGTAACACTTACACATATGCTGGTAGACAACTGTGCAATGCAGTTAGTAAAAGATCCTGCACAGTTTGACGTAGTTGTTACGGAAAACATGTTTGGAGATATTTTATCTGACGAAGCAAGTATGATAACAGGTTCAATAGGTATGTTATCATCTGCATCTTTAAGAGAAGATAAATTTGGTCTTTATGAACCAAGTCACGGTGCTGCACCAGATATTGCAGGACAGAATAAGGCTAATCCGATAGCTACAATTCTTTCAGCAGCGATGATGCTTAGATATTCTTTTGATTTGGATGAAGAAGCAAATGCAGTCGAAAATGCAGTACAAAAAGTTTTAGAAGATAACATTCGTACAATCGACATAATGTCAGAAGGTATGACATTAGTTGGATGTAAGGAAATGGGCGATGAAATAATAAAGAGAATATAATGGGAGGAAACAAAATGAAGAGTGATTCAGTAAAAAAAGGAATACAGCAGGCACCTCACAGATCATTATTTAATGCTCTTGGTATGACTGAGGAAGAACTTGCAAGACCATTAGTAGGTATTGTTTGTTCATATAATGAAATCGTACCTGGCCATATGAACCTGGACAAAATAGCACAGGCAGTAAAAATGGGAGTAGCAATGGCAGGAGGAACACCTGTAATGTTCCCGGCAATAGCAGTATGTGACGGTATTGCAATGGGACATGAAGGAATGAAGTATTCTCTTGTTACAAGAGATTTAATTGCAGACTCAACGGAATGTATGGCTAAAGCTCATCAGTTTGATGCATTAGTAATGATTCCTAACTGTGATAAAAACGTACCTGGATTATTGATGGCAGCTGCAAGAGTTAATGTACCTACAGTTTTTGTTTCAGGTGGACCAATGCTTGCAGGACATGTTATGGGACAGAAGAGAAGTCTTTCATCAATGTTTGAGGCTGTAGGAGCAAATGCAGCGGGAAAATTAACATTAGATCAGGTTAAGGAATTTGAAGAAAAGGTTTGTCCTACATGTGGATCATGTTCAGGTATGTATACAGCTAACTCAATGAACTGTCTTACAGAAGCATTGGGAATGGGATTACAGGGAAATGGAACAATCCCTGCGGTATATTCTGAAAGATTAAAACTTGCAAAACATGCAGGTATGGCTGTAATGGAAATGTACAGAAAAGACATCAGACCTAGAGACATTATGACAAAGGATGCAATTTTAAATGCACTTACAGTTGACATGGCTCTTGGATGTTCAACAAACAGTATGCTTCATTTACCTGCTATAGCACATGAAATCGGATTTGATTTTGATATATCATTTGCAAATGAAATCAGTGCTAAGACACCTAACCTTTGCCACCTTGCACCGGCAGGCCCTACATATATGGAAGACCTTAATGAAGCAGGCGGTGTATATGCAGTAATGAATGAGTTAAGTGAATTAGGACTTTTACATGAAGATTGTATGACAGTTACAGGAAAGACTGTTGGAGAAAACATAAAGGGATGTGTAAACAAAAATCCTGAAGTTATCAGACCATTAGATAATCCATATAGTAAGACTGGTGGACTTGCAGTACTTAAGGGAAATCTTGCACCGGACGGCTCAGTTGTAAAACGTTCTGCAGTTGCAGATTCAATGATGGTACACAGCGGACCGGCAAGAGTATTCGATTGCGAGGAAGATGCAATTGCAGCAATTAAGGGTGGAAAAATTGTTGACGGTGATGTAGTTGTAATAAGATATGAAGGACCAAAAGGTGGCCCCGGTATGAGAGAAATGTTAAATCCTACATCAGCAATAGCCGGAATGGGTCTTGGAGAAACAGTTGCCCTTATAACAGATGGAAGATTCTCAGGAGCTTCAAGAGGTGCATCAATAGGACACGTTTCACCGGAAGCTGCAGTTGGAGGACCAATTGCATTAGTTGAAGAAGGAGATATTATTAATATAGATATTCCAAACATGACACTTAATGTTGATGTCTCAGATGAAGAATTAGCAAAGAGAAAAGCAAACTGGCAGCCTAGAGAACCTAAGGTAACCACAGGATATCTTGCAAGATACGCTTCAATGGTTACATCAGGAAATAAAGGTGCTACATTAGAGATAAATAAGTAAAATATAAAGTGAGGGATAAAAATATGATATTAAACGGTTCACAAATAGTAATTGAATGTTTAAAAGAACAGGGTGTTGATACAGTATTCGGATATCCTGGAGGAACAATTTTAAATATTTATGATGAGTTATACAAGAATTCAGATGATATTACTCACATTTTAGTTTCACATGAACAGGGAGCAGCTCATGCAGCTGACGGTTACGCAAGAACAACAGGAAAAGTTGGTGTGTGTATGGCAACATCAGGTCCCGGAGCAACAAACCTTGTAACAGGTATTGCAACAGCTTATATGGATTCAGTACCTTTGGTTGCTATTACAGCTAACGTAGCAAAATCAGGTCTTGGAAAGGATTCATTCCAGGAAATTGATATTGTCGGTGCAACAATGCCTATTACAAAACATAACTTTATTGTAAAAGACATTGAAAATCTGGCAACAACACTTAGAAAAGCATTTAAAATTGCAAAAAGCGGAAGACCGGGTCCTGTTTTAGTAGATATTACAAAGGATGTTACAGCTAACAAATATGAATTTGAAAGTAAAAAGCCGGAAGCGATTGAAAGATATTCTGACAATATTACAGAGGAAGACCTGAACACGGTTGCTGAAATGATAGCTAAATCAGAAAAACCATTTGTATTAGTTGGTGGTGGTGCAGTTATTTCAGAGGCTGATAAAGAAGTTAGGGAATTTGTTGAATTGGCAGATGCACCTGTCTGTGATACATTAATGGGTAAAGGTGTTATTGACGGAACTAATGAAAGATATACGGGAATGATAGGTATGCACGGAACAAAAACTTCAAACTTTGGAGTTACGGAGTGCGATTTACTTATTGTTCTTGGAGCAAGATTTAGTGACAGAGTTATAGGTAATGCCAAAGAATTTGCAAAAAATGCAAAAATAGTACATATTGATGTTGACCCATCAGAAATAAATAAAAACATCAGAACCGATGCAAGTGTTATCGGTGATATAAAAGAAGTACTTGTAAGACTGAATGGCAAAGTTAAGAAACAGAATCATAAGGAATGGATGAAACACATCGGGGAAATGAAGGAAGAATATCCTTTAGCTCTTGATAAATCAGTACTTACAGGACCTGCAATTATTGATTCACTTTATAATATTACAAAGGGAGATGCAATTGTTACTACAGATGTAGGACAGCATCAGATGTGGGCAGCACAGTTCTATAAATATAAGAGACCAAGACAGCTTATTACATCAGGTGGTTTAGGAACCATGGGATATGGTGTTGGAGCATGTATTGGTGCAAAAATGGGTAACAAAGACAAAATCTGTGTTAATATAGCAGGTGATGGTTGCTTCAGAATGAATATGAACGAGATAGCTACAGCTACAAGATATAATATTCCTATTATCCAGATCGTAATTAACAATCACGTTTTGGGAATGGTTAGACAGTGGCAGACACTGTTTTATGGAAAAAGATATTCCAATACAGTTTTGGATGATGCTGTAGATTTTGTTAAAATTTCAGAGGGAATGGGAGCTAAGGCTTACCGTGTTACTACTGTAGAAGAATTTGAAAATGCACTTAATGATGCAATTAAACTTAACATCCCATGTGTTATTGATGCACAGATTGATCAGGATGATAAGGTATTCCCTATGGTTCCGGCTAACACAGCAATTAGTGAAGCATTTTCAGAAGAAGATTTAGAAGAAAAAGGATATGAATTTTAGGAGGAAAAAATGGCAAGAGTATACAATTTTTCAGCTGGTCCGGCAGTATTACCGGAAGAAGTATTAAAAGAAGCGGCAGAGGAGATGCTTGACTACAGAGGATGTGGAATGAGCGTAATGGAAATGAGCCATCGTTCAAAAGCATTTCAGCAGATTATTGATGAAGCAGAACAGGATATTAGAGATTTAATGAATATTCCTGATAACTATAAGGTTTTGTTCTTACAGGGTGGTGCTTCACAGCAGTTTGCAGCTGTACCAATGAACTTAAAGAAGAATGGAAAGGCAGCTTATATTATTACAGGTCAGTGGGCTAAGAAAGCAGCTGCTGAAGCAGAAAAATACCTTGAGGTACAGAGAGTTGCTTCATCAGCAGACAAGACTTTCTCTTACATCCCTGATTGTTCAGACTTAGATATTGATGATGATGTAGATTATGTATATATCTGTGAAAACAATACAATTTATGGAACAAAATATCATGAACTTCCAAATACAAAGGGACATACATTGGTAGCTGATGTTTCATCATGTTTTCTTTCAGAACCAATTGATGTTGAAAAATATGGAGTTATCTATGGTGGTGTTCAGAAGAACGTTGGACCTGCAGGTGTTGTTATTGCAATTGTAAGAGAAGACCTTATTCCTGAAGAAGTTGATAAGACAGTTCCAACTATGCTTGCATGGAAAACACAGGCAGATGCCGGTTCACTTTACAATACACCTCCATGTTATGGAATTTATATTTGTGGAAAAGTATTTAAATGGATTAAGAAAATGGGTGGCTTGGAAGCAATGAAGAAACACAATGAAGAAAAGGCTAAGATTCTTTATGACTTCCTTGACAACAGTAAATTATTTAAGGGTACAGTAGTTCCTAAGGACAGATCACTTATGAATGTTCCTTTCGTTACAGGAAATGAAGAATTAGATGCTAAATTTGTTGCTGAAGCTAAAGCTGCAGGTCTTGAAAACTTAAAGGGCCACAGAACAGTAGGTGGAATGAGAGCTAGTATTTACAACGCAATGCCAACAGAAGGTGTAAAGGCATTAGTTGAATTTATGAAGAAATTTGAAGAAGAAAATGCATAAAAATCAGATATATTCTGATAAATATATGGAGGTTACAGTATAATGACAAAAGTTAATTGCTTGAATCCTATATCTAATTTAGGACTTGACAGATTAAATGATAATTATGAAATCACTGAGAATTTTGCAGATGCAGATGTGGCTTTAGTAAGAAGCGCTGCAATGCATGATTTGGAATTACCTGATTCACTTTTAGCAGTTGCAAGAGCAGGTGCAGGCGTTAACAATATTCCACTTGATAAATGTGCTGAAAAAGGAATTGTTGTATTTAACACACCGGGTGCAAATGCAAATGGTGTTAAGGAATTAGTTATTTGTGGAATGTTACTTGCATCAAGAGATATTATTGGTGGAAATAAATGGGTAGCAGATAATAAATCTGATGAAAACATTAATAAATCAATGGAAAAGGCAAAGAAAAATTTTGCCGGTAATGAATTAAAGGGAAAGAAACTTGGTGTGATTGGTCTTGGAGCAATTGGAAGATTAGTTGCAAATGCAGGTGTTTCACTTGGTATGGATGTATATGGCACTGACCCATATCTTACAGTACAGGGAGCTCTTAGTATTAAGAGAACAGTACATATTGTTAAAACAAGAGAAGAAATCTTTAAGGAGTGTGACTTCATAACAGTACACACACCTCTTCTTGATGATACAAAAGAAATGATTAATAAAGACAGTATTGCAATGATGAAAGAAGGAGTAGTAATACTTAACTTTGCAAGAGATTTGCTTGTATGTGATGCTGATATTGAAGAAGCATTAAAGAGTGGAAAAGTTAAGAAATACGTAACAGATTTTCCTAACTTTAAAACAGCAAACATGGAAGGTGTTATTGCAACTCCACATTTGGGAGCGTCAACTGCTGAATCAGAAGATAACTGTGCAATTATGGCAGTAGACGAAATCAGAGATTTTGTTGAAAACGGAAATATTGTTAATTCAGTTAATTACCCTGCTGCAACATTAGGTGTATGTGACAAGGTGAGTCGTATAACTGTATGTCATAAGAATATACCAAACATGATTAGTCAGTTATCAACAGCTATTGCGTCAGAAGGTGTTAATGTGGCAGATATGGTTGATAAGTCAAGAGGAGATTTTGCATACGCAATTATTGATTTAGACCATGAAGCAACAGATGCATTAGCAGATAAGATTAATGCAATTGATGGAGTTATCAAGGTAAGAATTGTAAAATAATAAAAGGTATTAACAATATACAAGAAAAGTTGGGGCTGTTGCATGATGGCCCCATTATCTTTAAATTGGAATGGAGAAAAGATATGAATATATTGTTAGCAAACGGTGTTTCAGAAATAGAAAATATGGAAAAGAATGTGAGCAAATTTGCGTCAACACTTGACAAACTTTGGGATAAATTAATTGATTTTGGAATAAGTATTATTATTGCCATAGTGATATTTATTATTGGAAAAATTGTTATTAAGTTGGTCAGAAAATTAATAAAGAATATATTTAATAAGTCAAGTGCAGATGAAGGGGCGGCAAAATTTGTAGATTCTTTAGTAAAGTTTGCGGGATACGTTATTGTTATAATAATTATATGTGGACAGATAGGAATAGAAACAACGTCCCTGATCACTTTACTTGGTACTGCAGGTCTGTCAATTGGTTTGGCATTACAGGGAAGTTTATCTAATTTTGCAGGCGGTGTTTTGATTTTGTTGTCAAAGCCTTTTGTAATTGGAGATTATGTCCTTATTAACAATGTGGAGGGAACAGTAACAAAAATTGATATTGTTTATACAACTTTGCTGACACCTGACGGAAAAGTAATTAAATGTCCTAATGGAGAAGTATCAAATAATACTATTGTTAATTATTCAAATCAGGATGGAAGACGAGTTGATGTAAAATTCTCAATCCATTATGACAGCGATGTGGAAAAAGCCAAGTCAATAGTAAGAGATGTTATTATTAATTCTCCATATGTTATTAAGGAAAAGGACAGTGACGTGGTTGTTATGCTTCTTGATGAAAGCAGTGTAAATATGGAAACAAGGGCATGGGTTGAACCTGTCAATTACTGGAATGAATATTTTTATTTGACAGAGCACATTAAAAGTGAACTTGAAAAGAACGGTATTGTTATTCCATACAACCAGTTAGAAGTTAAGGTAACTAATGGCAATTAAAATAAAAAGAGTTGAGTGAAACAGAGGTGTGACAAAATGATAGGGATAATTTGTTTAGACCAAAGAAATGGAATGTACTTTAATGAGAGAAGACAGAGCAGAGACAGATATGTTATAAGAGACATTGTGAGAACTACAAAGGATGGCGTATTACATATTAACTCTTATTCAAAGGAATTGTTTAATGAAAAACTATGTAAATATGTGGTTTCAGATGATTATTTCACCGATGCTAAAGAAGGAGAATACTGTTTTGTTGAAAATCACATTGTAGACCAGAGAAGAATAAACCACCTAATTGTTTACAGATGGGACAAAGTATATCCTACAGATTATAAGTTTGATTTAAGTGAATGGAAACTAAAAAGCAGTGAGGAATTTCAGGGATATTCACATGATACTATTATAAAAGAGGTATATGAGAAAAATGAATAAGTTAAAGAGTGGTGTTAACTATATAGCAGCCCTGCTTGTTCTGAGTATTATTCTTTTTTCAGGATGTTCAAATAATAATGCAACTGTAAGTACAGACAGAGTTGCCGGAATAACTGAAAGGGTATCCTTTCAGGAAACTACAGAATTAGCAGACCAGGAAACGACAGGTAATAATAAGCATTTAAAAAAATCAAATTCCGGCATTCCCAAATATTCAGGAGAGCCATATGTAGCGGTTAACAATAATGTTCCTGAATTTAAGAAAAATGAAATAACAGATAAATCTTTTGAAAATTATTCGACTCTCGACAGCCTTGGAAGATGTCAGGTGGCAATAGCTTCTGTCGGAAAAGATATCATGCCAAAGGAAAAAAGAGAGTCCATAAGCAGTGTAAAACCAACAGGCTGGCATTTCGTAAAATATGACAATGTTGAAGGTAAGATTTTATATAACAGATGTCATTTAATCGGATATCAGTTAACCGGTGAAAATGCTAATGAAAAGAACCTTATTACAGGCACAAGGTATATGAATGTAGATGGGATGCTTCCATTTGAAAATATGGTTACCGACTATGTAAAGGAAACAGGCAATCATGTAATGTATCGTGTAACACCTGTATTTGAAGGTAGCGATTTAGTTGCCCGTGGGGTCAGGATGGAAGGTTATTCCGTTGAGGATAAAGGAAAAAGCATTAGTTTTAATGTTTTCTGTTATAATGTCCAGCCGGGAATTGCCATTGATTATGCAACAGGTGACAGCAGATTATCAGATGAAAAATCGACAACAGCCAATACCGGTAATTCAAGAACAGAATATATTTTAAATTTAAATTCTCATAAGTTCCATTTACCTGACTGTAGTGGAGTGAAACGAATGAGCGAATCAAATAAGGGAAAATATACAGGTAACAGACAGGATCTTATAAATCAGGGATATGAACCATGTGGTATGTGTAATCCATAGGATTTGAAAGGAGCAGTATATGTACATAAAACAGCAAGCAGCCCTTGTAAAAGCAGCGGCACCAATACTAGCCGGGACAAGCGGATATCAGAGAAATAATGCTTTACAAATGATAGCAAAAGCATTAGAAAAACAGAAAGAAGAAATATTTGAGGCTAACAAAAAGGATTTAGAACAGGCAGAAAAAGATGGTGTTGCAGCACCTATTATTAAAAGACTAAAATTTGATGAGAATAAATTAAAGGATGTATTGTCAGGAATTGAAAATCTTATAGGTTTAGATGATCCTTTATTTAAAATTGATTTAAAGAGACAGTTACATGAAGGTCTTACACTTTACAGGGAAACATGTCCTATTGGTGTTATTGGCGTCATTTTCGAAGCAAGACCGGATGCCCTCATTCAAATATCATCTTTATGTATAAAAAGTGGAAACTGCGTCATTTTAAAGGGCGGTAGTGAAACAATGAACAGCAATAAAGTTTTGTTTAACATTATTTACAATGCTGTTTTAGAGGCAGGAATGCCTGAAAACTGTATGTTACAGTTAGAAGCACGTTCGGAAATATCAGAACTTTTGTCCTGTAATGAATACGTTGATCTCTTAATTCCAAGAGGTTCAAATTCTTTTGTTCAGTACATAATGAACAATACAAAAATACCTGTTATGGGACATGCTGACGGAATTTGTCATGTATATGTAGATAATGATGCTGATTTTGAAAAGGCTATTCCAATTATAATTGATTCTAAAACACAGTATGTATCTGCATGTAATTCAGTAGAAACATTGCTTATACATAAGGATATAATGAACGAATTTGTTCCTAAACTACATGAGGCATTGCAGAAACATCACGTTGAATTGCGTGGAAGTGAAAAAATTGTAGAATTGACAGGATGTAATGCCAGCGAGGAAGAGGATAATAAGAGAGAATATTTAGACTATATTGTATCAGCAAAAGAAGTTGAAGATGTAAAGGCTGCCGTAGAGCATATCAACCACTATGGTTCTCATCATACAGACTGCATTATTACAGAAAACAAGGAAACAGCAGAATATTTCATGCGCTATGTAGACTCAGCAGGAGTATACCAGAACTGTTCCACCAGATTTGCAGACGGCTACAGGTATGGTTTTGGTGCCGAAGTAGGAATAAGCACCAGCAAAATCCATGCCAGAGGTCCTGTTGGACTTGAAGGTCTTGTAAGTTACAAATATAAACTTTGCGGTCATGGTGATATTGTAGAGGATTACGCTACCGGTAAGAAACAGTTTGAATTTAAGGACTTGTAGGAAAACACCGGTGGGATTAATGTAATAGCAAGATAATGGCTTGATATTTGCGGATTACACAATTGTGGATGTTCTTGATCTGTTTTTTACGTAAACATAGACTTTGAGCCGTAAATATGGCAAGAGAATTACACAATTGCCGGTATCATAATTTGATTTTGTGTAAACGCAGGCAGTATGTATGTGAGATGATAAGTGAATTACACAAATTAAAGTATTGTAATTTGTTATTTGCGTAAATGTCAGCGTTGTGCTGAAAAGAAGATGAAGAAATTACACAAAAAAACAAAATAAATTCTAATTTTGTGTAATCACAGATAAATTAAAAAATAAGGAGCGTTGCCCCCAGGCAACGCTCCTTGTCTATAGTATATTTCTATTTAAGATAATTCTTATAAATTTCAATAACTTTTGTCATGGCTTCTGGTCCCGGAGCACCGATTGTAACACGCTTGTTTACGCATGTGTCAAGACTGATAGCGTCATAAATGTCATCTTCAAATACAGGGCTGATGGCCTTGTATTCATCTAAAGTCATATCATCAAGAGCAATTTTCTTTTCTTCGCAGAAAAGAACTAACTGACCAACAATGCCGTGGGCATCTCTGAATGGAACACCGTGATTTACGAGATAGTCTGCCGCATCAGTAGCATTTGTAAATCCATGCTTTGTGCTGGCTTCCATAACATCTTTGTTAAATGTCATAGTATCAATCATACCTGTAAATAAAACAATACATCCCTTTACAGTGTCAATTGCATCAAATGTAAGTTCCTTGTCTTCCTGCATATCCTTGTTGTATGCAAGTGGAAGTCCCTTCATGGTTGTCAGAATTGAAGCAAGTGCACCGTAAACACGTCCTGTTTTTCCACGGATTAATTCTGCAATATCAGGATTTTTCTTCTGTGGCATTATACTTGATCCGGTGCTGTATGAGTCATCAATATTAACAAATTTGTACTCGTTGGAATTCCAAATACATATTTCCTCACAAAATCTGCTTAAATGCATCATTATTGTAGAAAGGGCACTTAAAAATTCAATTAAATAATCTCTGTCTGATACGGAATCCATACTATTAAGAGTAGGGCCGTCAAAATCCAATAATGAAGCAGTATATTCTCTGTCAAGAGGATATGTTGTACCGGCTAAAGCGCCTGAACCAAGAGGACAGTAGTTCATGCGTTTATAAATATCATCAAGTCTGCTACGGTCTCTTTTAAACATTTCAAAGTAAGCACCAAAATGGTGAGCCAATGTTATAGGCTGAGCCTTCTGTAAATGAGTAAAGCCCGGCATAAATGTATTTACATTTTCCTCCATAACATTAAGAAGAGAGTTGAGAAGTGTTTTAAGTAAATCATTAATTTCCACAACTTCGTCTCTTGTATATAATTTCATATCAAGGGCAACCTGATCATTACGGCTACGGCCTGTATGAAGTTTTTTGCCGGCATCTCCAATACGTTCAATAAGATTAGCCTCTACAAAACTGTGAATATCCTCACTATCCTTTGTAAATTCAAGCTTTCCTTCATCAATGTCTTTCTTAATTCCTTCTAAGCCATCGATAATGGAGTTCATTTCGTCTGTTGTGATAATTCCCTGTTTTCCAAGCATCTTAACGTGTGCAATGCTACCTCTTATATCCTGTGCATAAAATTTTTGGTCAAAAGAAAGAGATTCATTAAAGTTGTGTACTAACTGATTTTCTTCCTTTGTGAAACGACCGCCCCATAATTTCATATGTATACCTCGCTTATAATGTTATTTTCTTAAAAAAGTATCGTTAAAAGTATAACATTACAGTGCTGGTTTTTCAATTATGGATTTGATATAATGCAAGAGTTGTAAAAAAGAAATGGAGATTAAGAATGAAAATATATTTTGCACCATTAGATGGAGTTACAAGTCATATATATAGAAATGCATATGCAGATTTTTTTGAAGGAGTAGACAAATATTTTGCCCCTTTTATTTCACCGTGCCATAATCCCAAACTAAAAGGAAAGGAAATAAAGGATTTATTGCCGGAAAATAATAATGATAAAGTAAGGCTTATCCCGCAGATTATGGCTAATAATGCAGAATATTTTGTCAAGGGTGCAAAGCAGATAGCTGAAATGGGATATGATGAAGTAAATTTAAATGCCGGTTGTCCATCGGGAACAGTTGTTCCAAAAGGAAGAGGGGCAGGTTTTTTAAAAGATACATATTTAATGGAAAAATTTTTTGATGAAATATTTGAAAAACTTGATATGAAAATTTCCGTAAAAACAAGAATCGGACTTACTGATGCTGATGAATTTGAAGAAATAATGGAAGTGTATAATAAATTTCCTTTCGAAGAAATCATAATCCACCCAAGAACGAGAGTACAGCTGTATAAGGGAGAGCCTGATATGGAAGCCTTTGATATGGCATATAGAATTAGTAAGAATAAATTATCATATAATGGAAATATATTTACACTTGAAGACTATAAAGAGATTGAATCAAAATACAAAATTAATTCTGCAATGCTTGGGAGAGGACTTTTGAGAAATCCTAATCTGGCAGAGGAAATAAAGCAAAACAAAAAAATAGAAATTTCAAAGGAAAAGTTAAGAAAGTTTTACGATAGGGTTTTTGATGATTTTGCAGCTGACATGAGTTCTGATAAACATCTGTTAAATAAGATGATAGAAATGTGGAATTACTGGTCCTATGCCACAACAGATCAGCACAAGTGTGCAAAGATGATACGTAAGGCTCATAATGTACAAAAATATAGGCAGGCAGTTGATGAAATTTTTGAAAAATTTATATAAAAATAATTTACTAATGGCAGGAAAAAAATTATAATACTATTATAAAATATCGGTTTAAAATTTAATACAGAAAGGGGCTGATTAGTATGATTCTTACTTTTTTAGGAGCGGATCATGAAGTAACAGGAAGCTGTCATTATATTGAGGTCGGAAATAAAAAGGCAGTCGTTGACTGTGGTATGGAGCAGGGAAAGGATATTTACGTTAATCAGGAATTGCCGGTTACGGCAGGGGAGATAGATTATATTTTCCTGACCCATGCACATATTGACCATTCGGGATTAATTCCATTAATGGTAAAAAGAGGATTTAAGGGTCAGATATTTGCAACCAAGGCTACATGCCAACTTTGTAATATTATGTTACGTGACAGTGCACACATTCAGGAATTTGAATCTAAGTGGAAGACCAGAAAGGCTAAAAGAGCCGGTAAAGAAGCGGTTGAACCTATTTATACAACAGAGGATGCTGCTGCAGCATGCGAATTATTTGTACCTGTTGACTATGATAAGGAAATACAGATATGTGATGAAATAAGTGTTAAGTTCGTGGATGCAGGACACCTTTTAGGCTCGGCAAGCATTAAGATGAGCTTAACTGAAAATGACACGAAGAAGACGGTTATTTTCTCGGGAGACATTGGAAACATTAATAAACCGATTATCAAAGACCCATGTTTTCTTGATGGAGCTGATTATGTTTTAATTGAGTCAACCTACGGTGACAGGTTTCATGGTGAGGCACCGGACTACGTTGGTGAACTGGCAAGAATTATGAATGAAACTTTTGCAAGAGGTGGAAATGTTGTTATTCCATCATTTGCAGTTGGTAGAACACAGGAAATGCTTTTCTTTATAAGAATTATTAAAGAAAAGGGTATGGTAAAGAGTGTTCCGAACTTTGATGTTTATGTGGACAGTCCTTTAGCAGTTGAGGCCACAACTATATTTAATGGTGATGTTGTTGAGTGCTTTGATGAAGAAACAATGGATCTTATCAATAATGGTATTAACCCACTGAATTTTAAGGGGCTTAAACTATCAATAACGAGCAATGATTCCGTAGCAATAAATGAAAACATGCAACCAAAAGTTATTTTATCTGCATCGGGAATGTGTGAAGCAGGTCGAATAAGACACCATTTAAAACATAATTTGTGGAGAGAAAATAATACGATTCTGTTTGTTGGTTTCCAGACACCGGGAACTCTTGGTAGGACAATCCTTGAAGGAGCCAAAACAGTTAAGCTGTTTGGTGAAGAAATTGCAGTAAATGCCCACATAGAAAATCTAAAAGGTATTAGTGGACACGGTGACCAGAAGGAATTAATCAAATGGTTAGACGCCATGACTATAAAGCCTCAAAAGGTTTTCGTAGTTCATGGTGAAGATAAAGTATGTGACTATTTTGCTGACTTACTTAACAAAGAGCATGGTTATGATACTTATGCTCCATACAGTGGAACATCATTTGATCTTGCAACAGGAGAGTTTGTTAAGGAAGCAGAGCCAATCAGAATTACGGCAACGGCTAAACAGAAACGTGCATCAGGATTATATGAAAATCTTGTTAATGCAGGACATCGCCTGTTAGCTGTCATCAAACGTAACGAAGGTGGCACAAACAAGGACATCGCAAAATTCACAAGCCAGATACAGTCATTGTGTGATAAATGGGACAGATAAATAATACAATACAAATATAATAAAAGAAAAACAATAGGAAAGATATTTACAAAAACACTATGCAGAATTTCGTCATCTTTGCGAGCCTAGCTACAATCGCGGAGCACTGTTTGAAGCTGCGAAGCAGCAAGTTTGCGGGAGCGATTGTTAATAGGCGGCGAGCAAAGATAGAAATTCAAATGTGTTTTGAAAATACTTTCCTATTGTTTTTCTTTTATTTAATTATATGAAAATTTTATTTATCTGCCAATATCTCAAGAATCTTGTTACTGCGCTCAATAAATGCTGTCATGCTGTCAGGGTTAAGAGGAGTATGGCTGATAACTGCAAGGTCGTATAACTGTTTGCAGATTAATTCAGTGTTTTCTCCTTCAGGATTGTCAACAATATACTTAACAAGTGAGTTGTTGGCGTTTAAAGTAAGGGTTTCACCGGCACCACCAAACATAGCAGGATCCATTCCGGACATACCATACATCTTCATCATATCCTGCATACGACGTGTTTCTTCTGAAACAGTAATCATTGAAGAAACTTTGCTGTCTTTTAATTTCTGTACTTTAATGTCAATTTCCCTTCCAAGAGCCTTCTTAAATGTTTCACTTAATTTTTCCTTAAGAGATTTTTCATCGTCTTCGCTTAATTCTTCTGTAAATGAATCATTTAATTCATCATCAATACGTTTAAATTTAACGCCTTCGTTTTTAGATTCCAACTGTGAAATAAATGGCTGGTCAATGTTGTCCTTAAGTACAACTGCATCAATGCCTTCAGCTTTAAACATATTTACATACTGACTCTGCTGAACAGGATCGTTTGTATAGAAAATAGTGTTTTCATGTTTTTCTTTATTTTCTTCCAAACATTCCTTAAATGTAAGATACTTGTCATCAAGGTTCTTAAATAATACATAGTCTGACATTTTTTCACAGAACTTTTCGTCCTTTAAGCAGCCAAACTTGATAAATGGACTAATGTCATCCCAGTATTTCTCGTAGTTTTCTTTATCTGTTTTACACATTCCTGATAACTTATCAGCAACTTTTTTAGTAATGTAATCAGAAATTTTCTTAACAAAACCGTCATTCTGTAATGCTGAACGTGAAACGTTAAGTGGAAGGTCAGGACAGTCAATTACACCCTTTAAAAGCATTAAAAATTCAGGAATTACTTCCTTGATGTTATCGGCAATAAATACCTGATTGTTATATAACTTAATTGTTCCTTCGATAGATTCATATTCCATATTAATCTTAGGGAAGTAAAGAATACCCTTTAAGTTGAAAGGATAGTCCATATTTAAATGAATCCAGAATAAAGGTTCCTTATAATCCATAAATACCTTATGGTAGAAGTTTTTATATTCCTCGTCAGTACATTCATTTGGATGCTTTGTCCAAAGAGGAGTAGTATCACTTATACTTACAGGACGTTTGAGAATTTTTGCCATTTTCTTTTCAGGCTCAACCTCAACGGTTTCCTTAGTTCCGTCTTCCTTTTCTTTTTCCTCTGTTTTTGCAGGTTCAACTACATGCTCAATAACAGTATCTTTCTCTGCAACTTCATCTTCAGGAATTGTGTCGTATTCAGGCTCTGCATTAGGATTTGAAAGATAAATCTCAACAGGCATAAATGAACAATATTTTTCCAATACTTCCTGAGCACGGTAAAGATTAGAAAATTCAACACTGTCTTCATTCAAATAAAGAGTAATAATAGTACCACGTTCTTTTTTATCGCTTTCTGACATCGTGTATTCGGTACCATCTTCGCAATCCCAAAGAACAGCCTTTGCATCCTCTTTATAAGATTTTGTTTCAATAGTAACTCTGTCAGCTACCATAAATGCTGAATAAAAACCAAGACCAAAATGACCGATTATTTGATCCTCAGAAGTTTTATCTTTGTATTTTTCAAGGAAAGCTTCAGCTCCTGAAAAAGCAATCTGGTTAATGTATTCATCAACTTCATCCTCAGTCATACCGATTCCGTTATCAATAAATGTAAGGGTTTTGTCATCAGGATTAGCTAAAACCTGAATCTTAAATTCTTCACTATCGCCGATTTCGGCTTCACCCATCATTTCCAATTTCTTTAATTTTGTAATGGCATCACAACCGTTAGATACTAATTCTCTAAAGAATATATCGTGATCTGAATATAACCATTTCTTTATAATAGGGAAAATATTTTCACTATTAATAGATAAATTTCCGTTTTTTGCCATAACTGTTCACTCCTTTATATAAAAATATTAAAAACAAAATAAGTAGGCAGAAGTATTAATCTGCCAACAAACATAATTTTAACGCACAAAAAGTAAAAGTCAATAAAAAATTAGCACTCTATAAAGAAGAGTGCTAAAAATTTACTTTTTGTTAACAATTAGGTAATATTTGACATAAAAAAATACTACCTATAATAATTCACATTGGAATTTACTCTCAAGGAAATTAATTACAGTGGTATCCCAGTATTTGTCTAGGGTTTTGTCAAGAGTAAAAGTATTTAGTGACGCACCGGTTATAATTTCTATGGAATCATTTTCGTATAAAATATGAATATATAATCCTCCAACGTCAGAAGATAAAATATCCATACCGGACTTTGCTATTATTTCTTCGTATTTTGTTTTCGATAATGCCAGAACAAGCTTCATTTTGCTTGGAACCTTGTCGCCTTTTATAATTTCAAAAGCAATATGTCTTATATTTTTCCATATGCTAAATTCGTCATTCATAGTATTTAGCTCATTATCACTAAAGAAATTCTTATTAAAGCGCCCATTAATGGTAAAAGTTGTGGCAGTACATATTTCGCCTTCACACAATAAAAAGTTGTCAAAAGTTCCTGCAATCAGGAGTTCGTGCATAAATTTGTTTATTTCTTTTATTTTAAAACTAATCATAAATGGAATTATAACAAACTGCAGATTTATGTTCAATAATTAATGGTTAATTTATATAATTTGAAAAAAAGTAATAAGTATAGTAAAATATAGAGTTGCAAATTATGAAAAGGACATTTTAATAAATATATTTAATATAATTTGTGGAGGAACAAATGACAAAAAAAGAAAATAAGCATAAGAAAATAAGAAAAGGAAAAAAAGCAGTGTTTGCTGCTTTATTTATTGTAATGGCGATTGTTGTAGGCACATTGATACATAGCCTTTTTCTTAAAGATACAGCGGACAGCAAGCCTATTGACAATACAAAGGTAGTTGAAAATGAAACATACGCCGATGTGCCAAAAGATGATTCAACGCCTGAGGATTATTCTCCTGAAGAGAATATCGCAATCTGTCAGAGTGTTATGCAGAAAATGAAAGCATGGACATCAAAAACAGAAGGGACAGCAACAGCTGATGTTTTATTTATCAATTACACTCAAAACATTAATGCATCAAAGGTTATTAAAGATAAAAGTGCAATAGTTCAATCATCAAGTATGAGCACATTGTTAAGCACAGGACAGCAGAGAGTATTTAAAGATGGGGCAATACTTGTAAGAAATGCAAAGAAAGTTAAATCAACATCTGATATTGACTGGGAAGAAGATTACACTCCTATTTCAGAAGATACATATGCTAAAAATTATGGCAGAAAGCCTTTTTCGATGACTAATTATGTTATTGACAAGAATACAATTATAAGTGCAAAAATAATAAAGTCTGATAAGGACACATATAAATTTGAATATGAATTAAAGCCTGATGAAGCAACAGTATATTATAAGAGACAGATGAAAACAGAAGGGGGAGCCAGTGACTACCCTAAATTTCATAGCGTAAAAGCAGTAGTTACAATGGATAAAAAATGGAGACCTGTGAAGATTCATTATAGTGAGAATTACGACATTAATATATCTGTTGTGGGAGATGTGACATGTCAGGGAGAAATTACAGAAACATTTGCAGATTTTGAACAGGTAAAGGAATTGCCAAATCAGGGGAAAGTAGACGAATTTATTAAGACTAAATATGACAAAAATAAATTGTCGGATCTGCCACAGAAGGATGAGGCGGATGTATCAAAATATGTGTCAGATATGTTTAAAGAGACACCATATTATCAGATAAAGATTAAAGCAGGAAAGAATGATTTAAATTTTAATACTTATATTGATTTAGAAAATGGTGTGATTAAAGCACAAAACAAAGATTTATTTTTAGCTTATGCAAATAATAAAGTATACATTAACTATGGAAAAATAAAGGTCAGTGCAAAAGCTGACAGTGTTTTTGAGGCAATAAACATAGTATCAAAAGCAGTTGACTTAGATACTAAAGCGGTTGATTTTGATTATCTTACAAAGCTTGATTTAAATAACATAGACAGTAATAAAATCACCGGCTTATTAAACAATGTAAAATTAGAACAAAAAGATAATTATATCAAAGTAGCTTACAAAACAGACACCATTAATGCAGATATTAAAGTTACTTTAGCTAACGAAAATGTATCATTAAATTATGCTAATATCGGTGTGATGCCGGATAAAAAACTGGCAAATAAACTTAAAAGTAAAAATATAAAAATATCCGTTAACAGTGGAAAAAAAGAGCAATTTCAATCACTGAATAATTATAATGATGTATCAAAGGCGACAACTCTTATTAAGCCATGGATAAAAACAATTAATTCAAAAGCCATAAAAACAAACATAAGAGTAAAAGTAGCAGGGGAAACTTTAAAGGGAAATGCTGTTTTAAATTATAAACCTATGGCAGCAAAATTTACTACTAAGCTTTATGGCGTAAAAATAGAAGCTCAGATAATCAAGAATGTAGTTTATTTGAAAACAAGTAATATAAAAGTTAAATGCAAAATAAATGAAGTTGAATCAACAGTCAAACAGATGCTTGAATTAGTTGGTGTTAAGGCAGACAATGTTCTTCCAAAATCATATGCCAAAGTAATTAAGAAACTTCAAAAAGGAAATATTGATGTAGAAAAGTTACTTAAAAAAGTAAATAAAGTTAGCTATTCAAAGGGATTTTTGAAGGTTAATGCCAAGGTTGAAGGCTTGAAATTCAATATCGGTTTAAGCAAAAATACAATTAAATTAAATCAGAAGAAAAATCTTGGTGCCAAAGTTAAAATTACAAAAAAATACAGGAAGAGAAGAAAGATTTCAGTTAAGAGAATTGAATATGTTGATATGAAACAGGTTCTTGCATCATTGAAAAAACTTAAACTGGCAAGAATACTGAAATCACAGGGAATTGTACTTGATACTGATATTTCAGCAGGACAATATAAATTAAATGGATTTTTAACAGCTTCTTATGGTAAAGATTTTACCATAAAATACGTAACTACAATAGAAGGCGTTCCTATTTCAATAATATATAAGGACAAAAACATTTATGTGACAGCAAAGAATATTCATGTAGTTGCAACGGAAGAAGAGTTATTTGACGTAATTAAGGGAATACTTCCAAAACTGAACATTAATCTTAATGATAAAACATTAGCAGAGTCAAAATCTTTTGCACAGGCATTTAGATTACTTAAAGGTGAATACATAAACAACATAAATATAAAAGATATTATTGGAAATGTAGAAACATTAAAATATGATAAGGGCGCACTGGTTTTGGCATATAAGTATGATGGAAAACACATTGCAACCATTAAGTTAAATAATAAAACATTACAGATTGCAGGTGCCTATGCCAATATGGACATAAATGCAAAAATCACAATAAATAATATTTATGCAAAATCACCTTTAATCAGTGTAGACAATTCGAAGTACAGTAAAATAACCGATATCATAAATGTAGTTGAAAAATTCGGAGTTGAAGATTTGATTACATCAAATGGAATTGACACGGATGTTACATTAGATGTTTCAGGATTACAGTTTAAAGCCAATGTAAAAGCTGATTATTCAGACAAAAATAAAATTGCTTTAGATATAACAACGAACCTTGAATATAAAGGCGAGACAATACCGGTAGAGATTAAATACATTGACGAGATTGCTTACATTAATGTAGAGAATCTTTATGTGTCTACAGATATCAACAGTGCCGGAAAAGTTTTAAGTGAAATTCTTGGGAAAGATTTAATAGGTATGGCTAAAAAGGATGTCGATAAGATTTCCGCTGCCATTATGGGAATTTCAAAAACTCCTGCAGTAAAAGACATTATATGCAATATTGAATCATTCTCATGTGACAATAATACTTTGAAACTAACATATAAGTTAAATGATAATGATTATGGTATTTCAATAACTGACAGAACCGTTGAAGTAAGTGGCATTGAAATTTTCTATCAGTCAACAAAGGTAAGTGCGAAAATAAACAACACGAAACCACAGAGTATAAATGTGGATAATAAGGAAGACTATGTTGATTTTGAGACGGCTTATAGAATTATTAAAACAAATATAGACAAGTTAAAAAATGCTAAAGCTATTGGTGCAGATATAACATTAAGTACTAATGACAATGAATATACATTTAATACAATTATTGACTTGTCTGAAAAAGCACTTAAGGTAACCGTACCGGTTAGTGATATTAATGTAAATGCAGCTTATATTAATAACAAACTTTATCTTGAAGCAGGAAACATAAAAGTTTTGGCAACAAAAGAAGAACTTAGTGAATTACTTAAAGATTATATAGATGTAGGTCAGATTGATAATATTCTGAATAATTCTTCCGAAGAATTTAGCTTCTCATTAGATATGCTAAAGAACATAAAAGAAGTAAAATACGTGGATTCCAAATTACAGATAAAATACGCTTTAGATGACTTTGACATAATAATAAGTCTGAATGAAAAAGATATTACCGTATCTACAGACAATCTTAAAGTTGAAAATAATCCGGTGCAGATTAGCGGAAAAGTAACGGAAATTTATAAAGAATCCCAAATCAGCAAAGACGACTATAAAGACGAAGATTACAGGGATATTCAGCAGATAATTGATTTGTTAAATAACATAAAGGAAACTCCGGGACTTGCAATAAATACATCAATAAAAGATAAGAAATTATCATTAATCTATGAAGATAAGTTTATTTATGGGGACTATGACGGATTTAAATTAAAATCAGATGATGGCTCGATAGCTTCAATTGCAGATGCAGTTTTAAAAATATATGATGTGGATATTACGCCGATATTGGAAAAACTGGGCATAGAAGAAGATGAAAAAGACATTAATTTAGATATGTTTAAACCATATGTCAAAGGAAATATCTTTGACGGCACAGGCTTTGATGCAGATTTTAAATTAAGTGATTTAATCAATAATATTTCCGTTAATGATAATGATATTACATATAAGGGAATAGTTAATGAAACAGATTTAGAAGTGGTTCTTTACAATGGAAAAGAAATTACCAAAAAGCCTGCAGACAGTGACGCTTATATAGATGTAAGTACGGCAGACAGTCTGTTAAAAGGCTTTGGTAATACTGCAACTAATTTGAATTTTGACATAACGGCAAAGGCAACTTTAGGATTAAATCTTGGATTACTTAAGTTTGATTTAGAAAATGTCCCAATAAGTGCTAAGTTAAAATATGATACAGATGGAGTATACGGAAAGATTCACGCAGATGTTCCATATATGTCCTTAGTTACAAACAAAAATTTTGATGTTCCGAAAACAACAACTGAAACAATTAATGAAACTTCAAAAACAAAAACTGAAGTTAAAACATCCTACAGCATAATTAAGGACAGTCAGAAAATAGAAACAGATATGTTTGTTGTTCCAAATTCAATTTATATAAACAAAAAAGTTTCTTACAAATTGAAAAAAACAGTGACAACAACTGAATATAAAAAAATAATTTTCTGGATAAAACAGTCTTCTAAGAAAGAAACGGGAATTCTGGACGAAAATCAAAATTTCTATTTGAAGGAAAGTTACAAAGAAATGCAGAAGAACATAGCAAAGGATTTATGTTTTGCACTTAACTTTACAGACTCGCTTGCAGACAAAATTTCAAATAGTGGTGATAATGGCGATGTATCAAATCCGAATATAAAGGACATCTTTAGAAATTATACTTATGACGGAAGTGGAACATACAGATTTGATTTGAATTTAGGCAGTCTGACCAATAATGCACTGGGACTTACAGACGTTGATATAATTCAAAACAAAGAAGGTTATCTGAACAAACTTTTAATTGACAGCAAACTATATTCTGTAATTTCAATTAAATTAGATGCAGACCTAAATAACATAGGTGAAAAAGTGGATATAGGATTTGATCCGAAAGAATTAGAGAAAAA
>URKY01000025.1 GCA_900548465.1 uncultured Eubacterium sp.
AGAGAAATCGCCACCTTTTCCGAAAAGCACTTCCTCAATATCCACTTTTGCATCTTGAATGTACACTTTTTTCGTTTCAAAGTACACTTTTTCTTCTACACAATTCACTTTTTTCTCTTCAAAGTCCACTTTATCTTCATTCACAAGTCCACTTATGTGAAGATTTCGATTATAAAGCTCATTGTCCTCGTTCAGGCGCAGGTTTTTGAGAAACAATTCAAGATATTCTGTTGTTCCGTGAATACCTTTTTGCAGGTTCGTATAGTTTGCACAAACAAGTGTATTTCTGAAATACCACGCATTTTCCTCACTATCTTTGTTAAATTTACATACCTAACATTTTAACAAAACATTTCAGTGGGGATTTTTCCCTATTTTCCCTCAAATTAATCTGTTTTTTATCTTTTTATGTTTTTCTGCCCTAAATATTGCTGTTTTTGTACTGTTTTCGCTTTTCTATCCTAAATATTACTGCTTTTTGATATTTTCACTCTCTTTGTTACCACTATTGCAAATGACACAACGGCAAGCAGTATGGAAAGTGCCTGAGATACCGGCCAGCCTGTAACCGGCATGATTAATTGGTCAGTTCTCATCCCTTCAATTATGGCACGTCCAACTCCATAGCCGGTTAAATACCAAAGAAATACTTCCCCATCGAATTTTTTCTTTCTTCTAAATATAAGCATTAATATCAGCACACCTAAATTCCACAATGATTCATACAGGAATGTAGGCTGAACCTGTATATATCCAATCTGATCTAAAGTCATTCCCTTAAGTTTTTCCATACCTTCCTTAACTGCATCGGGAACCTGGGAAATATTGTAATTGTCTCCGAAAAATATTCTCATTGCCCATGGATTGCCATCTCCTGCAACTCCACCAAAAGCTTCTCTGTTGAAGAAATTCCCCCATCTGCCAATAATTTGACCTAATATAAGTCCAAGCACCGCTGTATCCAACACTTTTTTAAAAGACATTTTCTTTATTCTTGTATACACAAAGCATGTGATAATTGCCGCAATAACGCCACCGTAAATAGCCAGTCCGCCCTGTCTTATGTTAATTATCTCTCCCGGATGCTTACTATAATAATCCCAGCTGAAAACGACATAGTAAAGTCTGGCTCCGATTACGCTGAAAATAATTGCGTAAATTGCAAAATCGATGTATTTATTATAATCCTGACCTGTTCTCTTTGCTTCATAACATGCCAATGCTATGCCTGCCAGCATTCCTATAGCAATAATACATCCATAAAATGCCACGTCAATTCCAAAAACATTAAAGTTTTTTGGTAAATGTTCTATATTAATATGTAAATTAGGAAACTGTATCTCCATCTTTCTTCCTCTTTCATTATAAATTTTTTATATTCCAAAATTTAACTTTGGAATACCATTCATCTATATAATTTATCAATAATCATAATTTTATTCAACCCATCATTGCCCATAATTTTAAAATATGATAAACTAGCCTTTGGTATTACCAAAGAATGGAGGAATTTAGAATGAAATTAGGTATTGTCGGTTTACCAAACGTAGGTAAAAGTACATTATTTAATTCTCTAACAAAAGCAGGTGCTGAATCTGCCAATTATCCTTTCTGTACAATCGACCCTAACGTAGGTGTTGTTACTGTACCGGACGAAAGGTTGGACAAACTTACTGCAATGTATAATTCAGCCAAAACTATTCCTGCTGTTATAGAATTTGTTGATATTGCCGGTCTTGTAAAGGGTGCATCAAAAGGCGAAGGTCTTGGCAACCAGTTTCTGGCTAACATCAGAGAAGTTGACGCTATCGTTCACGTAGTAAGATGTTTTGAAGATACAAACGTAATTCATGTTGACGGAAGCGTTGATCCTTTAAGAGATATAGAAACCATTAACCTTGAGTTGATTTTTTCAGATGTAGAAATTTTGGAAAGACGTATTGCCAAAACTACACGTGGAGCAAGAAACGATAAGGCTCTTGCAAAGGAATTAGAGTTCCAGCAGAAAATGAAGGCTTTCCTTGAAGCCGGAAATCTTGCTATTAAATACGAATTAGAGGACGAAGATGAAGAAGCATGGATGGCTGAATATAATCTTTTAACTGCGAAACCTGTTATATTTGCAGCCAACGTTTCAGAAGATGATCTTGCAGATGACGGTAACTCAAACAAGCATGTTGCCAGCGTAAGAGAATTTGCTAAGGAAAACGGATGTGAAGTATTTGTAATCAGCGCTGAGATTGAACAGGAAATTGCTGAATTAGATGACGATGAAAAGCAGATGTTCTTAGAAGACCTTGGTATTAAAGAATCAGGTCTTGACAAGCTCATCAAGGCAAGCTATTCATTACTTGGCTTAATCAGTTATTTAACATCCGGTGAAGATGAAACCCGTGCATGGACTATCAGAAAAGGTACTAAAGCTCCACAGGCTGCAGGAAAAATCCATACAGATTTCGAACGTGGATTTATCTGTGCAGAAGTTGTTGCTTATGACGACCTTATGAAATGCGGTTCTATGAAGGAAGCTAAGGAAGCCGGTCTTGTAGGACTTCAGGGTAAAGATTACGTAGTACAAGACGGAGATGTTATTACATTTAGATTTAATGTATAAATATTAATATATTAAAAACGGAGCGCCACACTAACTGATGTTAGAGCGACGCTCCGTTTTTTGATATATCATATTAATATTTATTCGCTTTCCGGTGTGTATTCCTGCTTTCTCAATAAAGCCAATTACACCACCCCTTCAGTAAATTCATCTTTTTGTGTAAATATTAATCATTTCCCAGACTAGGCAAGATGAATTACACCAAAAGCAGAACAGTTAATGCCTACTAATGATGTTTCTACAGAACTTCTATTTTTTCAAACTGCTCTTTGAAGCTTTTAACATTTTCTTCAACATTTCCCTTATAAACGGCAGAGCCTGCAACAATTACATTTGCCCCTGCTGTGATAGGGATTGCCACATTATCAACTGAAATGCCTCCATCTACCTGAATAAGAGTGTTAAAATTATATTCCTCTACGATGGCACTGACAATTTCTATTTTTTCAGTACATTCGTCAATATATGACTGACCGCCAAATCCCGGGTGAACTGTCATTATTAATATCATTTCCACCTTGTCAATATATGGTACTATGTCCTCCACAGGCGTCTCAGGATTACATGCAAGTCCTGCTTTCATTCCAGCTGAATGTATTGCATCTATTGTTGCCTGCACATCTTCGCATGCCTCCACATGAACTGTAAGCAGATCTGCTCCTGCATTTTTAAAATCAAGCACATATCTGATTGGCTCTTCAATCATAAGATGTGTGTCAAATAACTTGTCAGTACTTTTTCTTATTGCCTTTACAACCGGCATTCCGAAAGAAATGTTTGGTACGAACTTTCCATCCATAACGTCAATGTGAATCCAGTCGCATCCTGCCTTGTCAATTCTTTCAACATCAGCTCCCAGATTTGCGAAATCTGCCGATAATATTGAAGGTGATAATTTAATCATATCTTGTCTCCTTTTCCTTTAACTCATTATACATCAATTTATAATTTTCATATCTGCTGTCAGAAATATTATTCTGTTCCAATGCTTCTTTCACTGCGCAGTCAGGTTCATTCACATGAGCGCATCCTACGAATCTGCATGAATTCTTGTGATGAGCAAACTCCGGAAAGCAGTCCTCCAGTTTTTCCTTAGTCATTCCCGGAACAAACAAAGAACTAAATCCGGGAGTATCAAACACATATGAATTTTCATCAATTCTAAATATTTGTGAATGTCTCGTTGTATGCTTTCCCCTGCCTATCTTTTCACTTACACTTCCCGTTTCCATGGTGTAATCTTTTGTAAGTGCATTTAGCATTGAAGACTTTCCAACTCCTGACGGTCCGGCAAAAACGGTAGTTTTATTTTTTAGTATTTTTCTCACTTCATCTATTCCATGCTCATTTGTCGCACTTGCTAAAATAACTTTATAACCCGCTTTTGTATAAATTTCAGTAAGGTGATTTACAAACTCATCATCGGCAATATCTAACTTATTAAAACAGATTATTGTATCAATATTTTGAAATTCCATCATTACAAGGAACTTGTCAAGCAGGTTCAGATTCGGGTTAGGTTTCTTTAATGCAAACACCAACATTGCCTGATCAATATTTGAAACTGCCGGTCTTATAAGTTCATTTTTTCTTTCTTCAATTGTAATTATATTTCCTTTTTTATTTTCCGGGTCAATAACATCAATAATAACATTATCTCCAACTAAAGGTTTAATTCCCTTATTTCTAAACAGACCTTTAGCTTTACACTCAAAGATTCCATTTTCAGGAACATCTATATAATAAAACCCTGCTATTCCCTTTATGATTTTTCCTTTTAATTTATTATCTTCCATTAACTACCTTTTTTACCGCAAAAGCCCACCCTTTCGGGTGGTCTTTTTGCCTTTATTTTAACTTAACTGTATCCTTCTTAACGCTCTTTCCATTAACAAAAAGTTCAACCTGTGCTTTACCTTTCTTGTTACTTACAAGATTGATTTCATAATCTCCCGGCCAGTTGCTTACGTCCGAATACATAGAATCAATTTTTTGCATGTTTCCATCTAAAGTTACCTGAACAACACCCTCTGTTATTGGAGTTCCGTCTGCATCATGTAAATCTTCCAATGCGAAGGTATATGTTGCCTTATACTTTTCTTCACTTTCAGAGCCTTTACTTACGACAAGACCAATGGATAATCCCTGAGGAGCCTTTCCTCCTGCTTTAACTGTCTGTCTGATAACAGCACCTTTTTCCACTTTATCGTTGTATTCTTCCCTGACTTCACCTACGCTAAATCCTGAGGAAGCAATTTTTGCCTGAGCCTTTGACTGTTTTAATCCAACCAATGAAGGAATTGTATAGACTTTTTCTTCACTCTTTTCCCTTCCACGGCTGACAACCAATTTAATCACATCACTTCTAAACACAGATGCCTTTTCTCCCGGCGAACAGGAAATAACCATTCCAATGGTTCTGTCACTATACTCATATGAGATTTCCGTTTTTAGTCCCAGTGCATCTAACTTTTTAACTCCATCATCAGCTTTAGAGCCTATTATTCCACTAGGAATCTGTATTTTTTCAGCCCCTTTACTTATAGTCAGCTTGATTGTTGAGTTTTTGTCCACGATGGTACCCGGAGTAACTGACTGTGAAACTACCGTATCACGCGGATAAGCATCACTATATACATAGTTAGAATCATATTCAAAACCGATATTCTGCTCATTAAGCATTTTTTCAGCCTCATCCGCACTTCTTCCCATAACATTTGGAACTTTTGCTTTTTTAGGATCAATTGTTTCCTGCTGTGCAGCCTCACCACGAGGTAATTTAACACTTGTATCACTTAATACCCATGTCAGTATTACGGCAACTATCACCAATGCAACAATACCGGCTACAACTCCACCTACTGTTATAATTTTTTCCATTTTAGGATTCATTGAATCCTCATCAATGTCATTTTCAATGTCAGGATCAACAATTTCCCCTGACTCTTTTTTTATTTTTTTAATTTCTTCATCAGTTATCATAACCGGTACAGTTCCCGATTTTACTTCTTCAAGCTGTACAAAATCAACATTTGGTTCTGCTAAAGCCCTTTTCAGATCAGCTATTAAAAGAGAAATCTTCGGATAACGTCTATCTACTTTATTTCTTGTACATTTAAGTATTATCTTTTCAAGACTTACGGGAACATCTGATACGTATTCCCTTACACTTGGCACATTTCCCTGAATGTGTTTCAACGCTATTGATACTGTTGATTCACCGTCAAAAGGAACTGTTCCCGTTATCATTTCAAACATTGTAATTCCAAGAGAATAAATATCACTCTTTTCGTCAACATACTTTCCGCCTGCCTGTTCCGGTGAAATATAATGAACTGATCCCATTGCCGTTCCGCTCATTGTATTAGATGAAGCGGCTCTTGCAATACCGAAATCCGTTACTTTTACTTTTCCCTCTCTTGATATCATAATGTTCTGAGGCTTTATATCCCTATGAACAATCTGATTATTATGGGCACACTCAATACCATTTGCTATCTGAATTGCAATACTGATTGTCTCTCTTGCAGAAAGTTTCTTTTTCTTTTCAATATAACTTTTAAGTGTTATTCCCTCAATCAGTTCCATAACTATGTAGTAAAGTCCCTCGTCTTCCCCTACATCATAAACATTTACAATGTTTGGATGAATAAGACTTGCGGCAGACTGAGCCTCTACCCTGAATTTTGAAACAAAATTTTTATCTTTACTAAATTCTATTTTTAATACTTTTATGGCTACATTTCTGTTAAGCTTGTGATCCTTAGCCTTATATACGTCTGACATTCCGCCGGCACCTACACGGCTGATTATTTCATATCGATTATTAATAAAATTTCCTTTTTCCAACATTGTCTTACTCCTCGCTCACTTCAGGTTCTATCAAAATTGCTGATATATTATCTTTTCCGCCGTTTTCATTTGCCTGACTAATTAAATTGCGAACAGCCTCTTCTATGCTGTCATTATTAACTATAATCTTCTTCATTTCATAATCTTCAACCATGTTGGTGAGACCATCTGAACAAAGTAGCAATTTATCCCCCCTGCTTATTTCTATTTCAAAAATATCAGGTGTTGAAGTCTTGTCCTCTGCAACACCAATAGCCTTTGTAATAACATTTTTCTTATAATGATTTCTTGCTTCTTCTTTTTCAATCATTCCCATTCTTACCATATCCTCTACCAGAGAATGATCTCTTGTAATCTGTCTTATGTCTCTTCCTACAAGATACAGTCTACTGTCACCCACATTGGCAATGTATACATGATTTCCTACTATTGTACATGCAACAAATGTAGTTCCCATTCCGTTGTAGTCTCTGTTCGACATAGCCATATCGTATATGTCTTTATTAATAGAAATGATGCCTGAGTCTAAAATGTTGGCGGGATCTGACATGTGAGTTCCCAGCACATACTTTACAAACAGTTCTATTGCCTGTCTTGATGCCACGTCACCTGCCTTATGACCTCCCATTCCATCTGCAACAATGAAAAGATTAGGTAATTTTCCTATAGATTCTGTTGATAAAAAAATACTGTCCTGATTAATGGTTCTCATAAGTCCCACATCTGTTTTACCAAAGGCATTTATTTTTTGTGTCGACATTTCATTCTCCTTTCATGGCTTCATTTCTTAGTTGTCCACAGGCACCATTAATATCTCTGCCCATTTCCCTTCTTATAGTAACATTTATCTTATATTTTTCAAGTCTTCTTTTAAAGTCCAATACCGCCCTCTTTCCTGACTGAACAAAATTCCTTTCCTTTATAGGGTTTACGGGAATCAGGTTTACATGGCAGTTTATTCCCTTTATTCTGGCCGCTAATCTGTCAGCTTCCACGATGGTATCATTCTCCCCTGCCACAAGACTATATTCAAATGTTATTCTTCGTCCTGTTTCTTTAAAATAATTCCTACATGCCTCAAGCACTTCATCTATAGTGTATTTATTCGCAATAGGCATAAGCTTTCTTCTTGTTTCATCATCTGATGCATGTAACGATATGGCAAGGGTTATCTGTAAATGTTTCATTGCCAGTTCATTTATTTTCGGCACTAAACCACAGGTGGACAATGTAATGTTTCTCTGGCTTATATTCGCACCGTTTTCATCTGTGATTAATTCAAGAAACTTCGTTACATTATCGTAATTATCTAAAGGCTCTCCGCTTCCCATAAGCACTATGTTAGAAACCTTTTCACCTATATTTTTCTCAATCTGATATATCTGTTCTAACAGTTCTGAAGGCTCTAAATTTCTGTCTAAGCCGTTAAGGGTTGAAGCACAGAATCTGCATCCCATACGGCATCCTGACTGGGTGGATATACATACCGAATTGCCGTGATGGTATCTCATAAGGACGCTCTCAATTATGGTTCCACCTTTTATTCTAAACAAATACTTTCTTGTTCCATCAATTTTTGATATTAAAACCTTTACCGGTTCGAGAGTTCTTATTTCAAATTCATCTGACAACTTTTGTCTTAAATCCTTTGAAATATTAGTCATTTCATCAAAGGTTTCTACCTTATCCACATGGAGCCATTTATATATCTGGCCTGCCCTGAAAGGCTTTTCTCCAAGCTGTTGTATCTCTTCTTTTAATTCTTTTAAATTGTATGATTTAATATCTTTTAATTCTTTCATTGCTTTATAAATTTCGAAATAAAAAATCCATCCATTCCATAGTCACCTGTGAAAATCTGAACATGATTTTTTCTTCTGTCCGTTATTTCAGGAAAATTTTCTCCCAAAGACAGTGGCTTAAAAGGAAGATTTTTTTCTATCCATTCTACATTTTCATCGTTTTCGTATTTATTTACCGTGCATGTACTAAAAATCAATGTTCCGCCTTTTTTTACATATTGGCTGACAACGGAAAGTATCTTTCTTTGAAGCTTAACAAGTTCCATTATCTGATCTTTTGATACATTATATTTTATGTCGCTTTTTTTATTTATTACTCCAAGCCCTGAGCATGGTAAATCCGCAATTACAATATCAGCCTTTTCTATAGACTTTTCATCCATTACCGTGGCATCCATTACTTTTGTAATTATATTTTTATTACCTAATCTTTTTATATTGTCATTAATGAGATTAACCTTGTACTTCGTTAAATCTCTTGCCTCTACGGTACCTGTCCTATTCATCATTTCGCTTATATGAAGTGTCTTTCCCCCGGGAGCCGCACATACGTCAATTACGTAATTTCCCTCCTTTGGATTTGCCGCCAGTCCAACCATCATAGAACTTAAATCCTGCACTGTAATCATTCCTGAATTAAACACATCAAGATCTGTTAAGGAATTATAATTTGAAATAAACAGTGCCTTATCATATATTTCCGATTTTTTAACTTCCACGTCGGCATATTTAAGACTTTTAATAATATCTTCTACCGGTGCTTTACTTTCATTGCATCTTACTGTTGTTTCAGTACGGCTATAAAGCCCCGACAGCATTTTAACTGTCTGCTCATTTCCGTATTGTTCATTCCACATATCAATAATCCACTGTGGAACCGAATACTTAACAGAAAGCATTTCCTCTTCATTTTTAGGATATTCCACACTATCAATATTCTTTGCAATATTTCTAAGCACTCCGTTAACGAAGCCCTTTAAGCCCACAAATTTACGCTTTGCCGTTAATTTAACGGCTTCATTGCATACAGCAGACACCGGTACTGAATCCATATATTTCAACTGATAAACAGACATTCTTAATATATATTTGATTACCTTCTTCATTTTCCCTGTTGGAGTCTTTGAAAAAGCATCAATAATATAATCAAGTTCTATCTGTCTTTCTATTGTACCTCTAAAGAGTCTTGTTACAAAAGCTCTCTGATTTTTTTCTAAATCCTTGTGACTGTCTAACGTTTCTTTTAAAACTATATGACTTTGCTTTTTGTCATCTATTTCCAAAAGCATGTTCAAAACCATATTTCTAAGGTTTATATTATCATTAGTCATCACGTCTTCCTCCAAAGAGAATAACAAGTCTTAATAACTGCAATATTGATGATGCAGCTGCTGCCACATAAGTCATTGCTGCTGCCCCTAACACTTTCTTTGTACATTTAAGTTCAGAAGTTCCAAATATTCCCGTGGACTCCAGCACCTTTATTGCCCTTCCTGAAGCATTAAACTCAACAGGTAATGTCACCAGCTGGAATAATACTGCCAATGAAAATGCAAAAATACCAATATCTATCATTGTCTGACCTGTTCCCTGTCCGTAAAAGATAATTCCAACTATAATCAAAATCCATGACAGTCTTGAGCCCCAGTTTGCAAAAGGAACTAATGCATTTCTTACTGCTATAGGTGCATATCCTCTGTCGTGCTGAATTGCATGTCCGCATTCATGGGCAGCCACACCAATGGCTGCTACGCTTGTGCTGTTGTAAGTGGAACTTGAAAGGCTCAGCACTTTATTTCTAGGGTTATAATTATCTGTCAATTTCCCTGCTATATGCTGAATTGTCACATCATAAATTCCTTGTGATTCAAGAATTCTTTTGGCCGCCTGTGCCCCTGTAAGCCCTGAATTGCTCTGAACTCTTGAATATTTTTTGAATGTTGAATTGACATGTGCCTGAGCTACCAGACAGATAACCATACCAATAACAATCAAAATATAAGTAGGATCAAAGTAATAACCATATATCATATTGTTTCCTCCTAATTTCCTAATTTATTTGTAGTAAAATTATACCCATTTAAGAAAGATGTTACATCCATTCTCTTCTTGCCTTCTAACTGAATTTCCTTTAACAGTAAATATCCTTCTCCTGTTGCTACCTTTATAAACTTTTTGTTTACTTCAGTAATGGTTCCGGGTTCTTCTTCAACCGTTTCCTCAAGCACATCTGCATTCCAGATTTTTAGCATTTTATCATCCATATAAGTAAATGCACTTGGCCATGGATTTAAACCTCTTATCAATCTTTCTATTTCTACTGCAGATTTTGTGAAATCTATTTTTCCTAATTCTTTTGTTATTTTTCCTGCATATGTTGAGCGGGCATCGTCCTGCCTTGTTCTTGTAGCTGTGCCGGTTTCTAATTTGTCTAAAGTATTAAGAATTAATTTTCCTCCTAAATCGGCAAGTTTATCAAAAAGACTTCCACCTGTTTCTTTTTCATCAAGAACAATTTCTGATGTATCAATAATATCTCCCGTATCCAGCCCTTCTGCCATATACATTGTTGTTACACCTGATTTTTTGTCACCATTTATAACTGCCCACTGAATCGGTGCTGCACCTCTGTATTTTGGAAGTAATGAAGCATGAACATTAATACATCCATGTTTTGGAAGTTCCAAAATCTCTTTTGATAAAATCTGCCCAAAGGCTATAACCACAATAACATCAGGCTTTAGTGTTTTTAGTATATCCACAAATTCAGGATCTTTTACCCTCTTTGGCTGATATACAGGTATTTCTAATTCAATTGCCTTTTCTTTTACCGGCGTATACTGCATTTTATGTCCACGACCCTTTGGTCTGTCCTGCTGTGTTACTACTGCCACAACCTCGTATCTTTTTGCTATATTTTCAAGTGCCGGAACTGAAAAATCCGGTGTTCCCATAAAAACAACTCTCATTATCTACTCCTCTGCGCTTTGCAATTCCTCGTTATTATAAAGTCTTCCTTCTACCTTATCTACATATACGATGCCATCTAAATGGTCATTTTCATGCAGAATGCATCTTGCCAGAAGACCTTCAGCTTCCAATTCAAATTCTTCCATATTTTCATCAAAAGCCTTTACTTTAACACAATTAGCTCTTGTTACTTTTCCTGATTTACCGGGAACACTTAAACAGCCCTCGTAGTCAGTCTGGCTTCCATCTCTGTCAATTATTTCCGGATTAATAAATACATAAGGTACGGAATTTCCTTCTTCATCTCCACAGTCAATTACAAAAATTCTTTTTAAAATTCCTACCTGTGGTGCTGCAAGACCAACTCCGTTTGCTTCATACATAGTATCAAACATGTCACCTATAAGTATTTTTGTTCTAAGGTTAACTGACTTTACCGGTTTGCATACCTTTCTTAAACATTCTTCACCAAGTTCTCTTATATTTCTAATAGCCATAGTCTCTCTCCTTTTCTATGCTTTAAAATCAAATTGTATATTAATATTTTTGAATATTTGTGAACCATTTATGAATTCTTCTAAATAATCCTTTAAAAAGACCATTTTTTTCCTATCCCTGCTTTTTAAATATATAATTCTTCTATGTACATCATTTATTTTGGAAACCGGCGGTTCTGACGGTCCTATTACAAATAAATTCTGAAAGCATTTATCTTTTTGTTTTCTTATTTCTTCCACCATTTTCTCCGTGGCAACAATCAGTTCTTTCTGATTTCTTCCCTGTAACAGAACTGACACCATATTGGCTACCGGAGGATAATTCATTAATGCCCTATAGGCAATTTCCTGCTCGTAGAACTCCTCATAGTTCTGATGACTGGCAGTTTCAATACTATAATTATCAGGGGAATATGTCTGTATTACTACATCTCCCGGTAAATCTCCCCTGCCTGCTCTTCCTGCCCCCTGACATAACAGCTGAAAGGTTCTTTCAGTTGCTCCATAGTCAGAAGCATACAGTGACATATCTGCCGCAATTACCCCCACCAGTGTTACTCCCGGAAAGTCGTGTCCCTTCACAATCATCTGGGTTCCCACTAATATGTCCGCATCTCTGTTTGCAAAAGCTGACAATATTTCATCGTGACTTCCTTTTGCACCTGTTGTATCCGCATCCATTCTAAGGACTCTTGCCGTAGGAAACATTTTTTTTACCGACGTTTCAATCTGTTGTGTTCCAATTCCAAAACTTCCCAGATATTTTGAACCACACTCCGGACAGACTTTAGGTAATTCCTCTGTATGCCCGCAATAGTGACACACAAGTTTCTTATTTCTGTGAAGTTTAAGGGTTACATCACAGTGGGGACATTTTATTGCTTTCCCACAATCTCTGCAGGACACAAATCCTGCATATCCCCTTCTATTAATAAACAACATAATCTGCTGTTTTTTTTCTAATCTGTCTTTGATTAACTCCTGCAGTTTTAAACTAAATATTGATTTATTATCATTTTTTAATTCTTCTCTTAAATCAACAACATGTACTGCAGGCAGCTGACCTTTCTCTCTTTTTGTCAGTTTGTGTAACTTATATATTCCATTTTTCGCCCTGTAATAGCTTTCAATGGAAGGTGTTGCCGAACCAAGAACCAACGTAGCTCCTGTATCCTTTGCTATCTTTATCGCCACTTCCGTAGCATGATATTTAGGCACCGACTCGCTCTTATATGCTCCTTCATGTTCCTCATCAATTATAATAAGCCCCAGATTCAGAAATGGTGTAAACAGGGCTGATCTTGGTCCAATCATAATGCTTACATCACCATTTTTTGCCCTTTCAAACTGGTCGTATCTCTCGCCTTTAGACAATCTTGAGTTAATAATTGACACTTTTTCCTTAAACCTTCTTGTAAATCTCATTACGGTCTGGTAAGTCAGTGCAATCTCCGGTATAAGCACAATAGCTGTTTTCCCCTGCTTTATACAAAAATCAATTAACTCCATATATACTTCCGTTTTGCCGCTTCCGGTTATACCATGGATAAGATGAATATCCGGTAATTTTTTCTTTTGGAAATTCATGGTTTTTTCAATTTCATCAGCAACTTTTCTCTGTTCATCATTTAATATAATATTATATTCTTCCTGCTGTTTTAAACTAATTGGATTTCTATATTTTTTATCTTCACTTATAATTATATCTCCTGCTTCCTGCATTGCTTTCAAGGTGCTTGGAGAGATATTTATGTTATCCTTTACTGTTCTTTGAGGTAAATTTCCGTTTTTCTGTAATTCGCTAATCAGTCGCAACTTTGCCTTTGCATTTTTCTTCCTGTATTGGGCAATTCTTTCTTCCAGCTGTTCTCCTGATATATTAAGAACTACTGTTTTTTCCACAAGATTTCTAACCTTGTCTTTTACGGGAATAACAGTCTTTAATGCCTGATTCATGGTTGATCCATAATTTTCCTTTATCCACCAGGCAAGCTTTATCAGTTCACTTTCAACTTTTGTTTTATTTTCAGACAGGGAATCTATTTCTTTCATCTTTCCAATGTCAAAACCCGGCTTGTCCGTTATTTCAATAACATATCCCTGTATTATTCTGTTTCCCCTTCCAAAAGGAATATTCACAACACTTCCTACTTTTACCTGTTTTTCCAAATTGTCAGGAATAATGTAGCCAAAAGGACGGTCTAACTTTTCATGTGATATATCTACAATTATGTTTGCAAATTTCATATAACCCCTCCTTTCTAAGCCTTTTGTAACTGTTTTTGAACAGTAATGGGTTCATCAAAAGACAAACCCATTTTTATCCTGATTATTTATTTAATTCAACACTTCTTAAACAGTTAACCAGAAGCATTGTAACTGTCATAGGTCCAACGCCACCCGGTACAGGTGTTATTGCTGACGCTTTCTTTTCAACGGATTCAAAATCAACATCACCACAAAGTTTGCCATTCTCATCTCTGTCCATTCCAACATCAATAACAACGGCTCCTTCTTTTACATAATCTGCAGTAACGAATTTTGCCTTTCCAATAGCAGCAATTAATATGTCTGCCCTGTTAGTAACTTCCTTCAAATCCTTAGTTCTTGAATGTGCAATGGTTACTGTTGCATTTTCTCTTAACATTAACATTGACATTGGCTTTCCAACAATGTTGCTTCTGCCAATTACAACACATTCCTTTCCCTGAATCTCAATATTGCTTCTCTTTAACATTTCGATAATGCCTGCAGGAGTACATGGCAGGAAAGTATCTTCTCCGATTACCATTTTTCCTACATTTACAGGATGGAATCCATCTACATCCTTTCTGCTGTCAATAGCAAGCAATACTTCACTTTCATCTATATGCTTTGGCAATGGAAGCTGTACGAGAATTCCGTTAACACTATTATCCTCATTAAGTTCCTTTACAACTGACATTAATTCTTCCTGAGTTGTTTCTTCAGGAAGTGCCAGAGTTTTTGAATTAATTCCTACATACTCGCAGGCTTTTTCTTTATTTCTCACATAAACTGCAGATGCCGGATCATTTCCAACTTTTACTACAGCAAGTGTAATTTCAACTCCCTGTTTTTTGTATTTTGCTACCTTTTCCTTTAATTCTTCCTTTATTGCTGCGGAAATTTCTTTACCACTTATTATTTTAGCCATTTTGTTCCTCCTGATAATCGTAATGCTTTCTAGAATAAGCCCTGAATCTTTCCATCATCAGTCAGATCAATTCCAAAAGCTGCAGGTTTCTTTGACAATCCCGGCATAGTCATTATACTTCCTGTTATTGCCACAATAAATCCTGCTCCTGCTGATATATAAACTTCTCTTATATTAATAGTAAATCCTGTAGGTCTTCCTAACTTATTTTTATCATCTGATAATGAATACTGTGTTTTAGCCATACATACAGGATAATCACCAAATCCCATCTTTTCAATGTTAGCAATTGCCTTTTCAGCCTCTGGAGAATATGTTACTCCGTCTGCTCCGTAAATCTTCTTTGCAACTGTTTCTATTTTTTCTTTTATCGGCATGTCATCCGGATATAATGGCGCATAATTTGAAGGTTTTGTTTCAATTGTTTCGATTACCTTCTCTGCTAAAGCGATTCCGCCTTTTCCACCCTTTGCCCAAACTTCTGCAAGAGCGAATTCACATCCTCTTTCCTCACAGAAATTCTTAATGAATTCATATTCTGCTTCCGTATCTGTAACAAACTGATTTAATGTAACTACTACAGGTACACCAAACTGCTGTAAGTTTTCAATATGTTTTTCCAGATTGACAATTCCTTTTGCCAGTGCTTCTACATTTTCTTCTGATAAATCTTCTTTTGCAACACCGCCGTTGTATTTTAAAGCTCTTACTGTAGCTACCAAAACTACACAGTCAGGTTTCAGTCCTGCTTTTCTGCACTTAATATCAAGGAATTTTTCAGCACCAAGGTCAGCACCAAATCCTGCTTCTGTTACTACATAATCTGCCATCTTTAACGCTGTTTTTGTAGCCTTTACTGAGTTGCAGCCATGAGCAATATTTGCGAAAGGACCACCGTGTACTAACGCCGGTGTATGCTCCAATGTCTGAATAAGGTTTGGCTTCATTGCATCCTTTAATAAAACTGCCATTGAACCTACTGCCTTAACATCCTTTGCCGTAACAGGCTTTCCATCATATGTATATGCAACAATAATTTTTCCAAGTCTTTCCTTTAAATCTGCATAATCTGTTGCAAGACAAAGAATAGCCATAATTTCTGATGCAACTGTAATTACAAAATGATCTTCTCTTACAACACCATCAACTTTTCTTCCAAGTCCAACTACAATGTTTCTTAATACTCTGTCGTTAATGTCAACGCATCTTTTCCAAACTACCTGATTAGGGTCAATATTTAATTCATTTCCCTGCTGAATTGAGTTATCAAGCATTGCAGCAAGTAAATTGTTAGCAGATGTAATTGCATGGAAATCCCCTGTAAAATGAAGGTTTAAATCTTCCATAGGAACAACCTGGGCATATCCGCCACCTGCAGCTCCACCTTTAATACCAAAGCAAGGTCCAAGGGAAGGCTCTCTAAGTGCAATAACAGCCTTCTTTCCAAGCTGGCCGAAAGCTTCTCCAAGTCCTACCGTAACTGTTGTTTTCCCTTCACCTGCCGGTGTCGGGTTGATGGCTGTTACAAGAATCAGCTTTCCATCTTCATTATCTTTAATTGTTTCATAGTACTCATTTGAAATCTTTGCCTTATATTTTCCATATAATTCAATATCATCTTCTTTAAGCCCTAATTTTTCCGCTACTTCCTTAATTGGAAGCATTACTGCTTCCTGTGCGATTTCAATATCTGTTTTCATTTTTTATCTCCTCGTTTTTTATTATATTTTTATTTTATTATTTCTTCAAATTCTTCCATGGACATTATTACACGTCTTGGTTTGTTCTGCTCTTCCCGTCCCACAACTCCTGCGTCATATAACTGTTCCATTATACGTGCTGCTCTGTTAAAGCCGACTCGAAATTGTCTCTGGAGCATACTTGTTGAACCTTTTTGTTTTTCGATACAAAGTCTTCCTGCATCTGCAAACAATGGATCCCTGCTACTATCACCTCCGCCGGACATAGCCTCGGCGTCAGTTGTCAGCTTTGCATCTATGCTTTCGTCATATTCTGCCTCGCCACTGTTGTTTTTTATAAATTGGACTGTATCAAAAATTTCTTTATCGGAAACATAAGCTCCCTGTACACGGACAGGCTTTACATATCCTGCCGGGTAGAATAACATATCACCATTTCCCAGAAGTTTTTCAGCTCCATTCATGTCTATAATGGTTCTGGAATCAGTACCTGAAGCTACCGTAAGAGCAACTCTTGATGGAATGTTCGCCTTAATAAGTCCCGTAATGACATCAACTGACGGTCTCTGGGTTGCAATTACCATATGAATACCTGCGGCTCTTGCAAGCTGTGCCAACCTGCAAATAGCTTCTTCAACTTCTTTTGCCGCTACCATCATAAGGTCTGCCAACTCATCTATAACTATAAGTATCTGAGGCATTTTTTCTGCTGTTTCGTCATCAATTTCTCCTGCCTCAACTTTTGCATTATAACCTGCGATATCTCTCGCTCCGGCATTGGCAAATTTCTTGTATCTGGTGGTCATTTCTGCCACAGCCCAGTTGAGAATTCCCGCTGCTTTTTTAGGGTCTGTTACTACATCATACAAGAGATGCGGTATCTTGTTATAAACCTGAAATTCTACAACCTTAGGGTCAATAACTATCAGTCTCACTTCCTCAGGAGTAGTTCTATACAGAATACTCATTAATATTGAGTTTGTAAACACGGATTTACCTGAACCTGTTGTTCCTGCAATAAGCATATGTGGCATCTTGGCAATGTCTGCCACAACAACCTTTCCTGCAATGTCCTTTCCTGCAGGAAATGCCAGTTTTGATTTGTGATTTCTCAATTCTTTGGACATAAGCAGTTCTTTTAAACAAACTGAGTCTCTTCCCTTATTTGGTATTTCAATTCCCACTGCGGCTTTTCCCGGTATCGGTGCCTCAATTCTTATGTCTGCTGCCGCCATATTTAATTTGATATCATCTGCCAGCCCTGTTATTCTGCTGACTTTAGTTCCCATCTCTGGTTGCAATTCATATCTTGTAACAGATGGTCCCTTACTTACATTTGTAATTTCTACATTTACACCAAAGTTTGCAAGTACCTGCTTTAATTTATTAGCTGTTTCCATTAGTGTTGCCTTTGTAGTTCCACCTGATGAACCTTCGCTGTCTTTTAACAGATTAAAGCTTGGTTTTCTATATTTCATTTTTTTCTTTGTCGGTGCAATTATCTTTCCCTCGGAAGAAGCCTTCTTTGGTTGTTCCTTTAAGGCTTCTGATGTGCTTTCTGCATTATCACCATGAGATTCTGCACCAGACATTCCAAACGGCTTTCTAGCCATGGTTTTCTTTGCTTCTTCACTTAGGATAACTCTTTCTTTCGGTGTAAATTCTCCATCTGTTGCATGTTCATCATTAACAGCTCTATCAGTTTCTACAGGCTTTTCAACACTAGCCGCTGTTTCTCCATGTTGTTCATATGTATAAACAGTTTCATCCTGCTCCGGCATATCCGGTACGGGATCATCAATGCCTTCTATGTGAATCTCGTGAACTTCCTGAGCATTATCTTTCTTTGCCTGTAGTTCCGGCTCATCTACACCAACTTCCGTATCACTAAAATCAATTCCAACTCTTTTGATGCGCTTTTCTTCTTTTTTTCTCTGCTGTTCTTTTTGCAGTTCCTTTTTCTTTTCTATTTTTTCAGCTCTGCGCTGTTCTCTCTCTTTTTCACTGGCTTCTCTTCGGATTTTGCTGTCTTCTTTAGCATTTTCGTATGCATCCATACCTCTTCTTTGTATGACAGACATAATGGAACGTTCCGTAAGTACTACTATGCAGATTATAAGGATTACAACAGCAATTATGTAAGCCCCTGTAAGTCCTAACAGTGAATGTAGTATTTCTCCTAAAAAGCCACCTACAATTCCACCACAGAAATTTCCACTTGCTCCTTCCGTATAAAAATACTTAAAGCTTTTCTCCATTCCGCCATAACTGAACAAATGGAAAAACAAACACAAATCAAAAAACAGTCCCCCAATAGTCACTGCCTTCGATACAATGCTGCTGTTTATCTCATTATATGCTATTATTCCTACTATTATTGTAAGTACTACCGGAAATACAAATCCCATCCATCCAAAACATCCAAGCATTACAGACCTTAATGCATTTCCTACAATTCCGCAAATGCCAAAGTTGCTTAAAAATAAAAATAATGTAAGAGCCACGGCAATCCACATATATACTTCTTTTACGACTTTTTTACGTCTCTTTGCCATTTCTGCTTTTTTTCTTCTTGTCTGAGCCCCTTTTTTTGCTCCCGTTTTGGAGTTTTTTGTTGTTTTGCCGCTACTACTTTTCTTTGTACCAGCCAATTTCTCACCTCATATATTTATTTTGTAACAAATGATGCAATTATTGCAATCATTCCAACTACTCCACAATAAATCGAAAAATATGTAAGTTTCTTTCTTCTAACTATTACAAGCATTGTTTTTATGCAAATATAACCGATTACTGCAGATACTACTATTCCAACTAAATAACATGCTACACTGGCAGATGCTATATCAGTTTTAATCTTTGGTATCTTAACAACTACTGCTCCTAATATGGCAGGTATTGACATTATAAATGAATATTTAACCGCAAAGTCTCTTCTAAGTCCACAGACAAGTCCTGCCGTTATAGTGGTTCCTGATCTGGACAACCCCGGAAGTGTGGCAATTCCCTGACATACTCCCATAAAAGTTGCATTTAAATAAGTAGTCTGCTTTGGTGTTTTCTGACCACTTGGGAAATTATCCGAAATCACTAATAGCAGTGCAGTTATTATAAGACATATTCCCGGCACTATTAATGTATTGGAAACTTTTTCAATCAGATTCTGATTCAGTATTCCTATAATTCCCGTAGGTATGGTAGATACAATTACTAACAGTGCAAAACGTTTGTATGCTGTGTTTATAACTCTTCTGTATTGTGGTTTTGCCTCGTGCTTCTTTGCTAATATAAACTGCCTTATATTATATATACAATCAATAATTATACATACTCCATCGTAAATTAACCTTGCAATGTCTTTCCAATATACAACAAAAACTGCAATGAGAGTTCCCAAATGCAGAAAAACATCGAATGACTGTCCCACATCCTTAAGCCCGAATATCTGTTTAAATATTGCCAAATGACCGGAACTGCTTATTGGAAGAAACTCTGCCACTCCCTGCAGTATTCCGAAAAATATCGCTTGTAAAATATTCATATTTTTCTCCTATTATCTTTAGTTAACCATAGTCTATACTATTCTACTATTTTTTAGTTCTATATTCAAGATTATTATTGCCGGTTGCTATTCTCAATAAGTTGATATAATTTTTCCATTGCATCCTTCAGACTTCCTACCTCATTAATAATCCCTTCTTCTACTGTCTGTTTACCAACTAATATGCTTCCTACATCCTTTGTCATAACTTCCGTCTCAGTCATCAATTCCATAAAGCGCTTTTCTTTTATATCGCAGTGCTTTACTACAAAACTGTTTATCCGTTCCTGTATTTTTTTGAAATAATCATAAGTCTGGGGAACCCCAATAAATAATCCGTTCATTCTAACCGGATGTACAACCATTGTTCCTGTTTCTACAATGTAAGAGTAATCTGTAGATACAGCAAGGGGAACGCCAATGGAGTGACTTCCTCCAAGGACAAGGGAAACCGTAGGCTTACTCATTCCCGCTATCATTTCCGCAATGGCAAGACCACATTCCACATCCCCGCCTACAGTGTTTAAAATAATCAATAATCCGTCTATCTCTTTATCATCCTCCACCTTTGCAAGCTGTGGTATAACATGTTCATATTTGGTTGTTTTAGTACCTGAAGCCGCATTCTCATGTCCTTCAATTTCACCTATAATACACAACAGATGTATTTTTTTATTTTCCTTATTTTTGTCCAAATCAAACTGCCCATATTCTTTAATTTCATCCATATAAAAAAACTCCTTTACTACCTGTTAGTTTGTAGGTAAAGAAGTTTTTTATTCATTATTTTATATTTTTTATTTCATTGTATGGAAGTTTTCCACCAAACAAATCCAAGGCACTACCAATTGTGAAATCCATTTTTCCTCCGGATATTCTTTTGAATTCCTCTATCTGCTTTATAGATGAAATTCCACCGGCATACGTAATAGGAATTTTGTTCCATTTTGCCAGAATTTCCACCAGTTCCTTTTCCATGCCTCCGGATTTTCCTTCAGCATCAACCCCATGTATTAAGAACTCGTCACAATATTTAGATAATTCATCCAACTGCTTTTCATTAATGAATTCTTCCGTGAATTTCTGCCACCTGTCAGTCACTATGTAATAATGTCCGTCTTTTTTTCTACAGCTCAAATCCAAAACTATGTGGTCTTTTCCAACAGTTTCTTTTAATCTGTTCAAATTATCATAATTAATTTTTCCATCCTTAAAAACATAAGAAGTTACAATAATATGACTTGCTCCGGCTTCAATATATTCCATTGCATTTTCAGCAGTTATTCCACCACCAATCTGCATACCGCCCGGATATGCCATAAGAGCTTTCAAAGCCTGTTTTTTTGTAGCTTCGTAATATTTTGAGTCTTTACTATTTAGTATAATAATATGTCCACCCTTTAGTCCGTCTTTTTTGTAAAATCCGGCAAAGTCCGGGGCCTCTCTGTCTGACACAAAATTTTCTTCTGCGGTATCTCCCTTATCCCTAAGGCTGTCGCCTACCAGTTGTTTAACCTTTCCATTATGAATGTCTATACATGGTCTGAATTTCATTTATACCCTCTCTGTTTTATGCATTTAATGCCTGTTCCAAGTCTGCAATTATATCTTCTGCATCTTCAATTCCTACAGAAAATCTAATCAAATCCGGTTGTACCCCTGCTTCTATTAACTGCTCGTCTGTCATCTGTCTGTGTGTATGACTTGCAGGATGAAGTACGCATGAGCGGGCATCTGCAACATGAGTAACGATTGCTACAAATTTGAGATTATCCATAAATTTAATGGACGCCTCTCTTCCACCTTTTATTCCAAAAGTAAGAACACCACATGTTCCGTTAGGCATATACTTACGTGCACTTTCGTAGTATTTATCACCTTCAAGTCCCGGATAATTAACCCACGCAACTTTATCGTTATTCTTTAACCATTTGGCAACCTTCAATGCATTTTCACAATGCTTTGGCATCCTTAAGTGAAGTGTTTCAAGACCTACATTAAGTAAAAATGAATTAGTAGGTGAAGGTATTGAACCTAAATCTCTCATTACCTGAGCTGTTGCTTTTGTAATGTATCCTGCCTTTCCAAACTTCTTGGCATATACAATTCCGTGGTATGACTCATCAGGTTCTGTCATCCCTGGGAATTTATCAGGATATTTTGTCCAGTCAAAATTTCCACTGTCTACAATTGCTCCGCCTACAGCCATTGCATGTCCATCCATGTATTTTGTTGTTGAATGTGTAACAATGTCCACACCAAACTCAAAAGGTCTGCAGTTAATAGGTGTTGGGAATGTGTTATCCACAATAAGAGGTACACCGTGAGCATGTGCTGCCTTACTAAACTTTTCAAAATCAAATACAACAAGAGACGGATTTGAAATTGATTCTCCAAAAACACATTTTGTATTTGGTCTGAACTCTTTTTCCAAATCTTCCGGTGAAATATCAGGATCAACAAATGTTACATCTATTCCCATCTTCTTCATTGTCACACCAAAAAGATTGAATGTTCCTCCGTAAACATTTGAAGAGCAGATAAAATGATCTCCCGCTTCACAAATATTAAATACAGCGTAAAAATTCGCTGCCTGACCTGACGATGTAAGCATTGCTGCAGCGCCGCCCTCCAGTTCGCAGATTTTTGCTGCTACAGCATCATTTGTAGGATTCTGTAATCTTGTATAAAAATATCCGCTATCCTCTAAATCAAAAAGTCTTCCCATCTGATCTGAAGTATCATATTTAAAAGTAGTACTCTGATAAATAGGTAAAACTCTCGGTTCACCTTTCTTTGGTTTCCATCCACCCTGAACGCAAATTGTTCCCTTGTTATTTTTCATCTTTTTTCTCCTTAACTTTATATTATTTTTATTCCGGTTTATAATCTTTCAGAAAAATATGGCTTACAATACTACATGCTGCAAACAGTACCGCTATTACTATAGTTGATACTATAAAAAATATTGTATTCATTATTGGTATGACGCACACATCAATAAAGAAAAGCACAAACAATACTGTTGCTATTTTGTTGCACAATTTTCCTATTTTTATCTTCTTTTCATCTGTCATAACTGTTTTCTCCTAACAATTTCTTTTCCCGAAAGGTCTAAAAGTCATTATAACATTTGCAATTATTTATATCAATCTCAACCTTTTTTATAGGAATAAAAGAACTGCTATCCAAACCTTTTGTTAAGATAGCAGTTTCAAAAATTCTTTTACATTTAATTTCTACTGAGCATCCTTAATTGAGAAACTAAGTCTTCCCATCTTATCTTTTCCAAGACACTTAACCTTAACCTTGTCACCAAGTGTAAGGTAATCTTCTACATGCTCAACTCTTTCTTTAGCAATCTTTGAAATGTGAACCATTCCTTCTTTTCCAGGAGCAAATTCAACGAAAGCACCAAATTCCTTAATGCTTACAACTGTTCCTTCAAGAATCATTCCCTCTTCAAAATCAGTTACGATTGTTTCGATATATTTAATTGCCTTAGCAATCATATCTTTATCAACACCACATACTGAAACCATTCCTTCATCAGTAATGTCAATCTTAACACCTGTTTCTTCGATAATTGCGTTAATTACCTTACCGCTCTTACCTACTACATCACCAATCTTTTCAGGGTTAATCTGAATCATTTCAATCTTTGGAGCATATTCATTTACTTCTTTTCTTGGTTCTGCAATTGCAGGCTTCATACAATTATCCATAATGAATAATCTTGCTTCTCTTGTTCTTGCAATGGCACCTTCAACGATGTCTCTTGTAAGACCATGAATCTTAATATCCATCTGAATTGCTGTGATACCTTCTGTTGTACCTGTTACCTTAAAGTCCATGTCTCCGAAGAAATCTTCGAGTCCCTGAATATCTGTAAGTAATACATAATCATCGTCTGTATCACCTGTAACAAGACCACATGAAATACCTGCTACCATTGCTTTAATTGGAACACCTGCTGCCATAAGTGACATACATGATGAACATGTACTAGCCATAGATGTTGAACCATTTGACTCGAATGTTTCTGATACAGTTCTGATTGCATATGGGAATTCTTCTTCACTAGGAAGTACAGGCATAAGTGCCTTTTCTGCCAAAGCACCATGTCCGATTTCTCTACGTCCCGGTCCTCTTGATGGCTTTGTTTCACCAACTGAGTATGATGGGAAGTTGTAATGATGCATATATCTCTTTGTCTTAACGTTTTCGTCAAGTCCGTCAATCTTCTGTGCTTCTGATAACGGAGCCAATGTACATACGTTACAAATCTGTGTCTGTCCTCTTGTAAACATAGCTGAACCGTGAACTCTAGGTACAATATCTACTTCAGCTGCAAGTGGTCTGATCTGATCTAATGCTCTTCCGTCAGGACGCTTATGATCTTTAAGAATCATCTTACGAACTGTCTTCTTCTGATACTGGTAAATTGCCTCACCAAGAACTGCAAGCCATTCTTCATTATCAGCAAAAGCTTCTTCTAACTTTTCCGTTATTTCCTTAATGTTTGCTTCTCTTGTCTGCTTGTCATCTGTAAATACAGCGACTTCCATTTCTGCAGGAGGAACAATTTCCTTAATTGCTGCAAATAATTCTTCTGGAATTGCACAGCTTTCATATGTGTGCTTTTCTTTTCCAACTTCTGCGACAATCTTTTCAATAAATTCAATAATTGTCTGGTTAATGTCATGAGCCATATAAATAGCTTCAATCATCTTTGCTTCAGGGATAATGTTTGCACCTGCTTCAATCATAATAACTTTCTGTTTTGTTGAAGCAACTGTAAGCTGTAAATCACCATTGTCCCAGTCTGCCTGACTTGGGTTAACAACAAATTCTCCATCTACCATACCAACCTGTGTCATTGCGCAAGGTCCGTCAAATGGGATATCTGAAATACATGTTGAAATTGCTGATCCAAGCATTGCAACTAATTCAGGTCTGCATTCAGGATCTACTGACATTACTAAGTTGTTAAGTGAAACGTCATTTCTGTAATCCTTTGGGAATAAAGGTCTCATAGGACGGTCAATAACACGTGCCGTAAGAACTGAATTCTCTGATGCTTTTCCTTCTCTTTTATTAAATCCACCAGGGATTTTTCCTACTGAATACATTTTTTCTTCAAACTCAACTGAGAGCGGGAAGAAATCAACACCATCTCTAGGTTTATCTGATGCTGTAGCTGTTGACAAAACTGTTGTGTCACCATAGTGCATAAATGCTGCACCGTTTGCCTGCTTAGCAACTCTTCCTACATCAACTGTAAGAGTTCTGCCAGCAAGTTCCATACTAAAACTCTTGTACATAATCTTCTTTCGTTACTCTATAGTAACTTCTCCTTTAAAATATTTCTTGCAGAAGAATCCGAAACTACTGTAAAACCCGGGAATATTTCCTACACTTTACAGTGGCTTCGGCCCTATTCTTCTGCTATGATATGGAAAACCCACAATCTTTTCTATTATACTTTATTTTGTAAAAAAAATCAATTTTAAAATTCGTACCTTTTTAGTTCGCAGTTTCTTATCCCAAATGCTGCGTAATCTTCATTTGTCATATCATAAAAATATGAATTTACAACTCTTGATATACCATTATGAGCTACAAGAAGATATACTTTATCTTCTTTTCTTATTTCATCAAGTAAATTATATATTCTCTGTGCCATTTCAAGCATAGATTCACCACCATCAAAATGATATATAAAATTTTGTTTTGCGATTCGGAATTCTTCACCATTTCTCGGAGTAGATTCATATTTACCGTAGTTCTGTTCTCTCAATCTCTCCTCACTTCTCATTGGAACTCCTGTTTCTTCCGATATATGTCTTGCTGTTTCTGATGCTCTTACCAAGGGAGAACATATTATTTCGTCTATATGAATTCCTTCTGACTTAATTATCTGTCCTAATTCCATTGCCTGTTTATGTCCTAATTCAGTAAGTTCTATATCTGTGGCTCCGCATATTTTATTTTCCACATTCCATACAGTCTGACCATGTCTTGTAAAATACAAATATCCCATAAAAATCTCCTTTTATAATGTCTCAACAAATTTATCTATTGTAATAATTGTGGCTTCTTCTCCTATTTTAGCAACATTTAAACACAAATCATAATTTCCTGCAAAGCCCCATTCTTCTCCTGTATAATACTTATGATATGTTAATCTTCTTGCGTCAGTCTCTTCCACAATTTTCTTTGCCTTTCTAAAATTAACATTATGACTTTCTGCTATTGCATCAATTCTATTCTCCTTTTTCCCGCAAAGAAAAACTGATACTATGTCTTCTCTGTCTTTAAAGGCATAATTTCCACATCTTCCCACAACAACACATTCTTCATTTCCGATTAATTCTGCCAAAGCTACTTTAGGAGTTTTCTTTAAAGGTGAATCCGGATCATTTTCCGACTCGGAATATATTAATGTATCAAGTGGCATTTCTCCATAAAAATATGGATATTTTTCCAGCAATCCTTTTTCCTTTGCTATTTTTTTTATTCCTTCTTTATCAAAAAATGGTATCTTATATTTTTCAGCCAATGCCTGTCCTATTTTATCTCCCGAGCACCCACATTGTCTGGCAATTGTTATTATCATAAGCCACCTCCATTAACTCACTAATTTATCTAAATAAAATTTGCAAATGCAGAAGAAAATACAACTGTCAATATTCCTGCAACTGCAATGGAAAGACTGCTCATTGCTCCCTCAATTTCTCCCATTTCCATAGCCTTCGCAGTTCCAATTGCATGAGATGCTGAACCTAAGGCTAGTCCCTTTGCAATAGGCTCTTCTATGCGAAACAATTTACAAATCACCTCTCCAAAAATATTTCCCAGCACTCCCGTAATAACAATAACTGCAACTGTAATAGTTACATATCCTCCAAGTTCTTCCGACAGTCCCATACCAATAGCCGTTGTTATGGATTTAGGAAGTAGTGTTACATATTGGGCATGATCCAAATTCATAACAAGAGATAAAACAAAAACCGTCAACAGACTGGTTAATACTCCTGAAGTTATTCCTACTATGACTGCCTTATAATTTTTCTTCAAAAGCTGCCACTGTTCATACAAAGGTATAGCCAGACATACTGTTGCCGGTGTTAAAAACCAGCTTAAATACTTTGCCCCTTCATTATATACTTTATAATCTACTTTTGATATAACCAATACAATAATTGTAAATATGATTGACACTAAAAGGGGATTAAAAATTGCAAGTTTTAATTTTTTCTTTAAAAACATGCCAACAAAATAAGCAATAAGACTTACAGTTACTCCTGCAAACACTGATGTTTCAAAAAAATCACTCATGCTTTTTCTCCTTCTTTTTATCAAACCGAATAATCATCTGTGCCAGTCGTCCCGTTACTGCCATAACAGTTATAAGTGCCACTACGATAATCACTGCCACCGGTACCAAAATAGGCGATAAAACTCCCCAGGATGCCATCACTCCAACCCCTGCCGGTATAAACATTATAGGCATAATTTCTATGAGAAAACGTCCCGCCTCTCTTACATTTTCAAGTTTTATTAAACCCGTGAGTAGTCCTACAAAAAGAATTACCATTCCGTATATACTTGCAGGTACAGGCAACGGCAAAATATATTTAAGTAATTCACCAATAAAAGAAATTACCAAAATAATAATAAACTGTCTTAAAAATTTCATTTATACATTCCTTCCAAATTTGCATACAACATTTTTTGTCAAAAAATGATGGCTGTCTAATGACGCCACCATTTATTATACAAATATGCCTTCATTATTCAAGAGTTATTTTTGTAATCTCTGTCTTACGATTTCGTAAGCTAAAACGCCTGTTGCCACAGATGCATTAAGAGAATCAATATCTCCAAACATTGGAACTGATGCCACAAAATCACATTTTTCTTTCACAAGTCTGCTGACACCCTTTCCTTCATTTCCAATTACAAGTCCAATAGGTCCCCTTAAATCCAAATCATACATTGTTGTTCCACCCATGTCGGCACATACAAACCATAATCCCTTATCTTTTAATTCATCAATGGTTTTTGAAATATTTGTAACCTTTGCCACAGGTGTGTAATTAATTGCTCCTGCCGATGCTTTAACAACTGTAGCAGTCAGTCCTGCTGCCCTGTGTTTTGGAATAATAACGCCATGGGCTCCCGCAAGATTTGCAGTTCTTATAATAGCCCCTAAATTATGCGGATCTTCAATATCATCCAAAATAATAATAAAAGGTGCTTCCCCCTTCTGCTCTGCTTTTTCCAAAATATCATCAACACTTGCATAATCATAAGCTGCTGCATAAGCAATAACTCCCTGATGCTTTCCTGTTTCCGACATCTGATCCAGACGCTCTTTTTTTACATAATTAATAATTGTGTCATGTTTTTTTGCTTCTCTAATTACAGTATTCATTGAACCTTCTTTGCAGTGTTCAAGAACAAAAAGTTTATCGATTGTTTTTCCTGCGCGGTACGCTTCAATAACCGCATTTCTTCCTTCTATTACAAATTCCTGATATCTCATTTTTTCTCCGATTATTATTTATTATTATCTTCTGCCGTAAAAACAGTGACAGATTTTTTTATTAATTTCATCATTCTCTCTGATTGACCGGTAAGGTAAAGCCACCCCATAAGTGCCTCAAATCCCGTGGCAGTTCTGTATTCAGACATAGATGCATTTTTCGCCCTTGTTACTGCTTTTGCATTCCTGCCTCTCTTATATATGGTCAGTTCCTCATCTGTCAAATCATCCATTATATAATGTATCATTTTCGCCTGAGTTCCCGCTTTTACCAGATTTGATGCAGCCTTATGAATTTTATTTACCTGTCTGTTTGTCTCATCAACAATAACGGTTCTTATTACAATCTCATAAATTCCATCACCAATATAGGCAAGAGTAAGAGGTGAATAATCCGTGATATTAATATCATCTAAATCCATATTCTGTTTTATTATTTCAAAAATATCACTGTTCACTATTCACTCTTCTCCATTAAATAAACTACTGTATTTCGTATGTTGTTCCTTCTCTTGTATCCTTTAAGATAATTCCCTTAGCTGCAAGTTCGTCTCTTATGCCATCTGCCGTAGCAAAATCTCTTTCCTTCTTTGCTGCCGCTCTCTTTTCAATCATTTCGTTAATGTAAGCCTCTAAATCACTGTCAACAGATATATTTGCACCAACTTCACCGTCTGTAAGATTTAATGACAATACATAATCAAAATCTTTTATAATGTAGAACTTTGTTGCATCATTAAAATCTTCTTTTAATACATCATAAATTAAAGTTATTCCCGAAGCAGTATTTAAATCATTTCCAACTACGTCTATAAACTTCTGCTTATATTCCTTTGCTGCTTCCATATTAACTTCACCATCTTTGTTAAGCTTGGCAATTCTGTTTCTGAGTTTTTTATATCCTGCTGCAACTGAATCCATTACCTCATAACTAAATTCAAGAGGTTTTCTGTAATGTGACTGCAAACAGAACATTCTGTATACAATAGGGTCGTATCCTTTGCTTTCAAGTAATGATACCGTAAGGAAATCTCCCTTTGATTTACTCATCTTTCCACTCTTGTCATTCAAATGATGAACATGGAACCAGTAATTACACCATTTGTGACCTAAATAAGATTCACTCTGAGCAATTTCATTTGTGTGATGTGGGAATATATTGTCAATTCCGCCACAGTGAATGTCAAGGTACTCTCCAAGGTTTTTCATGCTGATACATGAGCATTCAATATGCCATCCCGGATAACCCACTCCCCACGGACTGTCCCATTTTAGTTCCTGATTATCAAATTTTGATTTTGTAAACCACAAAACAAAGTCAGTTTTATTTTTCTTATTCTCATCCTCGTCAACATCATCTCTTACACCAACCATAAGTTCTTCTTCATTATGGCTTGATAATGTATAATATTTATCAAGCTTTGATGTATCAAAGTAAACATTTCCTCCTGCAATATATGCATATCCGTCATCAAGTAATTTTGTTATAACTTTAATAAAATCATCAATACAGTTAGTAGCAGGTTCAACTACATCAGGTCTTTTGATGTTTAACTTATTACAGTCATCAAAAAATGCATCAGTATAAAACTTTGCAATTTCCATAACAGTTTTATGTTCTCTTTTCGCACCTTTTAACATCTTGTCTTCGCCGGTGTCTGCATCACTTGATAAATGTCCAACATCTGTAATATTCATTACTCGCTTTACGTTATATCCTTCATAACGCAACTCTTTTTCCAGAACATCCTCCATAATGTAAGTACGCAAATTACCAATGTGTGCATAGTGGTAAACTGTAGGTCCACATGTATACATTCCCACCTGCTCTTCTGATATAGGTTTAAAAACCTCTTTCTTTTTAGTTAAAGTATTGTATATCTTCATTGATTTCTCCTTGCATTGATTTTTATTTATGTTTTATGTTATTTATTCTCACTTAACTTTTTCTTTAAATCTTCAATCTCGCTGTTAAGACGTTTCAATTCACTTTGTACCGGATGAGGTATATGTACCTGATCAAGGTCAAAATACGGAACCATTTCATCATCCTGTTTTACAACAATTCCCGGTACACCTACTACTGTACAGTTAGGTGGAACCTCTTCTAAAACAACCGAACCTGCTGCCACTTTTGAATTATCCCCAATGGTAAATGAACCAAGAACCTTTGCTCCGGCACCAATCATTACATTATTGCCAATTGTTGGATGACGCTTTCCCTGTTCCTTTCCGGTTCCCCCAAGGGTGACGCCCTGATACAGGGTAACATTGTCACCAATGATGGACGTTTCTCCAATTACAACTCCATGACCATGGTCTATAAATAGTCCTTTGCCTATTTGGGCTGCAGGATGAATTTCTATGCCTGTTTTTCTTGCTGTTTTTTGGGAAATCTTTCTTGCACGGAATATTTTTCCTTTGAGAAAAAGTCTGTGTGCCTTTCTATAGTTATAAATTGCCCAAAAACTCGGATATAATATTGCCTCAATATTTTTCTTCATAGCAGGATCCCTGCTCTTAATAACTTCTACTTCTTCTTTATAATATTTCAAAAATCCCATAACTTTCACTCTTTAACCTTTATACATAATCATTTATAAATACACCATTTGTACTGCACTGCATCGGAAACTCCTCAACTGCTCCCTTTCCAAATATACACGCAGTAAATTCGTCTATTGTCATTTCATAGTCAGGTTCAATCCCGTTATTATCATCTATTTTTGTTATTTTAACATTTCCTGCTCTATATGCAAATTTAAATGTTCCATTATTTTCACTTATTATTTCGTCCTTTATTCTGATTATAAAGGAACTGAATTCATGAAACTTTAATCCCTGCAGAAATTTTTCCACATTTACTATTCTAAGCATAAGATATGGTTTGCTGCTTCCTGCAAGCCAGCACAGATTTTGGATTTCACCATCAAGAACTTCCTCTATCAGTTCATCTTCCAGCCATATCCTGTATCCTACTATAACCTTTCGCTCAGTAAATATTTCAATTTTTCCACCACAATGTGCAGCCAGCTCCTGCATGTTTTTAAAGTAATCTATAGTTTTTTCTAATGTAATGCTATATCTGTCATATAATGCCGACTGGGCAAAAATCGACAGTTTAAGTAGGTCGGAATTTTCTGCCTTTCTTATCATAAATGCATTACTTGGCTTTTTTCTTCTGTTACCGGCTATCAATTCTTTTTTGTCCATAACATACTCAAAGCCCAGTTTTCTATATACCCCAGCCACCTGTTCATCCGATGGAATCAGATAAGTGAATGCCTCGGCATTATCGTACATTTCTTTTAGCACTTCTTTGAAGATTTGACTACTATAACCTTTTTTTCTGTATTCTTCAAGGGTTGAAACTGCATAGATATATTTTGCTTCGCTTTTTTTTCCTCCAAAAATAATATTTTTCGGAATAAGATGCATGGCCGATACAATTTTCCCATCTTTTTCATATACAACTACTTCATTATCATTAATTCCATGATTATAGTAATAGTCAACATACGCTTTGCTGTCTTCAGTAAAGCTCTTTTCATATATATTTCTACTATTTTGTTTTTCAAAAGTATCAAGTAATCTTATCATTTTTCTTCTCTCTATTTCTGAATTACAGTATATTTTTCAACCATATATATTGGATTATATGACTGTTTTGACTTTCTTAGTCCTTCAAGTCCCATGTCATCTTCCCTGTTCTCCTTCGCTGCCTCCGGAAAAACCTCAACAAGAAATTCACTGCATATATACTGGTAAAGTCCTCTTATGTTGGGATTCGCCTTCTCTATTGGAATATATACCATGTCCTCTTCTTTGTAATAATTTCCAATTGTAAACGCCTCCAGTTTTCCATCAATGTATGCTGCTCCAATTTTATATTCCAGTACATCTTCATGGTCCAGAATATACTTTATTCCTCTTGCTTCCCAGTCAATAAATTCATGTTCCTGGGCATGTTCCTTTGTTTCCTTCCATTTTTCAAGGAATTCTAAAATTTCTTTTTCGTGTTCACTTGTTAATATTTTAAATTCATATCTTCCTTCATATTCTTTTTTGAAGGCATTTAAATGATTCTTTTTTTTGTGATATTTTTTCCCACTGAAAGTTCTTAATTTTTGTGCATCATAAACATAATCAAAATATGTTCTGTCGGGAACTATAACGTATTCATCTTCAGACAGATCAAGTATTTCCAATGCCTCTTTATCCACAAGATACATTGTAAGTTTCTTTTTTAAAACTTCATTAAAGTATTGTTTTGTATCTGCAAAACATTTTTTCAAATCTTCATCCTTACAACATGGAACTGTGGAATAATAACTGTTGTCCTCACTTTTCGCTATCCACATTAATCCTATGTCATTCGTAAAGTATCTGGTTGGGTAACAGTCTTTCCATATATACAAGTCCAGAATATTACTGTCAGCCGTTTCCGGTCTTCTCAACATAAAATATTCTTTTAATTGCTCATAATCATTTATTTCTATTTCTTTCAGTTCGTAATCTAACATAATGCACCTTTTATCTAATATGTAATTATTGCAGCAATGCAATAGCCTGAGATGAGATTCCTTTACCCTCTCCTGTAAAGCCCAATCCTTCCTCTGTCGTAGCCTTTATACACACCTGATTAGTTTCAATTTCCAGTGCCTTTGCAACATTCTGTACCATTTCTTCCCTATATGGTGCAAGCTTTGGTCTTTGACATATAATAGTTGCATCAATATTTCCAATCACATAACCGTTTTCCTTTAACAGTTTTCCAACATGCTTTAGCAATTCTATACTTGATATTCCCTTGTACTTGGGATCAGTGTCAGGAAAATGCTTTCCAATGTCTCCAAGAGCCGCTGCTCCTAAAAGCGCATCCATAATCGCATGGACCACAACATCAGCATCAGAATGTCCTAACAAACCTTTTTCGTATTCAATTTCCACTCCGCCCAAAATCAGTTTCCTGTTATCTACTAATTTATGGACATCATATCCCATTCCAATCCTCATAATACACCTCAAAATATATTTTTGCTCATAGCGAATTCAATTATACCACATTTTATAATAAAAACTATATAATTTATAATTTAATAATGGGGAATATAATAGTTACATATGTTTTCTTATAATTTATTTATTTCCGGAAAATTTTCAATCTTTTTAAATTATTTTACATTTTTTTGAAAAAAGTTGTTGACAACCCCCGCTTTAACGTTTATATTAATAAGGCAGTTTAAATTCTGTATGGGATCTTAGCTCAGCTGGGAGAGCATCTGCCTTACAAGCAGGGGGTCACA
>URKY01000026.1 GCA_900548465.1 uncultured Eubacterium sp.
TTTGACTATTTGCCACCGTAATATTCCAATCATATACAATCCTAATATTATGTATATTAGCCTTAACGCAAAAATCAATAAAGCCATTTAAATCATCCATACTAGTATTTCCATGTGTCAAAATGTATTTTAATATAACATTCCCATTATTTTTTGCATAGCAACAAAGATTTTCACACACAGTCTCAAACAAATCTGCACCTTTAATTTTCCTGTAGGTTTCTTTTGTTCCGCTGTCTATACTTACAAGCATACTATTCTGAGGTTTACATATCAACTGATGCATGGATTCAAAATATTTTGTTGCATTAGTAAAAAAAGATACCTTGTTTCCTTCAAAAAATTGTATCAATTCTTGCGCTTTGGGATGGATGCCAAGCTCACCGCAAGCATAAATAAACTGTGTTTGTTTAGATATAAATTTGCTTTGTAATACCTTGGAAATGAGCTTATAAATATCGTAATTAGTTTTGTAATTATAGTCTTTAGAATTTTGAAAACAGTATGAACATTTCAAGTTACAAGGATAATCAGTCGAAAAATTTACCAACTTAAAAGTAGCGCTTTTTTCCCAATAATCTTTGCGTAAATATTTACACCCTTTACAAATTATCGGTTTATTCGAATTAATATCTCTCACAATTTGCTCCTTATACTGACGAAATTCTGATAACAAATCATCCAAATTGTCAAGATTTATATCATCAATTGCAATTCCCGGAAGCAAAGAATTAGATCTTCTTATTTCATCTCCACAACATACACGAATACGATCTGTAAAAAACACAACATTATATTCCAAATGTTCACAGCTCAGATAATATTGGCTAGTATTCATTATCAATTCCCCCTTTGTTATTATATTTTAAGCCCCAAAGACTCACAGTTGTTAAGTGTTATCTGTATCTTTCTTAAAATCGGCTTCAAATCATATTGCCTCTTAAAGATCTTTAATCGCATAAAATTAATTAATCCTCTAAGTTCTTTTAATATTAGCTTGCTTTCTAAGTATAAATTTTCGTCATCTTTTTGCAGTAAAGCAGTTATCATAATAAAATATGGTATTATCTTAGACAATATCGTATAATAATATCCACAGAAATAATACTCTATTTTTTCATTTTTATTTTGTATTTCAATCATTTCCATCATTAATTCTTGCATAGAATACATTAAACTAAATAGCATATTCAAATTAAAAAAACATGTAGATGAATAATTGTTTAATTTATAGCCTTTATAGTCAATTGTATATAATAGTTTATTTTTATAAAGACTTTTAACAATACAGCTATTTAGCTCTTCATACTTTAAAATGATTGGTCGCGGATTTTCGGAATCAATCAGTCTAACAGACTTTTCTTTCAAATCAATTTTATCCATAAGCAAAAAATGCTTATTATGTTTTTTTTGAAAAGTTTCATTATTACTAGGAAGATAATATTCGTCAATATTACATATACAAGCTATTCCACTATTATAATTATTTATCAAATCATTTATTAAGTACTCAACGTTTTCTATAGTTTTCACTTGAGTAGATATATTAAAATTCCAAAGCAAAAATTTAAAAAAAGAACTATCTATGCTCATATCTTTCCCACAGCTATTTTTTATTTTAATTGGTTGATAGCCCCAAGGATTTTGTTTATACTTCTCATATACCTCGTCTGGATTCAATTTTTCATATCTTAAAGCACCAGATGATAAATAACATAATAATTCTTTTTCAGCTATTGTTCCCCCGATAGATTGTAGAATACTATAGAAATAACTTCCCAAACAATTAATGAACAAAACTTTTGGGCATTCAAACATCGTATTTCTCCTTTCGTAAAAATTTTATTTGTTTCAGAATATCATGAGAAATTTCTATGGTTTCATCCATATTGTATTTGTTTCCATGATAATCACTACCTCCACTTTTTATCAACGAATATTTTTGTAACATTTTATCAAGTTGTTTACGCTCAACACTAGAATGCGCTGGATGTTCTACCTCAATCCCATCTAACCCCCATTGTTTTAAATTGCATATAATAGTTTCTAACATTTCATTTGAATACCCTAATAAAATAGGATGTGCTAAAAAAGCAAGCCCACCACATTTATGAATTAATGATATACACTCTTTCGGACTTGGAAGCGCCTTCTTCCAATCATTTAAAATATCCTGAAGGGCTATATCAATATCACTTCCTTTACTTATCATGTTTTCTGAAATAAGATACATCTTCAAATTGGAGATAGTAATAGCTCCAACGACTTCCCTCAGCTTATAAGGTGAGATGTTAATACCAAACTGCCGTATTCTATAAAACGCTTTTGCGATTAAACGACAACGTACTTTTTCTAGTCTATTTAATTCTTTCTTTAGATCAATATTTTCGATATCAACATAAAGTGCTAAAATATGCATCGTGGGTACAAATTGGACAGAAAACTCAACACCAGCTATTACTTCAATATTGTGATTGCTAGCTGTAGCAATTGCAGAATTTATCCCTGCAGTGGTGTCATGATCAGTAATTGCTATTGCAGATCTCCCTTTTATAATAGCTTGCTCTACTAATTCACTTGGGAGAAGCCTCCCATCTGATGCAGTGGTATGCAAGTGTAAATCCACGTAATTATTATATCTTGTATGTGTCATACCTAACTCTCCTAATTGAATAATAATGAGATAGTCAATAGTAACTTTAAATTCATAGATATAAAATATTGTTATATGTACAGTATCACAAACCGCAAACCGTTATTCAAATCTTTACACGATTTACAATAACCTGATTGTCAATATTACATTCGGTTATCCTATTTTTGCCTATATAACGTTTCTATATAGAAGTTTCACCCCACCGTATTTTAACATATTTGTCATTTACAGTATCTAGTAGCTAATAGCATTAAATGCTAATGATTGTCTTTACTATACAAGTTACTCTAAGCCTTTGAATGTAAGGCTGTATTACTGAATTCGTATTTATATAGATACTTATCATTACGGATCTATAATGAGTAATCACAAATCGATAGTGTCAATAGTTTTTCGCAAAATCAGAACCTAGCCGTTTGGCAGCCGATAGTCAGCCGGCTATGATATCAGACAGCAGATCCTCTTCTAATTTGAAAAGATGATCCATATTCATATAGCGTCTGGCTTCCCAACTGGTTCCTGCTACATGACGCAGTCTGGGATATACGAGCATCAAGGCACTCTGCCCGTCGGGAAAAGCGCCGATTGCTTTTGTACGGCGTTTAATCTCACGGTTGAGGCGCTTAATCGCATTATTGGTCCGAATCCGGGTCCAATGCTGCGTAGGAAAATCCATATAGGGTTAAGGTTTCTTCGATTCCATCCTCCACCTTCCTGGTAGCTTTGGCAAGCTTCCTGGCTCGGAGCTTCTCCGCTGCCTGGATTGCTTTTTCACGGGCAGCTTTCTTGCTTTCTTGCGCATGGATCGCCTTGAGCATAAGAGCTACCGTTTTCATCTTGTTCCGGGGTGTAACAGAAAATATATTTCTGTAAAAATGAACAGTACAGCGCTGATATCTGGCCTCCGGAAAGACTTCCGGAATGGTCTCCAGCATACCGAGATTTTTATCACCGATGGTCAGACGTACGCCAGTAAGCCCTCGTTCTTTCAGCCATACAAAGAAAGAACGCCAGCTCTCACGATCCTCTTTCATGCCTTCCGCAGCGCCAAGGATCTCCCGACAGCCATCTTGGCTGACGCCAATGGCAACGGGAACAGAAACGTTCTGGATCTCGCCCCCCCCCAGCTGCGTTTCAGGTAAACACCATCTACGTAAACATACGGATAATTCCCGGAAAGCGGATGGGTACGCCAGATCTCGATATGCTCATAAGCCTTTTTATTCAGGTTGCTGATGGTTCCGGGGGATACTTTCGTTCCCCATAAAGCCTCGGTGATATCCTCCACACGCCGGACAGATACACCGGCCAGATACATCTCGATAAGAGCCTCTTCCACGGAAGATTCCCTGCGGCGATATCTTTCGATGATGGCTGTCTCGAAAGGGACCCCTTTCAGTTTAGGAGCCTTCCGTTCGACTTCCCCTGCGGTAGTATGGAGATTTCGCTTGTAATGGCCGGAGCGGTATCCCTGGCGGTCAGAGGAGCGCTCATATTTTCAGCGTTGACTAATTCATCGGCTTCCTTATCGAGCAGGGCATTTAAGGTTTCTTCCACACTGCTGCGGACAAGATCCTTTAAATCGTGCTTTATTAAATCTTCATTTAGCTGTATAATCTTATCAGACATGGTTCTATAGCCTCCTTTGATGGGTTTTGTTGTGGTGACTTAATTCTACCAAACGACTATAGACCATGTCTATTTTTATGAAATTGATTTTGCGAAATTAATTATACGTCATCCAGAAATCTGAGTATAATACAAGAGATTCAGACATATAGTTATTTACAACTGGCTTAGCCTTAAAAATCCCTACTAATTTGCTCAGTTACACTTTAATTCTGGAGAATTGAATGAATTATATCCTTTCTTTTTATCTGTATTATTAGATATATTCAGCTAAGAAATGTCTTTTATTTCCTAAAGCCAAATCCTTTGAAGCTATAAATTTAATAATATTACACAGCATTATCAATCTCTTAGTATAGCAATCTTATACTTCAAAAAATTTTAAATCACCACTAACTCTTTTCAGCTTTCTAACAATATTGCGCACTGTCATTGCCTCTGTATAATTTTTTATATCGTAGACCGATAATGATGGACTATACATATAAATAAGCAATTCTGTTTTTGAAAGACCGTGTGGATTAATTTGTTTGATAATTTTCTTATATTCTTTTACATGGGATATGAATAAATTATTAAATCTTATCAGGGGACTCTTTTCCCCATAATCTTTATGATTACATAATTCAATTCTATACCCATATGCATAAACTATTTTTATTTTTTTTCGTAATGCAAAATTTAAAGCTTGCGCAATGGTATTAACGATAGGTTCTCCTTTATCATTTAAAGAAGTATTACTAATTATCGGAATTCCAGTTAACTCATAAAAATCAGAAACTACTTTCCAAAGCTTATTATCTAAATTGTAATCAATGGTCTGTACTCGCGCCGTGCCATCAAGATGGAGTATTCCCAAAACATGATCAGATAAAGTACTATCCACACAAAAATTATTCAACATATACGGCGAAGAAAAACCATTTTCAAACCATTCTTTTACATACTTTTCTAAAATAATCGGAGCTACTGGTCGCCACCATTCTCTTTGCTTATATAAATTAAGTAAATTTTTATGTTCCATATTCATTGGGTTTGCTAATATACTTCTATGGCCCAAGGCCCTAGGTCCAATTTCCGCATTCCCATCTATCCATACAACAGGTGATTTTTGGATATCATTGGATGCTTGGGATATGCCCCTAGTTACATCTGCTATAAAGTATCTAAAGTCATCAATTGTGCCAAAAAGATTTTCTTTATCGTTATAACCATAGTAAGCACTACTTAACTTAAAATTAAACTGTTTACAATTTTTAAAGAAGTAATACAACCCCATTCCCAAGCTAAGTCCACTATCATTTATACATGGCACACATAACTGTCCTTTGAAATGATATTTTTCCATTATTTTAGAATTTGTTGGACAATTTAGAGCGTAACCACCCGATAACGCAACCATAATATCAGAAGAAATAAGCGAATAATCTAATAATATTTTGTCAATTTGCGTAAATACATTTTTTATCGATAACTCTTGAATTACCTTAACAATCATACTAATTTTAGTTTCTACTTCTGAAAACCTCGTATCATTTTCTTTAACAAATAGTACTCCTTCATCCGAATCGCTATATCCCATGATTCGATCAATTATTTTGTTTATTTCATCAATAAATATCGTCCTATCTGATGCTTTATAATAATTTGAAAGTGGCTTAAATGTTTCCAAGCTTTTTGCCTTTGTAGCATACGCTAATGCCATTAAGGTTCCTTCTGGCATATCAAAATAATCACTCAAATATAACCAATAACCGCCGGGAGATGAAATAGGAAAGTATTTTATCTCTCCCTTGTATGATAACGCACCACAAAAATAATATTTTCCATCAATTTTTTTATCAATAAGAGCATCAGGTCCTCCATCAAATGAAAGCGAAAGAATTATGTTGTTATAAAACTTTTCGGTATCCATACACAAACTTGAAAATAAGTGACAGATTGAATGATATGAAATATCTTTAATATCATTTATACTTGTATACGATATATCTGTATCTGCTGTCAGTCCCGGTAAACCATATATTCCAACAAAATCATTTATAGATAAAGAATATGGTTCTAATAATGTATTAATAAATATCTCTGCATCTTCTTTACTATAAAAAGCTATATTATGATGTTTAAAACCACTATATCTTTCAAATTCATGATGACAGATCAATGTAATATCCATATCATTCTTGTAAAAAACCGAAAGACAATGGTCATGTCTTCTAGACTTTCCTAAAACATTTAATACCGGATCTATTTCTGAGTAAACAAATAAGTAATAACCATTTAGAATCATAATGCATTTTCCTTTTTTATTATATAAACACTTATTATATTTTTTCGCGAAATATCGTAAGTAACTGATATGCGAAAGAAACATATTTTCTTGAGTCTTCCAGAGCTAAATAATCTAAATTGATATGACCAAATCTACAACGATCAAGGGTATCTGCATCTTTTAAAATATGTAATACTTTCATTGCTTCAATACGCTCTGAATCACCCAAACTATATTTTTTTATATTCTCTACTGCTTTCTGATCATCAAATGGATGATTTTCAATAACAAATCTCATAATTTCTTGCAGTTTAAATGGAAATTTTTGAAGAACAATGCCAAATTTTCGTATTTCTTCATAGCTCCTATATCCATGAAAATCATCAATTTGATCATTATTACGTCCAATATCATGATATAAGGCACTGCATTGAAGAATACTCTTCAATTGAATATCTAGCTTCTGATCTTCGGCCAATTTATCAGCCAATACAAATACTCGTAATGCATGCATCACACCGTGCACAGAATTAGCGTCGAAAAACAATCTCGATGGTAACATCCGTATATAGGGAAAATATTTCATATATACCATCTGTTTTGTTGCTTCTGACATCCTCTGAGAAACATTAAAATCTTTAACATATAGATTATTTTTATTATTATAAAAATGCTGAATAGTACTTTCTTCCCATATTTGCATTTCCAACCATGTACCTTCGTTATGATCATATGGAAATTTGTTGATTGCCCATTCTGCTTCTTCCCATGTTAATAGTTTGCGTCTAGTTGGATGATTGTCTTTTCTCGTTAGAGCTCTAGGAGATTGTCCATATGTAAAGCTTACACAATTTTTAGGGAAAGCACTCATCGGTATACGAATACATTGAGGCTCCTGAAAACGCACATGTAATTGATTATCCGCTGGAAGTTCATCATATACAGCAGCATAGTAAGGGATTTTAATTTGGGGTTGCCCCCCCTTTTTTACAAATTGCCTATATAACCAATTTTCGATAATTACACGGTTATCATATATCTCTTGTATATTTGTTATTCCTGCCCGTTTCCCAATTTCATCCACTTCCTTTTTGGTGTACTTTCTTATTGTAACTAATGGTCCTTCTTTTTTTTCGAAAAAACGATAGCCAAAAAGATTCTCTAGTTTATATGTCATAATAGGATATCCTTTCAAAACTTAAATCAGCTTAAGTGTGTTATCTGATAAACTATGTATACTTAAATTTATACTCGTATTTTCAGTTGTATTAATGCTATACTTTAAAGGATTTTTAAATATTTTTCCATCAACAACTGTTGTATGAAATTCGCCATTTTCTCCAAATGGATCAATATCCAATTTCATAAATTCTTGATATACTTCCTGATTAAATGCAACTCCTAACCATTTCGAATCTAATTTCTCAATGTTAATTCTTGAAATTATACTTATAATTTCATGTTTATTAATATTCCGCATTAAATCAGCGTAATTCCTTTCCCAAAGAGGATACCTGGGAATTAATCCTGCTTTTTTACATAAAATTGACTGCAGCTTCACAGAATCCATCAAATAAATATCACCAAAAACAATACTTTTAATTCCTTGTGATGCAAAATCTTCATATATTTTAAGTAGCTCTAACCGATGTTCTTTCGGGGAAAAAGATGTGATTGTAAGCGGTAAGTCTAAGTTTAAAGCTTGCTGCTTAACTATAGAAATTGACTGTTCATGAAAAGTGGACGTACTTGTAAGTTTATTACTCCAATGAATTAATCCTTTAGCATTCCCTTTTTCACTAGCCAATGATAACGCTAAGACACTATCCTTCCCCCCACTAAAAGAACAAATAAATGGTTCCCCAAGAGGCATATCTAAAAAGCTATGACTCGGATCAACTATCAAACTATTCTCTCTTTTCATATTTAAATACCTCAACTTTATTGAGAAGCTTCTTCCGATAAATATCTTGTAACTAAATTAGCAATTTTTTCTACTGTATCCATATTATTTAGTTCAAAATCATCATCATCTATTTCTATCTCAAATTTGCTTTCAATTTCAACAATAAAAGTTACAAATTCAATTGAACTAAGTCTTTCCCCAAACTCTTCTGTATAAGTTGTCGGTATTAAACCATTATTATAATCTAAAATTTGTTTTAAAATTCCCATTACCTTTTCACAAATATCATTCTTTGACATACTTTTACAATCCTTTCTTGAATTATTATGCTATATTTTATCTTAGTTTTTCTTTGCCATTCAAAATTTATCTTTTAATTCTCAGGAACTATTATTCTTTTTATACTCTTTAAGCATGTTATTTTTCCATCTTTTTCCATATCATATTCACTAATTTTCACATTTAATCATTCAAAACCATCTCCTCATATAATCAAGTATTTTTTGTTGAAACCACGGGCTTTTCAGCCCTATAAATCTCAGAGAATAAGCCGGAGTTATGAGCATTTCGATGTATCAGGTACTGAAATAGCGGATAAAGGGTACACAAAATAGAACGTCTTTGATTTTCGCTTTACTGGCCTTGTGTATACCCGCCCCTCTATGGCAGCTAACCTCCTATATCCACCAGGATCATCTCTGTCTCCAGAGGTCCTAACTTCCTTCGTCCTGCCTGCCCATAGCCAGGGTGTCAGCTATGCTCCTTTGCTGGGTCTTTGCCCTATGGTGGTCATTCCTGACGACTACTGGCTCATTCTTTGTATCATTGATTACTGACTCGCTTCCTGTATCAGCACTGTGATCAGTGGACGTTATCTGTTACATTCTGCTTTGTTCCGTGACTGCCTTCATGGCAATCTCCTATATGGTTATCTGTTTCGTTTTGGCTGCCTGCAAATAAACTGCCGGTCTTTTGATATCACTGATCATCTTTTGGGGATCATAGTCCACACCTTTCGTCAGCATTGCAAAAAAGACTCGGAGCAACTTGGCTGCTACAGCCATGAGTGACTGCATCTTCTTTAATGGATTCAGCTTTCTGGTCGTGTAGTAGTGATGCAATTCACCGAATTCCTTATTCTTTGCCACAAGCGACATTGCAACCTCAAAGAGCAAATATCTAAGTCTCTTACGACCTCGTCTGCTTATTGTTGTCTCGCCCTTATGCTTACCGGAACTATTTTCTACCAGTGCCAACCCTGCAAGTTTCTGTAGTTCTTTCGGGTTATTGAAGCGGCTGATGTCTCCAACTTCTGCAAGGAATCCAGATACTGTTCTGATTCCTACACCCTTGATTTCCAAAAGCTTTTCCGCCATCGGAATCTGTTTTATCAGCTCTTCGATCAGAGCCATTACCTACTGCAGACGTGTATTTCTGGATTCATAATCCTCCAGAAGCATTCGGAGCTCCATTCTTGCCGATACCTCTCCTTCGTTACTTCCAACGCTGTGCTCTGCAGCCTCTACCAGGGTCTTTGCCCGCGCTTTTCCAACTGCACGAATCTTTGCATCCCGCCAGATCTGGTTCACTCCCTCGACACCTAACGTCAGGATGTCTTTCGGAAGTGGAGCCTTCTTGAGAATCAGCATTCCGCTTTTGGCATCTGGTTTTCCGTATACCGTCTTATATTCAGGAAAATATATGTTGAACCAACGACTGATCCGATTGTGAATTCTTGTAAGTTCCCCTTGTAACTAAAATCTCATGTTCGATGCTGTTCTAAGATCAGCATAAACACCGTCAGGCAGATATGGGATCATATAGCGTCCCTCCCGAACCAGTCCTGCAATAACTTTAGGATCCTTACGATCGTTCTTCGTCGGATGATTATCGTCGAGTTCTTTTGATTTTTTTACATGGTGAGGATTCACAAGCACCGGTTTCATCTCGTTATCCTGAAGAAACTTGCCGAGATTGAACCAATAGTGACCGGTAGGTTCCATTCCCGGAACCACCTTATCCTTGCCATGTTTTTCTTTGATGTCCAGGATCCACGCTTTCAATGTCACAAATCCAGCTTCTTTATTACTAAATTTAAAAGGTTTCTTTGAATACTCGATACCTCTATAATCAAAAGCTCTGGCATAGTGTGCTTCACTTCCGACATCGATCCCGAGTACCAAAGTTGTTTCTGTAATCGCTTCAATTTTTCGTTCTGTGTGTTAAACTTCATTATAGATACCTCTCTGTTCAATAAGATTTTACCAACTCGCCAAGTCAGTAGTCTTATTGTACTCTGAGGTATTTTCATTTTTCAACGTCCACACTTTAAACTATACAGGAAGCTCCTTTATGTGATATTGCCTAAAATAAGCTGATCTACTTTCACCTCTGCATCACATACATAATATATAGAAATAATCTTTAAAACTATACACATTCTGTTAATTTTTCTATGTTAGCCCTCCTCACCAGCAAAGCTTGCTTCCATTATTTATCTCTCACTCGTTCATTGTTACATATTAACAATATTTTTATTTAATATACTGAATGTTTCTTATTTCGCCAAGACAAGATTGAATAAAGTCAGCTTTGCCGCTAGTATATTGTTTTCTATCATCAGAAAATCTTGCTGCTAAATCCTTTTTTAATCGATTGTATTCCGACAGCGCTTTTAAATTCTTTTGCAAGTACTCCTTAAAAAGCAAATGATTCTCCCACGATTCACCTTGATATATTTCTACATGGATATGTAAAAAGCATTTACCCTGCTTCTTTTTTATGAATAATAATCGATCATTGTCACCATGTTCACTCAAATGATGGTACCCTCCATTTATCATTATCGCAGGAATTTTTTTTAGAATATTCAAATCATGGACTCCGACGGCTATATCAATAATTGGTTTTGCAACCATCCCCTTAACAGAAGTACTTCCCACATGTTCAATCGCAATGCACATATTCCCTAATAACTTTAAAATTATATTTTTTTCATATTCATAGACCACTTTACATTCTTCATATACATCTTGAAGTAGCACTTGATTATCTGGCACTCCCAAATTATTAAATATACCTGATCTACACATTAAATCAATTACCTCCTTCCTAAATACAAGTCCAGTGTATCGTAGATATTGATTTTCCCACCAATCTTATCCAGTTCTTCTTTCATTGCATTCTCAAATTCTACCTGTCTATTTACAGGCAGCTTTCTATGATCTGAATATGTTTTAATTAAAGAAATATACTCATCAGAGGTAAGAGTACGAACCCTATGGTACAATTTTGTTTGAACATCAAAAAAACCATATTTTACTAATTCTTCGCAACGTTGTGAACAATCAGCTTCTGAAAACTCTATTGGCGGTTTTGATTCAGGCCGGTATTTTTCATAAACCTTTTGATTTACTAAATTACTGACGTCTGTTGTCCTATTAGGGAAGGGATGATTCCAAAATAATGCAGCTGTACCACCTGGCTTTAATAATGCCATAATTTTTTTATAAGCCAGATCTTTTGGGAGCCAATGGAATGCTGTAGCGCAAATAATTAAATCAAATCGACTATGATTAAAATCATATTTAACAAAATCATCACATATAGCGTGAAAATTATTAAAGCTATGATATTTCTCAGCCACATAATCAATTAGTTTATCTCCTATATCAATTGCAGTCACAATGCTTCCCATATTTAAAAAAGGTTTTGTAGCCTGCCCTGTACCAATCCCAATTTCTAAGACTTTACTTTGAGACCCAATTGCTGAATATAATAATATATCTTTAAAGAGTTCTTGTGGATATTGCGGGCGAGCTTTATCATATACTTCGACATTGTAATTAAAAATTTGTTTATTATTCATAAGCATCCCTCTTTTAAATTTTTTATTTTACAAATTTCAGTAATACATAACTAAGGCTAATATAATATTATCCTTTATGATAGCTAAAAACTTGGCCTACATGCGAAATACAGAAAACTTGGCTTTCAGAAGATCCAAGCTTTTTCCTTAATTTCTCGCAAACAGCATATTCGCGCCGAAAATGCATGGGTACAAAAACTTTAGGAGAGAAATTATTTATGAAGTAAATTGCCCCTTCGTCATAATTACTACCAATTTGCGGATCTACTGGAAAAAAAGCCACATCAATTTCTTCCTTCCTGAGTGGATATAAAGCTCTCTGAAAAGCTATTTTGGCCTTTCGTTGACGAATTTGATATTCTTCTATAGAATTATTTTCTTGTTGCCAATTCCAATAATTCAAATCTCCTGCATGGTATATTACAAACCCGTCTACTGTAACCAAAAAGCTAACGCCTATATCAGTACTTGGTAATGCTATAATATTCATATTGTTTATTTCTATCGCTTCTCCTGATCTCATTCTTATTACATTATCTAATTCTGGAATATCGTCCGAAAAAATATATTGAATATCAGGCCTTCTTACACGCCACCTAAGAATCATGGGATTAAAATGGTCTCTATGTGCATGACTAACAAATACAGTAACATATGGCTTACTTTTCAAAACTGTTGCATTTATCGTATTCACATCTGATACCCCTAAGCAAAAATCAAATATCATTAAATGCTTTTCTGTTTCAGCAATAAAACCACTATTGTACAAATATGTTATATATATATTATTTTTTGACATTACAAACTCCTCACCAAATACATATTAGTATATAGTCGTTTTCTATCAAGAACCTGCAGATTTATATCTATGCAATCCCATTTTAAAAAACAAATAACATGGACAGATAAAAATTAAGGATAAAAAAGGGGCACAAAAATACCATAAGGATGAACTTCTATTTGTCAAATATAAAAGCGGATAGTATTGTATCAAAGCTAATGGAATACAAAATGTTAAAATCCATAATATTTTAGATCCATAGACTGAAAATGGATAACGTCCAAACTGCCTTGTTCCATATGTAAAAATATTCAAAAAATCCAAACTTTCAATTGTGAAAAATGATGCTGTAGCCTTAATAAGAAATAGGCAAAAAAACAAAACCGCTCCGCAAATAACCATAGCAATTAATAAAATGATTTTACTAATATTCCATGCAATACCACTAAGAGGTATTGCAATACAGATCACGATTGTCCCTTGAATCAACAATCCAATACGTGTTAAATCAATATTAGGAATAATAATCTGCATTATTACATTCCTAGGCCTTATAAGCATACGATCAAAATTCCCTGAATTAACTATATAGGAAAAGGTCGCTAATCCTCCCCCCAATGCTTCCCCAACTGAGAAAGCCATCATAATAACGGAAAAGCAAAGCAGCACTTGTCCATAAGTAAATTGATCTATAGCATTCACCTGCATGAAAATAAATTGTATGCTAAAAAAAGAAGTGAATGCTGTTACAAATTGTCCCAAACTTGTCAACCAGAAAGATATTTTATATTGCATTTGACTTTTTAGATTTATAGTAAACAACTTTAAATAGAATTTCATATTTATCCCCCTTGGACAACAACTCTTGATAGAGTTCGCTTCATAAGAACTCTCCCTATCACAATTAAAACCAATAGCCATACACACTGTATTCCGATACTTTGCACGACTTCCCCACTAGTAAGTGAACCACTATAAATAAGTAATGGAGTGCTTTGCATGGAAGCAAATGGCAGTAATTCAACAATTGCTAATACGTGTTCAGGAAAATATGGTAACGGTATTATTCCTCCCGAAAAAAAAGTGGTTACAGCGGTTACAATAATCCTGATTCCTCTTGGCGATGTAGTGTAAAACATTGATATATGCATTATCAATGCCAGCGCGACAACCAAAGCAAGAGCCAAAATTGCTGATATCAAAAACAATACTAAATTCACAGAAGGTGGAAAATGTATCCGATATTTGGGTTGTACTAGTGCTGCAATAATTAATACTGGCATACAATTTAACAGCGTTGGTGAAATTCTATTTGCCATACATTGAGCAAACCAATTATTATAAAGCTTGATCGGTCGCACTAATTCATAAGCAACAGAGCCATCATTAATAGATGCTACTATTTCTCTATCACTATATACTACTTGAAACAGAACATATAATGCTTGTTGCATCCAAATATAAGAAACAGTCTCCGAAAAGGTCATTACAAATGCTGTTCCATCGGTACGGTATAGCGCATTGAATGCTAGAATTTCCATCATTCCCCATACAAATCGCGTAAGTATCGCTCCAATAACCACGGTACGATATTGTAAACCATTAAGTACACGAATATAGAATAGTGAAAAATAAACTTTCATATATCATACTCCTTATAAAGTGTAGCAACCATTTCTTCAGTGGAAATATCTGAAACTGATATATCTGTTAATCCTGTATGAGCAGCAAAAAAAGCTATAGCATCAGGAACAGACAGGATATGAGGATCTAAAAAAATACTCATTTGATTTTGTTTAATTTTCCGACATTTCATACCATTACAAATTGCAGGCGGTTTACCATCATATTTAATATCTATTTTCTTTTCTGTTGAAGTCCTTCTCTTAAGCTCATCTATGTTTCCATCAAGAAGAATTTTTCCATGTCCAATAAGTAAAACCCTTTCTGTTAATGCTTCAATATCTTGCATATCATGTGTAGTAATAATCACCGTTGTGCCACGTTCTTTGTTGATTTTTTTTACAAACTTCCGTACTGCAATTTTTGAGATTGCATCCAATCCTATGGTTGGCTCATCTAAAAAAAGGACTTTGGGATTATGCAATAAAGATGCTGCAATTTCACATCTCATTCGCTGTCCTAAGCTAAGATTTCTCGCAGGCGTTTTAAGTAATTCTCTCAAATCCAATAATGTTGAAAGTTCTTCCAAGTTCTCGTTGTAAACCTTAGATTCAATTCTATACATATCTCTAAAAAGCTCAAAACTATCAATTATTGGAACATCCCACCAAAGTTGACTACGTTGCCCAAATACTACTCCAATTTCTCTAACATATGCTATTCGTTCCTTCCAAGGATTTCTGCCGTTTACAATACAGTTTCCACTATCTGGAGTAAGAATTCCGCACATTATTTTTACTGTGGTACTTTTACCTGCACCATTAGGTCCAATATATCCAACTATTTCGCCATCAGCAACTTGAAAACTCACATTACTTAAAGCGTGTATCGTCTCATATTCTCGAGAAAACAAAGCTTTTACTGCATTACCGAAGCCCGCCTTGCGCTTGGCCACACGATAGGTTTTAGTTATATTCTGAAACTCGATCATCTATTTCCTGGTATATTGTAATTGACTCATCTAATGGTCATTTACAGATACACCTTCTCCTTTCTATCAACCTTTTAATCCGCGGTTGATTACGGTTTTGTACCTTTGTATGATGTAAATATGTGATGTGGATTTGTATCTTATTTTCCTGTGGCGTTAACTACTTGTAGGAGGTTCTCACCACTCCTTATTTATAAATAATGATTAGTTAGATGAGTCTTGAATTCGTATCTTGTACCAGGTTTTACGAAATAAGTGCTGTAGATAACACATTGCATATTTTTTACGAAAGGAATGTATTATCATGATTTTAGTCGGAATTGATATCGATAAAAACCGGCACACCTTCTCCATCATTGACAAAGAAACTGGAGAAATACTAGCTAATCCTTCGGTTTTTAATAACAGTCAAGAAGGATTCCTATTTCTTATCAGAAAACTAAGCAGTTTGACAAATCAAAGCTTCTTATCGGCATGGAAGATACCGGGCATTATCACTTTGCCTTACCCAGATATCTTCTTGACCGTCGCTATACTGTTGCTCTGATCAACCCAACAACTACTGACCTTACCAGAAAACTCCAGGGCGGCATTACCAAAAACGATCCCCTTGATTCTCTGACCATTTGTGATGTGATCGGATCTAATCCACGTAAAAAACCTTATCGCATTACAAAAGTAAACCGTTTCGACCTTTATGAACAAAAGCAGCTGACACGCCACCATCACAATCTGAAAGAGGAATTAAACGTCTACAAAAACCCGACTTCAGAAATGTATTGATATTGTATTTCCTGAATTTAACTCCTTATTCCGGTCAAAGTATGACATTGTTTACATGAATATTTTGAAAACATTTGCTTCTGCTGAAAAGATTGCAAACTCCGATATCAGAACCATCCGGAAATGTTTTGAGTACAATGGGCGTGGAAAACGAATTTCACTTTCTGCCAAACAGATTAAAGCAGCAGCCAAAGCTTCTGTCGGCATACCTTCTGTTGCTGAAGAAATTCAGATCAGACACCTTGTATGTCAGATTGAAATGATAGAAGAACAACTTTCTGAAATAGACAAAAAGATAGAAGAGTTCTCCTTGCAAAATAACTCTCCTATCCTCTCCATACCAGGAATTTCACACTTCTCTGGTACTTCTATTCTAGCGGAGTTAGGAGATATTTGCAACTATACAAAAGCATCCCAAATCATCAAATTTGCAGGTGTTGCCCCATATCACTATGAATCCAGTCAGTTTCTCGCCCAGCATACTGCAATAACCAAGAAAGGTTCCCGATATTTGAGAAAAACGCTGTATCAGATTATCTTGCCGGTTATCAATCACAACAGGGTCTTCACTTCTTATTACAAGAAAAAGTTAGCCGAAGGCAAAGGGCACAGATGTGCTCAGGGGCACTGTATTAGAAAACTTTTAAGAGTCATCTATCATCTTTTAAGTACCAGACAGGTCTTTGATCCTGCGTTACTGATATAGCTAAAATTACAACCCAGCTTATTACAGCGAACCTTCTTTGCAAGGTCTATTTGTTGTGCCACAAAATCCATAATTATTCACATATTTTTAAGGTATATACTGTTACTAACTAAAATTCAATGTTAAAAAACTACTTGATTTTTATATAGTTAGCTCCTACTACAATATTGATATTTTTACCAATTAATTATGTTATTCCATTCTTATCTTGTTACTTAACTTTTAGAATGTATGATGACAGAAAACAATACATCACTTAACAGATACTGCTCTTTACATAACCTCCAGTATATATAAATTTATCCGGAACTTATTCAGAGAATTCCATTTACATTTATATATCCTCACAATCATTCAACCCACATATTTTATTCCACAAAATTATCTCTCACCAGTATTCTATCCATAAAACTGCGTTCCCTATCCATAAATTTTTAATTCAGTTTTCTATTGATTACTATTTTTTAACCAAATTATAGCATTTTACTCATTATATAAACTTTGATTGTAAAATACAACTTACAAATCGACAATACCTATAGATGTCCTTTAAAATACGCCTTAATGATTTTCGAATAAATTTGATGTGAAATTTCATCAGGAGATAATGAAGCATCTATTTTCCAGAAGGATTTAAACTTCGTGTGATAAAAATAATGCGCTTGCTCTAAATACTCTTTTGTTTCATACGGTGATAAAGTCGAACGTCTGGCCAATCGTTCAATGCATTTATCCGGTGAGATATCCAAAAATACACTTAAGTCTGTTTTTATCAATTGACTGTATATTTCACACAATTCCTTGCTTAACTCTCCTCTTAAATAATGATAACATAATGCCGATTCATAATACCGATCAATAATAGTTAAATCAAACGACTTCTGAGACCAGGAAATTAAATCATTAGCCTTTTCGCAAAAGATATATGCGCTTAAAATACTTCTTTGTTTGACAATATCTTTAATATTTTTTGAAACAATAAATTGTTGAGCCTTTTTTTTTGCTATAAATAAATAAGGAAATGAATCTACCTTTTTAAAATGAATTACATTAACTGTTATACCGGTATTTATCATTTTTTTTTTAATTTTAAACATTGGGTAGTCTTTCCACTACCATCCAATCCAGATAAAGTAATAAAATATCCCATATAAATAATAGACATACTTCTGTTTGTCCTAAAATGCACCTCCCTACCCATATTTATTTACATCTTTTTATTTACTAATTATTCAATATTCATTTTTCTATCTTTGTTCAAAAACTTTCTTCGATCCTGATACAAGAACTTTCATTCGAAATCACATTTATCCTCTAAAGTGGTACTGGCAACAAGCAAAAAACACTTAGAGTTATGTAAATTCAACACCTTAAAAATATCACATTTTCAGTAGATAAACTGCTAAATTCAACTTATTATCTAATAAACAAAAAAGTCTACTTGAAATATATATTGCCAAAAATGCTTATCATGCGATTCTTTTGCAGACCCTTATAATAAATGCTCTCCACAAATCAAACAATATTATCAATACATTTAATCCTATTATCAGCATAAAAGGTCCCTCGCATTTCATTTTTTTCTGTCTTATTATATATTCCATAAAGCATTTTCCCTTTTACACATTTCCGAATTGTGTCTAGCAATATATATTCAAATCCACGGTCAAACACCCTGCAAGACAACATAAAATTTTTAATAATGTACTTATCACCTTTTTCTCCTACTACAGCTGCACCAACTATCCCCATATCACCATACTTGTCTTTAGCTTGAAGGATAAATACCTTATAATCGCTACCACTAAGAAAACCTAAAATCTCATTCACAGAATAATGCTCTCCAGATAAATTAAACTGGTTTGTTCTAAAAGATAATTCTGAAATTCGCTCAGCTTGAGATTCCTCTGCAAACTCACATATACATTCTGTTTGTAATGATTGATTGTATTCATCAACGGATTTATAAATTAATTTTTCTTTTTCTCGTTCTTTTTGATCATGATACATTTTGGTACGATCTATAGTACTATTATTAAAAGATTTGAATAATGATTGTAAATCGAAAAAGAACTCAGAATCGTATTCTTCAACTTTTATTGTCTTAACATCTGGCAAAAAAGCATGAACCAAACCAATTTCATAATCACTATCATCTATAAACACAAAGCTATCTAAAGATAGATTCAAGTCCCCAGCAATCTCCTTTATGCTTTCTGCTTTATTTTTTGTACCAATTTTAGCACAAACTATATCTTCTTTTTTTAGAGAAATCTTTAAATCGCGAAAAGCATTTTGTATATTTTGTGCATTATTTTTACTACATAAGCACAATAAAATGCCATGATTTCTTAATGATGTCAGCTCCTTATGGAATAGGGCAAAGGCTTCTGGAACATTTATATCTTCTTCACCTGCCACTCCGTTCCAAAGCACATTATCACAATCTAAAATTATAACTTTTCTACTATTGTCTTCAGACTTAAAATATTTGCTAAGCATCAAATACAGATCATTAAGAGTCAATAATTTCGATAGTATCAAGTCTTCATCGTTTACTTCAATACCAAATGCCATTTCCAAGTTTACAATAAACTGTACAAACCCCAAAGAATCTAAACCAAGGTCTACAAGAGAGCTATTTTCATCATATTTCTGTAATTCAGTTACTTCAATTTTCAAGGAATCAGCTAATAATTTTATTATTTTTCTTTTATTCACTTAACATACAATCCTTTCTCTGTTACTTATCAATTTATATACACTTTTTAAACAAGTCATATAATTTTTGCAATTCTCCGTACTTCATGTCATAGAATTCCATCTGTATATAATACTCATCTGTATCCGTATGTTTATCAGATCCACGCGTAGCAACAAGTGAACGCTCTTGCGCAATCTGCTTTATCTTTTGATTAGTATCAATATCACTGTGAGCATTTAATTCAAGTCCACTTATGACACCTTCTAATTGCTCCATCAAATAAAGCTTATTAGCATTAGGGTGAGCAAATACATTAACTCCCGAATTCATAAGTGATTCTATAGGTACTTGCCCAAATTCATTAATTGAAAGCGAACCAATGGGATCATATTGCGGATAATATGTATCAACAATGCCTACTGGAGCAAGAAGAGGTCTCAGTTTTCTGTAATTATCATTTATATCTTGCTGATGATACTTTTTGTAAAAACGTATCATTGCACTTTCCACATCATGTCTCCGTGAAATACATAAATCATTCTGATTAAGTTCTATTATTTTATTGTATATATCCCACACACCTATTCCATGAGGTCTTAAAATTGAAAATAAATATTCCATTAGATTTGCATAATCGGGTATGGGATTTCTGTGTGTACCTAAATAGAAACGGTATTGTTCTTCCGAACATCTAATATCATACTTTGAAAAAAAATACTGTAAACACAAATTTTTTTCTATAGATTTAAACCATATATGAATTCTATTATTAAACGCTTCTCTATTTTGTTTAAGAATACCTATAAATCCTATGTCATTTATGTCATAAAAATATTTTAATATATGGCAACGCTCACAATACTCTGGAAAAGATACGGTAAATTCAACTCCCGGAACAATAATTGGTAAAGATGAGTTGTCAAAATAATTATTTTTCATAATTTCCGAGTATGCTCTAATACTATCGTGATCAGCAATTGATACAATATCTATATGTTTTTCTTTTGCCTTTTTTAATGCTTGAAGAACTGTTTGTGTTCCATCAGATGAATATAAGGTATGTAAATGTAAGTCAACGCGATATGTGTCCCTATGTTCTAATAATTGTTTAATTCTGCTTAAAATCAATTTATTTATTTCACGTGTCACATCGATACCTTCTTTAAATCCTTATACCTGGTAATGGCTTGTTTTGATACTGAGTATAAAAAAGCCCTCTATAATTTTCCCATATGCGAGGTGTATAATTATTAGTTTTGAAACAATCTTCTATTATTTGCCTTGCTTGTAAATAATATTCAATATTTTTAGCTGCTTCCACTCTCTCCTTTTCATGATCCGAAACATAATTTTGCATTATTTGAAAAACAGGTAGACGATTAACTTTGTTTGATAAATTCTGAATACCACTTTTCATATCTTCAAGTTCATCCAACCCAACAATATATAAATAGTTTGTGCTAAAATTATATCTTAAAGCGCGCGCCAGTACCTCCTTTATTTCTTCTATACTCAAGCTCGCCTTTTCTTTACGCATACGCCTTTCTCGATTAGTAAAACATTCCACTGTTAAAGACAATGAAAATGAACGTATCTGTTCAGATAATATTCTCATCGCCTTTTCAGAACGAATTTGAGAACCAATATATCTAATTCTCTTGTTAAAACCAAACTGTTGAAACACTCGATACACTGATAGAATATGTTCTATTAAACGTTCTTCACTAGCAAAGCATCCCGTACAAATAGTTAAACGGACTAAATTCTCTAAATTAGCCATTCCATTATTCTTCATAAATTGCTCTATATATTCATATATTTTTTCGTCACTACTCATATCAAAGCCATCATCTGCGTCTAATTTGTAAGTACCACAAAATGTGCATCCAAAGCAGCGACTTCTCATATTCGAATTTAAGGTTAGCTCTGTCCGATTTCTCCTGAAATAAGTAGAATCACAAGTATCCTTTTCAATATCAAATACTATCCCAATAACTTCTGATCCCAAATATAATTTGTTATGATGAAGAGTAAAAGGAGACAAAAATGTATTTACACATACCGCGACATAAAATGCTCCTTTACAAGTTAATAGCTTCAATTTAAATCGCAACCGATTATCAGGTACTTCTGCATGAATACCATATCTATTCAGTGCAATTAATAGTACGTCTGTTACAGGTATTGCATATTTTTTTGCAAGACTACAGACCTCTTCCATTGTTAAAGCAATACTTTTATTATCTGACATCTGTTATCCCTCCAATTCTTCTAAATTTACATAACTCCCATTTCTTAATATATAAATGTCTCGCCCAGAACTAATTACACCAATACATATTACCCCATCCAAAACAGAGCCACATATTGAGCTATGTAAACGAACCCCATGTTTCAAATTTGGCTGAAATCTCTTAACTATAGGTGGCACAAAATACTGCGCAACATGTGTTAAATTTCCTTTACTATCAATCATATCAAAACCATCATGTAAATCATTATGATAATCCGAAACATCAATTAAATAATTAACGATTCTTTCATCTTTTATATTATAGTTTTTGCATTTATTATTAGGGCGCAAATCACAATGACAATTACTGTCAAAAACCCTTTCATCATATACAACAATACCTATGCCGCTAAAATTTTCCGTGCAATTATCACTTATACGTTTCAACAAACTATACATATCTAATATTATCTTATCCATTTATATTACTCCTTTGCTCTATTCATTAATTAATTCTAAAATATAATGAAGTATCTCTTCCATTTCATCTGCCTTTTTTATTTTTTCACGTATCTGTTTTATGTTCTCTTGGTATACTTGTTTACTTAACGCTTCTTTAATAAGTAAAGTTATATCTTCTGAAGCAATATAAGATTCACCTTTATTAAAAATCCTTTGCCGAAAAGTTTTCTTTAATACCAAACTTCGTAATCCTATCCTATGATAGGCAACTCTGGCAGCATTTCCGCGCTGATCATAACTACAGGGGAATACAATCATTGGCACACCTGCTTCGATACACTCTTTTATTGTTCCATGTCCTCCATGTGTTAATACCAAATCCGCATATTGCAATATTTCACGTTGTGGCGCAAAATCAAAAATCGTAACATTTAACGGAAGATTTTCTAAACATATTTTTTCTTTGCTAATACCTCCAAGACTTATTATCAGGTGCCACTGAGGATTTTTACAAAAACTCTTAATAACGGCGTTGACAAATGAGGCGCCATTTTTATACCTCGATGCCATAGTCCCTAAAGAACAATATATCAACGTCTTTGATACAGGAAAATTCATACTTGTCCACGAATATTTCTTTTCAAGGCATAAGCCTGTATATCGCGCGCTGTTATGAGAATTAAACTCTAAATAATTTGTTCCGAAAATAAATATTGGAACGTTAGGGAATATGCCATCTATACCAAACCTCCACTTCCATTTTTCTTTCTTTGATAATTGCCGTAGTTGTACCCATGGGTAGTGCTTTAATTGTATAAGAAAGCTTTGCTTAAAAATTTTTCTGATAAATCTCCTTCCCCATAAACACAAACATATTAATTTACTCAAAATCTTATCTGACGGAATATATCCGCATGTTGTTGGTGGATTATAACATGTTATTCCAGTTGCACCCATGTTTAAACTATAAAAAAGTATTTTTAGATGTAGTAATTTTGCCGGTAAAAAATATACTAAAAACCGCGAAATCCCCATAAAAATCATATCTGCTCGGTTTTCGATAAAGGCCTTGCTTACTTCAGCATGAATTTCACGATATATATCCTCCAGCTTAGAAAACTCCTCCTTCCGTTTTAAATCCTGCAAAAGTTTTTCATTATAGCTGTGTATAGATATATATGCAAAATTCTTTTCTATTACATTCTCTTTCAATTCTTCAGGTCCTACATAGATAATATTTATGTTCTTTTTTTCTAGTCTTTTTGCTAATTCAAATGTCGGAACAACATGACTTATAAATGGATTTAAACAGATCATAACGGTTTTCATCTTTACTTGTATTCCTTTCATTTCTCCCAGGTAGAACTATAATATATTTCCAAATAGGATATATTAATTTTTAATTATTCAAATTTTCCAAAACTAGCGGCAGTTGCAATAAGCTATTAATAATACTATAGAATTTGAATCCATCTACTTTCACCCCGTCAATAGCTACAGATCGATTTAGGTACACTGCTTGCCAATTTGCACATAGAGCACCTATAACATCTCCTTCCAATGAGTCGCCCACATGTATAATCTCTGTGGAAGAAATTCCTAGTAATGATTGTACCTTTTGGAAAATTTGAGGCCTTGGCTTAGCAACTCCAACATCACAGGAGTATATCTCTGCCTCAAAAAAAGATCCCAAATTATACGTAGAAAGATACGTGAAATTACAATATGGTTTATTTGATATGCAAACCAATCTATAACCCTTAGCCTTCAATTTTGATAATGTAGGTAACACATCTTCATATATGCCATTATATTTTTTTTCTGAATAATAGTTTTCTATTAAACATAAAACTTTCTCTTGATTATCTTCACCAAGGGCGGCACAAAACTCTGACAAAGATATTCGTCTTTCTAAAAAATGACTACGATAAAATGGCTTCATTATCATGTACGATACTTTTAGATTATCTGCTATATACTTGCACAAACCACTATTTTGTATAACTGGTTTAATTAACGTCTTACCCAAATCAAAACTCACCACTTTTATCATTATTTCGGAGCCTTTCTATTTTTATTTTTATCTGTTCATATTTCTTTCTATCTATTTTCCTTTCTTCAACTAAATATTGAAAAGCTTTTAATGCGATATCAAATCTTGAATTTCCGTTAATTATAAGTTTACCAATACTATTCTCTGAATATACACTCTTATTCCTATATCCTAATATGGCGATCTTATGATGGTATCTTCGCCCAAACAACAGTGATTTGATTATTGATGGATAGCCATGAAAGCTAAATACAACTGGGCCATTGCCAAATATATTAAAAAAGGAATCTTCACATATAGCCGTCGGATACACATCTCTCAGTCCTAATGATGTTAATTCTAAAATAAACACTAAACGTATATTTATCCTTAACTCAAACTCTTCCATAAGTCGGACTGCTTTTACACATTCTCTAGCCGGATAATCGCCCGCAGCAACAATATTAATATCTGGGGTGGTATTCACTGATTTAAAAAAATCCCAATAAATAATTCGATTGTGAAATGCTTGCTTCGCTCTATTAATATCAATCCACTGTGGCATTTTCTGTTTTGAAGTAATAATCAGATTAATACTATTTTCTGCTTTCAAGCACTCATGCAATGTTACTAGAAGACTATTGGCATCCGGAGGCGTATAAACTTTAACGAAAGGATATTGACAAGCTAGCAGTGTGTCCACAATCGAGGGATTCTGGTGAGAATATGTATTTTCCCAGCACAAACTAGTTAATATATATGTCGCAGACGCTACTTTATAGCGCCAACTTATCTTATTTGCTTGATAAATCCACTTAGCATATTGCTCAATCATGGATGCAATAATAGGCATAAATGCTTCGTAACTAATCATTAAGCAATTACGTCCTGTCTGAATATATCCTTGCATCCAAGCTTGACAAATATTCTCATTAAGGATCTCCAGTACTCTATTATTATTATCGGCCACCTTCAAACTGCCTAACAAGTTAGACTCAAGTTCATCTGGTGATACTATACGAAAGCTATTTGGATTTCTACGCATTACTTCTAAAAGATACCTTTCTAATATTGTAATATTATGGTATGTATAAGAAGAATTCATATTTGAAATACCGTATTGCATTATATCAGGTAAGTTTAATAGAATCCGATGATGCCTAGCATGCCCCATGCATATTCTTTCTTCCATTTTAGGCAATAAAGCTGAAATCTCTTCAGAAATCTTTCCATCCTGATCGAATAAATCCCCTTTATCATATTGTTCTAGCCATTTTGAAATGTAATCTATTTTTTGAATCGGTAAAACACCTTTCAATGGATCTTTATGACATCTTAAAGTATTCTCTATCTTAATGTTTTGATATTCCGGTGCCGTCCAACCTTTTGGAGATTTGAGAATAATCATCGGCCATCGAGCATATTGACCTGCTGAAATCATACAATACAATTTTTCTGCGAAATCCAATGCTTTAATCATAGACTCATGTCTACCATCCACAATAAATGGTTCATATCCCATACTACCAAAAAAATCACTAAGCTCATTATCCGTCTGTTTTGAGAATAATGACGGTCCTCCCATTTTATATCCATTAAGATGTAAAATAGGTAGGACAAGCCCTGAACGCTGATTCATAAATTCTTTGCAACGCCATGCTGCTGCAACTGTTCCCGTCTCTGCTTCCCCATCTCCGATTATACAAACACATAATCGCTTAGGATTATCAATAGCTGCCCCAAAAGAAATTGCCAATGAATATCCCAATTCTCCTCCTGAATAAAGCGTTCCGGGATAAGCCGGGTTGGTTTCTGTGCGAAAAAAATGCGAATCATTTTTTTCATTACAATTTTTTTCTAATTCAATCTGGCAATTTGCTATTAAAGCATTACCTGCATGTCCCGGACCAACAATTAATTGTACATCACGATGATAAACCTTTATATATCTACAAAGATGTGCATATATGAAATTAATGCCTGGGCAAGTTCCCCAATGGCCTGATACAAATTCTTTAAGATCCCCATATTGGATCCGCTTTAATTTATGTAAACCTTCTTTCAAATACATATTTTCAACAGTTAAATAATTTGCAGCACGCCAATATCTGTCTATTAGTTCAGCCATATATTCCAAACAAGTCACCTCCAAAGTCAATTATCATTAGATTAACTATCGACAAACATAAATAATAATTTCTCCTCTCACCTATGGTTCGACAATCATAAAATAATTGAATTTTATTTTTGTAATTCAAATAGAAATCTCTTTGTGACTTTTTTATCCTCTTCCATTATTGCGTCTAAATTTTTAACAATTTTTTCTAGTATTTTTGTATCCTTATTTATCCAATATTTCACTCCCATATTACGAATTATTTCTACTTTTTTCATCAATTTCAAAAAATCTTCTGTAACGCTTTTCGATATATCAATATTCTTTTGCTCCCTCAAGTATTTTATTCTATCTACCATTAAAACTTTATGATCATATAAAACATGAAGTGGTTGAATATAGAATTTATTACTTCCCGTTGCGACTTCTTTATAATATCTCATAATTTCTTTGTATATATTAATCCCATAGCAAACATCTCTAAGCCCCTTGCTAAAGCTGCTAGCTTTATTTAAGTCGTATGTTCTATAATTACTTCCACTATCCGTACCATTTAAATAGTCTTTTAAGGATGTTATCAATAACCCATCTCCACCAATACCATCTTGCATATCATCTTCCTCAAGCATTACTGACTCATACGCCTTCCTAAATTTTTCATATGTTGTAGAAGAGAACATATATTTTTGAGAATTAGAAAAAGTAAAATCTGCAATTTGCAAAGTCTCACTGGCATCGTCATATCCAAAAACCATTAACTCATGAAGAAATCTGTTTTTACCACGCATCCCTCCTTCATCTACTTTACAGTAAATATAATAATTTAATTCTATACATTTTTTCACAAAACTAATTATATCAATATTAAGTTCAGAAATAAGTTCTCTGCTCAACAATGAAGACTGAAAAAACGGGTTGTTCGAAAACACATCTAAATGCGGAATATAATGAACTGACACCCATTTATCATATCTCTCACAAAACAATTGTGCAAAGTTGCTATATAACCAAGCTGTTGCATTACTATAATTACCTAAAATAGCAAAATTTCCTGCAGTCCATGTCCATGAAGTTATCTCAGGATATTTATATGGTAATATTTTTTTCATTTTATCACCCTCTAATAGTTACATGATTGAATCTTTAAAATAGTTTCTGTAATTTCTTTCAGCCTGCTATCATCGCATAATAACTCATAATGCGGTATCCAAACAACTTCTTTACTAATTTTAGCTGCGTTAGGAAAATTCTTATCAATTAAATTGTTATATTCATATATATTTTGGAATATAGTATCTTTTTTGAAAAATGTAGTATTGAAAACCAATGGATAAGGCACATGACATTCTATGCCTAAATCATTCATTTCTTTTATAAATTCACTTTTATCCATTCCACCAAAATATTTTTTATCGTAATAGAACATATACATATAATGTGTATTTCTTGTACATTTTTCGTCAAACTTCTGTGGAACGATTCCATCAATACCTTCCAAATATTGATTAAGTTTTTTTGCATTCTTTTCTCTTAGATTTGTAAAATTCGCCAATCTTTTTAGTTGGCACAACAAAATTGCCGCGTGAAACTCGCTCATTCTATAGTTGCTTCCTAAAATCAAATGCTCATATATGATATCTCCTGGTGGTCTACCTACACTATGAAGCAAATATGCTCTGTCATATAATTCCTTACTATTAGTGATTAACGCTCCTCCCTCTCCACAGGTCATAACTTTTCTATTTTGGAAACTAAATGTCGCAATATCGCTATAGAATCCGACCTTTTTCCCATTCCATTCTCCTCCTTGGGCGTGGGCAGCATCTTCTATAATCCTAATATTGTTCTCCATAGCAACTTTGCTTATTTTTTCCATATCACACAAATGACCTGCCATGTGTACTGGTATGACTGCTTTTGTTTTATTAGTAATTTTTTCATTAAATGACTCAGGCATTAAACAATACGTATCTGCATCAACATCACAAAATACTGGTATTGCTCCACGTCTTAAAACAGCTGTAGCTGTAGCTACAAATGTAAATGCTGGTACTATTACTTCATCACCCGGCATTACCCCTAATACTTCTAGCGCGATTTCAAGAGCATGTGTCCCGTTTGAAACTCCTAATGCATAATTTACATTATGATAATTTGCAAAACACCTTTCAAACTCTTTTACTTTATTCCCAGTTCCTCTCCACCATGTATGGCTCTCCAAAACCGCTTTTATCTCTTGCATTTCATTTTCATCTGAAAATGGCCATCCCCTGTTCATTTTCTTCATCCTCATTTCTCCTCCTATAACGGATATATAGTTAATTTATTTTAGTAAATAGCCCCTGAAAAGATGTTATTTAACAATCTTGTCATGCGGTAGTATTAATTCTCGGATCATCTATTCGCGCTATGTTTCCTACCTTTGAAGAAATGATGTCAGCTAAATCTATACACAAATATTTATTTTGCTTAAGTATCCATATATTATACTTTTTTCAGATAATCTAGCTACATTAACATAAAGTTAACCTAAACCTATTATTTTTTATCAATTTTCTTTTGCCACACTCAATCTTACTATATTTGTCCTATTTTGTAATATAATATGCGCGAAACAACATTTTTTCTCATTTATTGACTATTATTCCAATACCTTGGAATAATGCTGCAAGGAAATTAGCTACCACTATACTTTTTACATAGCAATCAAAATTTAACTTCCATAGAAACACTACTCCTATACTAGCTATCAGCTGTACAACCAACACTCTTTTTTTATTAGTATTTTTCTCATCTACATCTAATCTTCTATTTTCAGAATCTACAGGACTATTTTTTAGCAAGAATACTACTGAGCTCAAAAATACTATTCCCATCGCAATTCCAACTTCTAGTATTTTAATTAACTTCACACCACCAAAAATCAATATGAGAGAAAAAACTGTGCATTGAAGTTCTGTTTTGGCGTAATATCATCCGCTAAATTTTCGTACAACCGCAAACGTAAAGACAAAACAAAATGTAATAGTCCACTCTTGTAAAAACCATCCCCAAAAAACAGCATATACAACAGGAACTATTAATATTTTCAAACTGTCAATTGCATTTTCATATAGTTCCCTTTCCGTTGTATCTATACTTCCATTAGTAATCAGCCAATTCACTATTTGTTTTTTCATCTCTACTTTTCTAAACTTTTTTAATTCTGTCGGTGTTTTAGGTTGAAATATATGCACATGATGAACTGTTCGCTTCTACTTTAAATGCTATGTTTAATATGCTTTTTACTTTTTCTTAAACGTTTTTATTTGCGTTTTTAAGTTTCATTATTTTCACTCCTCACATATTAAATTTGTACATTATCTGAGACTATTTTTTGATACAATTAATGACTTTCTAACACTATAAAAAAATGTATTTGCAAAAATAACAGAAAATCTGTTGTCTTTCAATTTTATATATTAAATCAATTAAACTATGAACTAATTTTGCGCATAATTTACATCTATCTACATCCCTTTATTATATAGACGCACGAGACACTAAAATCTTTCTTTTTTTTCAATTTTTTTATTATTTTTTTGCTTTTTTACAAACGGAGTCCCGACCATGCAGGAAATGATCGTCTGTCCTACTGAAATCAGAAAACACATTCCCAGACTTCGCCAGATATTCCAGACTCTCCATGAGTATCTCATAATAACCCATGAGGGAAAGCCCTACACTTCTTCCCCTCCACACGGAACATGCCCGCATATAGATGACCGGGTACAGGAAGAATAGGAAATAATCCCAAGCAGAAGAATCCGTTTTTGTCTTCTCTTAGTCATACCCTTTCAACTTCCTTACCATCAGATACAGCATCAGAGGCTGATTTCCCACTGCCAGGAGAAGTGCCACTACAATACTAACCGCAGCGGAAGAGATCTTCTGGTAATTGAGACTCTGGAAATTGTTGTTCATAAAGTGCTGCAACAGATAAATCCTACCAGCCGGATATTTTCCACCAAGAAGAAACACCTTCCTGTAACATTTGAACGTATTCATCACGGAAAATACGATCGTAAAGATGAATGTCGGTATCAGCATCGGCCATGTGATGTGCCGGAAAGACTGGATCTTTCCGGCACAAAATAATGTCGCATATTCACAGCATTCCTTTGAGATCATCTGAAAACTTGCAAAATAAATGAGGACATAATACCCGGTAAACCGCCAGCACTATAGGCTGCAGAGCACCCACAACATAGCCGGTGAATTCATCCAGTTCCTTCCTTCTCCTCCGAAAAAATTCACCACACTTATTCCAGATTTTTTCTTCTCCCAACAGAAACTGCATCCCAGCACGACCGAGGAGCGGGAGGATCATCGGACAAAGGAAGGAAAGCTGGGAAAACGGACTCCTTTTGCCACATTTTGGATCACTGCCACAAGAATCATCGCACCAAGCGATGGCATCGGCACGGTCACAATCATATGCCGAAGTGTGTTCTTTACTGCCAGAAGGAACATTTCATCAGTGAAAAGGTCACAGAAATTGTCGAGCCCCACAAACTCCTGTTGTCGATCCCAAAGGAAACCGAATACCGGACCGTGATCAGAAACGGTACAAAATAAAATACAAGGAAACTCTCTTTGTCATAACCTTCCCCCCCTAGTATAATAATAATGTAGTCAATAAGACTACTTGGTTAATAAGTTTCGATATATCAGATAACAGAAGAAGGAGTTCTTTCCTTCATCAGATGTTATCCCAAATAATTATCAAGTCTGACGGTTCCTGATAGACACCAGATAAAACATAAGGTATTATCCCTTAGGATAGGACAAAGAATGTTCACCCCCCTTGGGACGCCACTATCGTGGCCGATACCTGCAAAAAAGTCAATTCGGCCATTCGGCAGGGTTTTATGTTTTAGCTGGTTTGGAGCCAGAAGGCAATACCCGAATCATACGCTAGGTTGTGTACCTGCCAGATTGGAAATGGATTCCTATCAGAAAGGAGCTATTGCTCATGTCAAACAAAGTTATCTTTAATCTCGATGATTTATTCATCTCTGTTGGTATTGATGTCGGTGCTGATTTCTCATGGATGTCTATCGCTCTTCCGAACCAACAACTTGTAGGAAAACCTTTTAAAATCCTACACAATAGCATGAATTCCCTCTTAACCACTGTTTCTAAAATAAAAGAAGCAGAAGAGTTGTATTCTTTGGAAAGTCGTATTTTCCTCGAATCCACGGGAATTTATCATTACCCACTCTTCTGCTATCTTCGTGATAAGGGTTTTAACTGCTCGGTTATTAATCCTATCATCACTAAGAATAGCACAAATATCAACATACGAAAAGTACATAATGACCGTTTTGATTCTAAAAAAGTCGCTTTAGTTGGTTTGAAGCCTGATTTAAAGGTTTCTCTCATGCCTTCTGACCTTGCTCTGAACTGTCGCAATCTCTGTCGTAAATACTACTATTTAATGGATAACCGCAGTGCTTATGTGAACAAGCTTCAAGGAGAACTGCGTATGGCTTTTCCACAATATCTTGGCATTTTCTCCAAAGTTACAATTAATACATCTCTTACGTTATTGGAAACTTATACGTCTCCATCTGCTTTTATTGAAGCAGACAAACAAGAGATTATTGACAGTATCAAGTCAACTGCCCGCTTTGGACTTACATATGCTCAGAACAAGTATAATGCCATTATCCGCGCTGCTAATGAAGCGAATGAGTTCGGTTACATCATTGACAGCAACATCAAGCGGATTCGCCTGTATATCAGTTTCATTCGCAAATATGATGAAGAAATCAACAGCATTCTGGAAGCAATGCATGAGCTCGTAAATGCCAATGAAGATACTAATTTTGTCAAACAGATCCACTTAATCAAAACGTTTAAAGGGGCTGGTTTTTTATCTGCCGTATCCCTTATGGGAGAGATTGGTGATTTTTCTGCTTTTTCAAAGTCAAAACAGCTTTTTGCTTACTTTGGTCTGGATCCGGCAGTAAAACAATCCGGCAAATTTGAAGGCAGCAAAATTCAAATGTCGAAAAGAGGTTCTGCTGTCGCCCGACGAGTTATTCATACACTTACTTTACAAAGCATCGGTACATCCCACACAGGAGAGGCTAAAAATCCTGTACTCCGTGATTACTATCGCAAAAAATGTGAATCAAAGCCAAAGCTTGTTGCAATGGGTGCTGTTTCTCACAAGGTATGCAACATGATATTTGCAATACTAAGAGATAACAAACCTTTTGAAATCATTACTCCACAGGAGCATATCCAACAATACAATGCTGCTAAATACGACATAGCTGCATAAAATACTGTAAATCCAACAAAACAATATCTTTTGAAAAAATGATATTTACACCAAGGGATAAGTGCGCCCTTTTTTAAGAGAAAAATACTTTTCATTTAGCTATTGACATTTATTAGCTGGACTTTTTATATCTTTAATTAGGTAATTTTTTAACATGGAAAAATCCCCCCAGATCTTTCTGTGATGCACAATTTTCCAGTACTTTTCTGTCCCACTCTGCTGATATTCTTTGAAAAACCCGGATAGCATTTATTAGCCAACGTCTCCTTCTACACGATCCACGACATGCTATCTTTGCTTTGCTAATTTTCTTTTTCTTAAACATAAGATCCTCCAAGTAGATTTTTATATTTTCGTCTCCTATTTGAGGATATCATATCACTTATTCACTTTTGTTTCATTTTTATATCTGAATCAACACATTACTTTAATCACCTTTAAAATGAATGCATCATTAATGTATTAGTCTCT
>URKY01000027.1 GCA_900548465.1 uncultured Eubacterium sp.
ATGCAAAAATAATTTCCTTTTCCACAATCTCCCTCGCACAAGCCCTTATGTTATTGAGGCATCCTGTCCATTCTAAGGCGTTTTCTGCCTTTAGCTGTTCCGTTATGCCCTGTGCCTGTTTCATACCCTCTATGAGCCTTTCAAAGCGTTCCTGTGCCTGTCTGTCAATGTCGGCAAGGTAAGCGTTAAGTCTGCCGCTTGTAAGAAGATTGGTGTATGTAACTTTACAGTGATGCTTCAGATAATCCAAATTCCGCTGTCCCCAGATGCCTATCGGCTGTTCTTCTTCGGCGGGTACAGTCAAACAAGGTATTAAGTAATCGCCTTGCCTTTCGTATTTGCCGCCCATTTCCTCAAAAATTGTCTTTGCCATTGTCTGTTACCTCCACATTCTTTTTTATTTTGAATGTCCGCAAAATCCGTCCTACATCTGCCGGACGCCATGGCACATCTATATGGTGAAGTGCAATCAGTCTATCCTGAATATTTACTCCCATCCCTATCTTAAATGTAGAGCCAAGAATTACTCTTATTTTACCTTTTCGCACATCATCAAATAGTTGTTTTCGCTTCTTTTCAGTATTAGCACTGTGTGCAAAAGCAATTTCATTTTCAGGTATTCCCAATTTTTTAAGTCTGGTCTTTATGTCATCATAAATATTAAAGCCTTTCTTTGGAGTCGAATAATCGCAAAATATAACCTGTGTTGACCTATCTGTCATCGTTCTAAAATAAATATCTGCTACATTCTCTGCACATCTTCCAACCTTACTTTGACACCCAACTGATAACGACGAGTCAACTAATCTCATATCCAGTGCAGCCTTTCTTCCATCTGTTGTAATCTTTAACATATTGTCAACTGTCCTTAAAACCGTGCCCATTCTAACTGCCTCTGCTCTTTTGCTAATTTCTTCTAAATATTTCTTTAAATCATAACTTTTAGATATTAGTGCATCCTTGTAGCCATTATGTTTAGGAATGTTTTCTGCTTCGTCTACCTGATGAAAATCTGCAATTGACGCAAGTAAGGTAGTTAACTCCGGTAAATTATGAAATCTTGAAAATCTGGTTGCCATTCTGTAAGAACTTGTATCCACATCAATTTCAAACTCTGTATTTTTTTCAGCAAACATTCCAATCCAACCATCAAAATGTTGCAAATCAAGTAAGCCCAGCTCTCCATTTTGCAAATATCTCTGCATAATATAAACGTCTGTAATAGAATTAGTTATTGGTGTTCCTGTTGCCAGAATTACACCACCACCATCTTTTTGAACACATTGAACTTTATGAAACATTTCTTCACACTTTTTTGATCCTTTAGGATTAAGTCCCATTACATTACCAATCTTAGTATCAAAAGGAACGTTCTTAAAACTATGAGCCTCATCAACAAATAATCTTGTTACTCCCATATCTTCAAAATATACTCCATCATAATCAACTTCCTGTGCTACTGTTAGTTTTCCAAGTTCTTCTTTTATCTTTTTAATCTCTCTATCAATTTTCCTAGGATATTGTAAGTTGCTATTTTTCTCAGCCTCCAATTCTGCTTTTTTCGATTTTAATCTTTCCATCCTATAATCTACTGATAATTTAATACGTTCAAAGCAACTATAAGCAATAATTATTCCATCGTAATCACCCTCTCTAATCTCTTCCATCATCTGCTTTCTGTCAACTGGTTTGAAAGTTTTAGGCTCAATTATTAAAAGGGTTGCATTAGGATACATTTGTTCAAAAACATCTTTCCATTGACCAACTATATTATTGGGAACAACATACATATTTTTATTAGAAATTCCCATACGCTTCATTTCCATTCCTGCTGCAATCATTGAATATGTTTTACCTGAACCAACATCATGGGCTAATAATGTATTCGGTGTAAATATCATTCTTGCCACTGCATCTTTCTGATAAGGATAAAGTTGCACTTCAGGTGACATACTGGGAAAAGCCAGAAATGAGCCATCAAAATTTCTTTTTCTGCTACTTCCATATTTTTTATTATAAATTTGTTCAAGTCGATTTTTTCTTTTATCACTTTTCCATACCCATTTTTTGAAATCCGCAATCATTTGATTTTGTTTTTCCTGTGCTTCTATCGTTGCCTGCTCATCAATCACTCTCTTCTTTCCTGAACTGGTTGTTGTACTTGGAATTGTTTTATAAACTGCAATCGGTTTCATATTCAACGTATTTTCTAATATTTGTATGCTATTAATCTTATCCGTGCCATATGGACCTTCTATATAAGTAGCCCAACTCAAAAATGACTTATCTACAATTTCCCAAACACCAAGTTGCTCATTATGTACTGTTAATTTCTGTGTAACATTAAAACGATACATTTGACCGATAAAGGAATCAATTACTTCTGTAGGAATCCATGGAGATCCCAATGTTATATAAATATCTTCGCAATCTATATACTCAGGAAATACCTTTTCAATCGCTTCAACATTGTCTTTAAAATATCCATTATACTTTCTATTGCCCTCTACAGCCGCAACACATTTTTCGTATAAATTACCCGACAAATACTCTTCTGCAGTCTCCCATCCTTTGTAAAAACACTCATCCCAAGTTTTTGGATTCTGATATATGGCTCCTTTTAAAGTTTCAATAACAGTCTTATATCTCTCTCCCGTAATAGCTGCAATATATTCTATATCAACATGACCTAGATTAGAAAGGCTAAGTATAAGTCCGTCCGAAATACTATCAGCGTGAACTCCAACGATCACGGGATTAGCATCAAAAGCATTCTCCCAATCCATTGGTAAATCCATAGACGTTGCCTCTTTGATATGCTCTTCTTCCTCCATCTTCTGTTGCTTACGTCTTTGTTGTTTTTTTATTCTTTCCACTCGTTTGATTTCTTCACGGTCCCTATGTTCCGCCTCTATTTTCATCTTTTCAAGTTTCTTAATAACTTTCCTTAAATCTGTGGTTGAAGCTGTCTTTTCCAGTTTATACAAATCATGCAATAAGTCCTGTAAATTCTTTCCTTCTTCCATATCTACTGCTCCTCTCCTATTGTAGATAGTATAGAAAACGTCATGAGACTAAATTGTCCCATGACGTTTCGATCAAATCTATTTTATTCACAATTTTTCAATTTATTTTTAAATTGCAACAGCGAAAAAAAGCCTCATCACCTATAAATTTTAGCTTTTTAGGCAAATAAATATCCTCAAGCTTAGTACAATATGCAGATGCTCTTCTACCTATTGAATGAACTCCTTCAAACATTACTGACGATAAATTACTACATCCTTCAAAACACCTTTCAGGAATACTCCCACAAGTTATATTTTTCATCAATATCATCCACATTTCTGTACAATTTTTAAAAGCCGCTTCTCCTATTTGCTCTATTCCTTCGTTAAAAATTACTTCCACTAAATCATAACAATTAGCAAAAGCATATTTTCCTATACTTTTCAATGTTTTGGGCATAATTATTTTTCTAATGTTTATTTTATGACTAAATGCACCATCCTCTATATGAGTAACACCTTCTGGAATATGGATGGTCTCCTTATTTGTACTTACTAACGATTCACCTTCTATATTTAATATTTCCATTTTTCCACTCCTTCTTTATATACATTGAATTTATCTTTTATCTGTTAAAATTCTACAGCTGCCTCTTCCGTCACGACAATTGTAACTATATGTCTGTAAACTCTTCGTTTTCTTCGTCATTTTCTAACAACTCATAACCCACTAATTGATAGGAGCTATTATACCAAAATATACATTCATCCTCTTTTGACCAATCTTTTTTCTTGTGTATTTCACAACAGGTATACATAAGTGGATTCTCTTTTGCATGTTCTAACGCCTTATGCATTTGCTTATATGTTTGCCCATCTTCAGTTACATATATTCCTTCATACTCACATTCCAACTCAATCACTTTTTTTATTCTATCCAATTCTTCTTTTAGAATATCTTTGTCTCTATCAAGCAATTCATTATCATCTAAAAATATTAACAATTTAATATATCTTTCCAGAATGGGCGTTTCTAATCTGCAAAAATCCTTCAAAATACATAACGCAAAATCTCCCGGATTATATTTAATTTCCGGTCCTGTAATTAAATCTAAATATAATTTACTTATTTCATCATATGCTTCTCTTGAACATCCTAACATTTGTAGCTTTTCGGGTAGCATTAACCAATAACTTATATAGCAATGATTTATATACCTAGTACCTGTGTCAATTTTTAATCTCATCTTTTCCTCGCTTCCCTTTATAAAAATTTTATTCTTTTTTATATATTAAAGTTAATACTCATTTGTAGTATAAAAAAAGTTATGGGACAAAATCATCCCATAACTTTTTTATTAAGTAATTTGTTATAAACACTTTACAATTTTATTATATATTTATTTTTCTTCTGTAAGCCGGATGATATATTTCATAATATTCAATCCCTTCCACTTCCACTTTTCTCAAAACCTTATTACCATACTTTAATCCTTCCTGTACTTTGTCCATATATTTAGCACTCACAATGTTAAATATTTCTTTCAAAACAAATACATATTTAGGATTTACTGTTTCAACTATTTCCTTTATAATTTGTTCTTTATTATTAATTTTCCAATATTCTTTGCTTGCATTTTCCGAACCACCACTTAGCCTAATATTTGTAAATGCAGCATCTGACAGATTTTCTTCTCCACACGCTTTTAACATTTCAGACATCCTGTTATAATACATTTTTTCTTTTTGACATAACTCCTCACCCTTAGCTATTTTTTCAAACCACTCTTTATTTTCTTTTATGCATTCAACTCCTTCCTTTTCGCTTCTAGGTTCCCTTAATACAATAAGTACTCCATTAAATTTTTTAGAATTTGGTAAGTATACAACATTTCCTTTCTTCATAACTTGCGTTCCCTCCTTTTAATTTCTCTTTTTTGCAATTTCAATCCACTTGCTGTTTTCCCACAGAATTGGAATCATTCCCTCTTTCTTTAATTCTTGTTTTAACGATTCTTGAAACTTATCATAGTCACTGCCTTCCCATTTGCTCCAAGCTTCTACTTTATCTGCCGGATGTTTATAATCTTTATTTCTATTAACTCCTTTAAGGGGTAACGTAATATTTTTATTTTTCCACACAGCTTCGATAATGTATCTATCCACGGGAACATGCAACTCTGGTAGCAAATTGCCAGTATTAAATTCACTTTCCCATATTCCTGTCAACCACATATATTTCAATGTCATGTTTAGCCATTTTTGAGCCTGACCATAATGCATCTTTTCTTTCAAAACATCTTTTTCTTCTTCTGCCTTTTCAAGTATACTATTGCAAATTTTCTTATGCTCCTTGTCAAAATCATCAATTTTTTTATTTCTATTCAATTCATCAAACAACTCATTTATTTCTGTTTTGATTGAATCACAAATGTCCGTTACAAAACTTTGTTTATAATCATTCTCTTTATTGTTTAATCCAATCTTATTGAATCTCAAAGTTCTATGTAAATCTCTATACGCACGCCTTGCACACTTCATAATTCCATCGTCTTTATCTTCTATATCGTTTATATCAATATTAAGATATGAATATATAAAAAATCTTTTAGCATTTTTGTTATAATCTTCCATTATTCTTCTCCTCTTTCTGTAAAATATCCAAAATCAACTTTACTACCTTGTTATTATTTCCTATTTTCCTTCGCCTGCTCTAACCATGCCTGATATTCCCAATCAACCTTTGCTTTTAAATTTAATAGTTTTTTATTAATTTACCTGCTCATTAATTTTATTCATAGTTCACCAATGCTGCTTTCAAGTCATCTCTAACTGCATCAACTAACATTTGTGGACTTAATACCTTTACATGCAAGGCATACTGTAATGCCCATTTTCTCATTGACATTTCATTCACGTACACCGAACATGTCACCTCATCATCTGTTTCATCCATAAACTGAATATCCTTTCCAAACCAATCAAATATTTCACTTAATATGTATTTTTTTGCTTTAAATTTCACACGAATACTGTTCCCACTAAACATATATATATGCTCCATAACATGTTTAGGAAGATCAATTCCGTTTTCCAAACCTTCAACTTGTTTTTGTGGTTTTACTTTTTCATTTAGGATTTTTATGTCTGTTATTCGGTCAACTCGAAAATGTGCCACATTATCATATTTATCTACATTGCAGATTAAATAGTATTTGTCATTTACAGCCACCATTTGATATGGATTAATTATGTATGGCTCATTTTTTCTTGGATGAAGTTTCTTGTCTGTTCCATATTCATTGTAAGTAAATGCAACTTTTCTGTTTTTACTGATAGCTTCATCTAATATATCCAATGTAAAGAATATTTGATTATTTCTAGGCATATTGTCCGGCAAATTCTGAATATGCTTAACTCGGGATTTAAAGAATTCATTTGAAAGTCCTTCTATTTTGGTAATCATATCTTTACACTGACGTGCCGGCAAATATCTATTAAATAGTAAACTATCAATTAAGAGTCTTAATTCACTGTCAGTAAATTCTCTTTTCAAATAGAAATCAGATAAAATCGAACTTTCCTCTTTTATGCCCTTTTTATTTTTTACATAACGAACCGTCTCTGTATATTCTATTTCATATCCAAAATCTATAAGATTCATAATGTTTCTTTTGATGGTTTTTCGTTCAACAGTAGTGTTATATTCTTTTTTCAATATATCTGCTATCTGCTTTTGACTTAGTTTATGATTTTCGTCTGTATAACGTTTTAGAATATCTAAGATGTTTATTATAATCATCTTTTTAGGTGGAATCGTATAATTCATATTGCATCACCTCATAGTTTTATAATTTTTTACTATCTCTCATTTTCTACTTAAATAAGTTATTAATTGTCATTTTTATTCCGTATATTTAGATAAATTTATTATATCACTTTTATATTAGTATGTAATCATTATATCCAAAAAGATGGCACTTTTTTATGCCATCTTTTTGAATACTACATTTACTTTTTTAAAGCATTGTATATCTTATTAAAAATCACCTGATTTGGATAATATCTGTAGTCAGCAAATATACTTATTCCTTTCTTCTCATAATATTCTAATATTGCCGCTGCACACGCCGCACTTCTGCTTTGCCCGTACTCGCACTGGCAAATAATATCCATATTTTTTCTATTAGCCTTCTTTATAAATTCTGCCAATTCCTCCGCTTCTATAAAAAAAGTATCGAATGTGAATCCATACTCTGGCAGAACTTCCATATCAATGTCATTTACGGCAACTTGAAATATCATTTCTGCCTTATTTTTATAATCAACAGGATTTGCTCTTTCACCTTTGGCATTTGGTGGATCATAAAAACTTATAACTGCTGTGTTTTCTAATTTGTCTACTCTTTTTAATAATTCTTCTATTGCTTTTTTTGAATAAATTTTGACGTTCATATTTTAACCTTTCATCTATTTTCCTTAATACATTCGGTATAATCTGTCTGATTTCAAGTTATACTACAAACCCAATTGTCTTATTATTTTTATTTTCCTTTATCGGCATTTCAATATCAGCAGCAATTATTGTTGATAGATCATTTTTGGAAATAGAATCATAATCCTTTTGAAGAAGTCTTTTTGCCTGACACATTCGTGCTTTTTCAATCACATTTCTAACATACCTTCCATTGCCAAAATCTTTATTTAAAGCTGCAATTTTAAATACGTCATTCAATTTTTTCATTGCCTTGTTTGAAATTGTTATTCCTTTTTTATTTGCCATCAGTTTTGCAATTTTGCATAATTCCCCGGTCGTATAATCTCTAAAAGGAATATGATAAGCAATTCTGGAACTGAGTCCAGGATTTCTTTGCAAAAATCTTTCCATTTCATCTGAATAGCCTGCAAATATAACAATCACCTCATTCCTATAGTTCTCCATCTCCTGAACAATAGTATTAATTGCTTCATCACCATAAGAACCCTTTCTGTCATCAACTAAAGAATATGCCTCATCAATAAATAAAACACCTCCCTTGGCTTGTTTAAATTTTTCTTTAATAATAGGTGCTGTCCAACCAACATATTTTCCTACCAAATTTGCTCTTCCAACTTCCACTAAATGGCCTTTTGAGAGAATGTTGTTATCTTTCATTATTCTTGCAAATAATCTGGCTACACTAGTCTTTGCAGTACCTGGATTTCCTGAAAACATCATATGCATTGCCGGTTGATCTATTGGCATTCCTTTATCGGCAAAAAGTTTCTGTGCTTTAAAATAATCCAGTGCTTTATTGATTACTTCTTTCGCTTCATTCAAACCTATCATTTCCATTAATTCTTTGTATGCATCACCACTAACTTTTTCTTTGGAAACATATTTTTTTGCACTTATTACGTTCTCATATTGTGGAAAAATACTTGTCTTTAATTTGTTGTCATACCATTCATCAAATATTTCCCGCAGGTCAGGTGCTAAATACTTATCGTTTTCATCCAATTTTTCATATAGATGATTGTCAACTTTTATGCCAATGTTATTTGCTATATTGCTTAAAAATTCTTTTGCTTTCTGCCCGGATACAAAATCTTCTCTTATTTCAATCATTGTGGTGTTTCCAATGTTCTCAAATATGTATTTTTTTATAGTTTTGCATTCACGTGGTAAACAAAATATAGTCAAAACATCATTCCTATATTTTTTCATTTTTCTACATATTTTTTCAATCAAATCATTTATTTCATCAGCAAGGTCACTTTCATTCGCATGACCATAAGATTCAATTTTCCAAATAACTGCGCCTCCTATGTTGCTATTATATACCGCATTGATAAAACCATTTGATAATTCATAATATTGACATACCTTTAAATAGAAATACCTTTTATTAAAAAGTCTGTTATTGTAATATAACGCAGATAATAATTTTTGGCTCAGTTCTCTATTTATTTTTTCATCATCCGTTTCAATCATGTAATGTACGGGATGTCCCATAATTTTGACTTCAGATTTTTGTTTATATATTCTATCTAATTCAGGAATAAATGTTTCCGTAGAAATATATTTTTGAGCGCTATCATATATTTCGTTTTTACTAAATTTATCTATTATTTTTTCTTCATAATTTTGTTCTCTATCACTCCTGCTTAACTTTATCAGACAAAAATTCTCAAGTATCTCATAATAATTTTCTATATAACGCATTCTCAAAGCTGTATCCAATAGATTCTCTAACTTTTTAAAAATAATTTCTTCAATTGTAATATCCTTTATTTGAAATTCAATTTCATTAATATAATTATCCACAAATTTATCAATATTCTTTTCATTTACAATAATAGCTCCTATTTTAATTATATTTTCTGTGGCACTAACCATAAAAAAGAAGCCATTTTCCTTAAAGTTTTCATTAAACTCTCTACTCTTGTTAAAAATTTTTCTTCTTGTTTCTTCACTAAAGTTACGATTTTCATTTTTTTCAGTCCATTTTTCATCGACCATAACACCTTCAATTCTAAAGTACTGCATAATCGGCCTCCATTCCTTAATCATCCGTTTTAAAATGAATTAGTTTTAACATGTATCTTTTTCTCACATAAAGTATAAAAAAATAGATGAGACATTTTTGCCTCACCTATTTTTTGCGGTATTCATTTAACCTGATTATACAACACTTTCCCCCCAATGCTTGCATACACTAAGTTCCTTTAACGAAGACGTCCCATATGGAGCTAACCAATCCCTCTGGCTGTTTCCAAATTTTTGTATACACTCTTTCAGGTTTAAAGCCTCTTCCGTATCCATATATTTTTCTATATATAATTCTCTCTTATATCGCACGTTCCATGACCATGTTTCTGCCTTCGTTAAACCTAAATACTTGTACCATATTGCAAGATTTTCATTTTTTTCCACCGTTTTTAACACCAAAATAATGCCACTTGAACCTATTTCCACATTTACCGGCGGTTGTGCCGGAATTTCTTTACAGTCTAACCCATACTTGCGGGCATATAAAAGTCCTTTAGAACCCGCAGCACAATATACAGTCGGTCCTGTCCTCTTATTATAATTTTCTAATATGTTATTACCATAATTTCCATATATATTCTTATTACAATCTCCAAATATATTCTCACTTAATATTTCTACATTCGAATGAATTGTTATCTTAGATAAATATGGAATATCAAATGCATTTTCACCTATCGAATACAAATTATATGGTAGTTCTATTTCTTTTAATTTGGTATCGGAAAAAGCTCCATAGTTAATGTGTACAACACTTTGCGGAATTGTAATTTCCTCTATTGCCGTATTTGAAAGCATATTTTGACTTATACACTTTAAGTTTTCGGGTAATAGTACATTCGTTAAACTTTCACATGATGAAAATGCAAATAATCCAATCACCCTTACATGGGGTGGTATTGCAATTTCTTCTAGTGCACAGCCACTAAATGCAAAATCGCCTATTTCCAATAAACTCTTAGGCAACCGCACTTTCTTTAATCTGCTACAACCTTTAAATACACTCTTTCCTATATATTTACAACCCTCCTCAAAGATTACTTCTTCTAAATTAACACACTTTTCAAACACAGAATTCCATATGCCAATTACAGGCTTTCCATTTATATGTGATGGAATAACTATCTTCTTATCATTAAAACCATTGTATTGATTTATCAGCAGGTATTTTCCATCCTCTTCTGTACTGAAAATATTTTTATTTACATTAACAGTATCATTAAATTTTGGTCTTATAATCTTTTTTCCACATTTAGGACAATACGCAAATTCCTTCTGTAATGTTGTGTAGCAAAATTCACATTCTAAATCAGTATTAACATATCTACTTTCGTATTCACTATTTTCTTTTTTATACTTTGTGATTTCTTCCTTTAAATTTTTAATTACTTCTAACTGAGTTTTCTTTTCTTTCTCAAGCTGAGTTTTCTTTTCTTTCTCAAGCTGAGTTATCTTATTTTCCTGCTCATTAATAATTTCATTTAATTCAATTTTAGTGCTAAAAAATCCCATTTTCACATGCTCTTTCCTACTTATTTTAATTTATCCAACCATATCATTGATACTTTCTACTATATGCATTTTCTGTTCCTGATTATTGTCTACTGTTTGCATTACTTCACTCTGCTCTGAAATTCCCATTACTTTTTCAACTTCCGCAAGATTATCTTCACAGGTATCTGCCAGTGCTTCGCAATCAATGTAATCCGTTAACGCATATAAGCAATTTTCCCTCCGCTAATCATTAATATTTAAATCAATTCCAAAAATATAAGCATTTTCTCCGATTCTTTGCGTTCTTTTTTATTATATTCTATATAATAAATACTTTCAATCAAAACAAAGTAAATGCTAAATTGCTAATTTAACCAACCTTGTTTGTTATGCCGAAATATATATGATAAAATACAATTAATATACCATTATGAATTAAAAGTTGCGCTTCATTGGAGGAAAGTATATGAAAACTTTCAAACTAAAAAACGGAATCACCTCAGTCCAATATCCAATCAATAATAAAAAATCAGTGGAAATAGCATTATATATTAGAATTGATGATATTGAGGACTTTAAGCCCGGGATTGCTCATTTTTTAGAGCATATACATTATAGACAATTGGGAAATATGAACCAAAAACAAATTTATGACTCTCTTAATCGGATGGGAACTTATTTGGATGGGGCAACCTATAAAAAAATGATTAAGTTTTATGTAAAAGTCAGACCTCAATATACCAAACCAATTTTGAGGTTGTTTGAAGAAATACTTAAGACATATAACTGGACGGAAAAACAATTTGAAGATGAAAAACAGGTTGTTTTAAGTGAAATTAATGAAAAAGATGACGAAACATACTTTGAATCAATTAATTATAAATTAATCTGGGGTGATGGGTTCTTATCAAAACCTATTCTTGGCGAATATGATGATATTGGGCAACTGACATTGCAGGAGCTTGTTGACTATAAAAAGAAGATTTTTATTTCTCAAAATTTAGCACTAATTGTTACCGGTAATTATAACGAGACGGAGTTAAATGATTGTCTTAACGAAATTGGAAATATTGAACTTAACAACTATAGTCCACTACAGAAAAACATTGTTGAAAATAAAGTACAGTTTCATAGAAATCCGGATATCGTAATAAAGAGAAATAAAGCATGGTCATCCGTTGATGTTAGAATCAATATAGACATCGATTCTGATAAAGTGAAGGAAAACGAAAGACTATTTTTAAGTAGTATTATTGGTGGCGGAGACGGTTCCATACTAACGCAGGAATTGCGTGATAATATGGGATTGGTTTATGATGTTTATTCATACATAGAATCCTCTACCCTACTTTCAATTGAATTTAGTGTTGATTGTGAAAAACTTGCATCGTGTTTGAAAACAATAATAGATATGCTAAAAAATATGGGAACAATCATCACTCAAAAAGATATTGATACAAATATAGCGTATTTTACTGATAACCTGTGGTTTTGGGAAGATGAAGATGAAAAAATAAACGATTACCTTGGAGAAGAATTTATAGAAAAGAAAGAATTTACAACCATTGAAGAACGCATTAAAAGCAATGGGACTCTTTCCCTAGAAAGAATGCGCGAAATAGCCGACTTTATATTTCAACCGGAAAACCTTTCTTTATCAATTATTGGCGATGCCCAAAATGTAACTAAGAAATCAGTAATGGAAATGTTTGTGGAATGGTAACCACCCATATTGCCAATATTTCCATTAAATGCTAAACTAAACCTTGTCGCCTTGGCGATAGCTTTATAATAAACACGAGGTAATACAAATGAAGCAAAAGCAAATCCGCAACTCACTAATATTAATTATAACAGCATTTATCTGGGGTGTGTCTTTCGTATCCCAGAGTACCGGTGGCGATGCAATGGGTCCATATGCCTTTAACTGCATCCGTTCATTTATCGGTGCTGCTTTCATTCTTTTAATAATGTTTGTGTCGGATAAAATCGGATTAGGTACAATGAAACCTGAGACAAAGGAAGAAAAGAAGACGCTTATTAAGGGTGGCATTTTATGCGGTATTTTTTTATGCCTTGCAACCAACCTTCAGCAGTTAGGTATTTACCTTGGAACTTCAGCCGGTAAGGCAGGTTTTCTTACTACCTGTTACATACTTCTCGTTCCTATATTAGGATTATTTTTCAAAAAGAAATGTGGGTTAAATATCTGGATTGGTGTTTTGTTTGCGGTAGCAGGTTTGTATTTCCTGTGTATTAAAGGTTCCTTTAGCATTGGACTTTCAGATGGATTAGTAATGATTTGTGCATTTATTTTTGCAGGTCATATTCTTGTGGTAGACCATTTTTCCCCTCTAGTTGATGGGGTGAGATTGTCATTTATACAATTTTTAACCTGTGGAATTATTACCGCTGTGCCTATGTTTATAGTAGATATGAAACATTCCATAGCCGGTATTATCCGGTGGGCTCCTACCATGACTACAAGTGCTGCCTGGATTAGTCTTTTATATGCCGGTATTATGTCATGCGGTGTTGCATACACCCTTCAGATTATCGGACAAAACGGATTAAACCCTACTGTTGCCTCACTTCTTATGAGCCTTGAATCAGTATTTTCAGTTGTGGCCGGATGGATTATTTTAAATGAAAAAATGGGACCCCGCGAGTTATTTGGATGTGCCCTCATTTTCGTGGCAATCGTACTGGCTCAGATCCCATTTCAAAAAAAGAAATCAAAATAGTATTAAAACATACTCTTATAAGACCTGCAGAATTTCCCTGTATGAATTAATATACAGATCTGCGGTCTTTTTTATTTGTTCCTGTATGTTTTCAGATTTTGGGTCGCTAACTGCCACAACCTTGAAGCCTCCTGTTTTAGCCCCCTTTATGGCTGTCAATATATCCTCAAAAACTACGCTTTCCTCTACATCTGCATTTATGCGTTTGGCAGCCTCCAGATACACGTCAGGAAATTCCTTTCCCCTTTCTACTTCCCCTACAGTTACAATATCGTCAAAATAATCAATAATGTTCTCTCTCTCTAATGTAGGAATGAACAATTCCCTGTCTGAAGAAGTAGCCACTGCCATCTTTATTCCCCTGTTATGTGCCTTCTGAAGAAAATCCTTTACAAAAGGCTTGCACTTAATGTGGTTATGATATTCAACCTTTGCCATTTCAAGCCATTCATTTACAAGGTCTTCCGGCGTTTCATTTTTCAGGTTAAATCTTTCTATTGTGTAGACTGCGGTGCGGTAAGCTCCCATTGGTGAAATAATCTGCATATAATCTTCCGGAACTTCAAAGCCTCTGTCTCCCAAAAACTTTTCATCTATATCCGCCCATACGTTTGTGCTATCAATCAATGTTCCATCCAAATCAAATATAAAGCCTTTTGTATCTCTAAAAATTTCCATGTTTTTTCCTTTAGTATTTTTTAAATTAATTTTTCCATTTCATCAAGAAGTTCCTCAAATAATTTCAGTGCCTGTTCTATTGGCTCTTTACTGTTCATATCCACTCCTGCCAGTTTTAAAAGGTCAATTGGATCTTTTGAATTTCCACCTGTCAGGAATTTCATATAGTCTTCAACTCCCTTTTCTTTTTCCTTCATTATTTTACGGGACAATGCTATTGCCGCTGACATTCCTGTAGCATACTGGTAAACATAAAAAGGATTATAGAAATGAGGTATTCTAGCCCATTCAAGTGCAATTTCCTCATCCAGCACTATATTTTCACCAAAGTAAAGTTTGTTCAAACCATAATATACTTTACAAAGTACATCACTTGTTAATGTTTCACCTTTTTCTGCCATGGCATGAGTTATTTTCTCAAACTCTGCAAACATTGTCTGTCTATAAAGTGTTCCCTTAAACTGCTCTAAGAAGTGATTGATTAAATATGCTCTTGTCTTCTTGTCTTCAGTCTTTCCTAATAAATAATGGATCAGCAGAGACTCATTACAGGTTGATGCCACTTCTGCCACAAATATTTTGTATCCTGCATTAATATAAGGCTGATTTTTGTCAGAATAATATGAATGCAAGGCATGGCCCATTTCATGAGCCAAAGTAAATACGTGGTCTAATGTTCCGTGGTAATTCAACAAAACATATGGATGAGTACCGTAGGCTCCCCATGAATAAGCTCCGCTTCTCTTGCCTTCATTCTCGTAAATATCTATCCATCGGTTGTCAAAGCCTTCCTGAAGTTTTTCCAGATATTCTTTTCCCATCGGTGCAAGACCTTCTTTAACCATTTTCTTTGCTTCATCAAAAGAATATTTTTTATCCGGAACATCAACTATTGGTGCGTAAATGTCATACATATGAAGTTCATCTACTTTAAGGGCTTTCTTTCTCAAATCAACATATCGATACATCAAATCCATATGCGCGTGAACTGTTTCTATAAGATTATCGTATACACTTTCCGGTACATTTGCAGAATCCAGATACATTGCTCTTGTAGATGAATAGTTTCTCACATCTGCGAAAAAGCATGCCTGTTCTACATTTGCATTGAATGTAGCAGCAATTGTATTTTTCATACTGCCATAAGTATTGTATACTCCCTTAAATGCTTTCTTTCTTAATTCCCTGTCTGTTCCTGACATTATTGGAATAAAGTTTCCATGAGTAATTTTTATTTTTTCTCCGTTGTTTTCAATTTCAGGAAAATCAATGTCAGCACCATTATACATTGAATAAATATTTTCCGGTGCTGAAGACATTTTTCTGCTTTTTGCCAGAATTTCTTCTGTTTTCTTATCTAAAGTATGTTCCTTACTTCTTAATATCTCGCTTATATATCTTCTGTAATCTGTAAGTCTCTCATCCTCTAACCAGCTTTTAAGAACATTCTCATCCATATTCAATATTTCAGGTTCAAAAAATGAAGCTGCCCCTGAAAGACTTATTACAAGGTTCTGTGCCTTTCCGGCATATGCCTGATATTTGGCATTTGACATATCCTGATGATATTTCTGATTTGAATAAACATATAATTTTTCTGCCAGGTTATTAACCTTATCATTAAACAATAGATAGGTTATTAACTCTTCTTTATTTTCAGTTATCTTATTTTCATATTCCGGATACTTTTTCAAAGCCTCAGACACTTTTTCGTAATCCTTCTCCCATTGTTCATCACTCTCAAACATATCTTCAAGTCGCCATGTATAACTAATGTCCTGTTCTTCCCTCTTCATTTTTTTGTCCTCCCTTTATAATATGTATTGCCCCCTCCCTTCGGCCGAGGGCTATTCGTCGGAAACATTTAAAGAAAATGAACTTCGTTCATTTTGTTTACTCCTATAAATAACCTAAACATCTAAGGATGTATATAATTGCTGTAATTGTAAAAGCTGAAAATAATGTTGTTAAAACAATTACACTGCTTGTAAGCGTTCCTTCTGATTTCATATTTTTCGCCATTATGTATGAGCTTGGTGTAGTCGGTGAGCCAAGCATTATTACTATTGCCATTAACTTCTGGTCTCTAAATCCAAGTGCTATTGCAATGGGAAGGAATATAACTGACCATCCCACAAGCTTTAATGCTGTGGCAATGACTGCCGGTTTTACTTTTTCAATCGCTTTTCCTATTTCAAAGCTTCCACCTATAGCCAACAGTGCCAACGGGGTAGTTATTTTTGCCAGACTTCCAATTGTGTTATCAATCATAACAGGAAATTTTACTTTCAATGCGGACAAAATCACACCAATTACTATTCCCAAAATAATAGGATTTGTTACTATTCCCTTTAAAGTTTTCGCAAGGGTGTTTTCCTGAGATGCGCCTTTTTGAGGACACTCCACCGTAAGTATTATTACGGAATAAATGTTGTAGATTGGCACTGCCCCGATTATCATAAGGGGAACCATGCCTGTAGTTCCGTAAATATTTAATACAAATGCTGCTCCCAATATTGCTGCACTGCTTCGGTATGATGCCTGAACAAATTCTGCCACGATACTCTTGTCCTTCAGCAAAAGTTTCGCCCCTATGGTTGTTCCAAGACAGCACACTATAGTTACGATTGCGCAATAAAGAACATATTTTACCTCAAAATTTTCTCCAAAATCGTTATTCATCATGTCCTGAATAAGGAGCAATGGCAATGTAACCGTGAAGGTGATTTTATTTGCGGATTTAATAAATCCTTCAGTTATCCAGCCCCATTTTTTAAATATGTATCCTGCAACAATTACGAAAAATACAGGTAATGTTGCATTTAAACTATATATAAGATTATCCATTTTTATTCGCTTTCCTATGTTATGTCTTTTTATTTATTCTGTTCATACTTGTTCTTTTTATAATTATACTATTTTTTCTTTCTATCTTTTGTCTTTCTACTTGTTGCTTTTCTGTTTTTTTGCGACAGTATCTGTCGGTAGTTTATTTGTTATCTGCCAAAATTTGTCTTTGCATTTCCGGGTTAAATTTTCCTTCCCTTAACATTTCGATTTCGTATTTGTAAGGCGCATATGCCTTCTTTTTATTTTCTTCATCCTTAATATAAGGAGTTTCAAGAATTTTTGGAACATTCTCAAACTCTTTCAGATAAACAATCTCTTTTAAAGTGTCAAAACCAATGTTTCCAAAACCGATATTTTCATGTCTGTCTTTTGATGCTCCGCATGTATTTTTGCTGTCGTTAATATGGAACACGGCAATCTGATCCTTACCGATAACTTTGTCAAACTGTTCCAATGTTCCGCTTAAATCATTTACCAAATCATATCCACTGTCATTTACGTGACATGTATCAAAACATACACGCAACTTGTCATTGTGAACTACTCCGTCATATATTCTGGCAAGTTCTTCAAAGTTTCTTCCTATTTCACTGCCTTTTCCTGCCATTGTTTCAAGTGCAACATAAACATTGGTGTCTTTTGTCAGGACATTATTTAATCCACATACAATCTGATTGATTCCTGCATCTACTCCTGCGCCAACATGGGAACCGGGATGTAAAACCATGACCTTACTGCCCATTGCCTCTGTTCTCTCTAATTCTGTCGCCAAAAACTTTTCCGCAATTTCATATGTTTCAGGCTTAATGGTATTACCTAAATTTATAATATATGGGGCATGAATAATAATCTCTTCAATATTATGCTCTTTCATATATTCCCATGCCTCTTTTATTTTTAATTCACTAACTTCTTTTCTTCTTGTATTTTGCGGTGCCCCCGTATATGCCATAAATACGTTTGCTCCGTATGAATATGCTTCCTTAGCCGAACCTAAAAGCATATCCTTTCCACTCATTCCAACATGTGATCCTATCTTTAACATTTTTATATTCCTTTCATTCCTATAGTCTTTGTCAATGCCTTTTTAATATACCACACCTGCTGTATTTTTTCTATTTTCTTTGCTATACTTTATAAAAGGAGGCTTTAATATATGAAAGACATTGTTATAAAGAAATTTTACGAAATAGATAAGAAATTATTTGATATATGTTACCACGAAACCTGGCAATTATGCTGTGATTTTGACGGCATTAATGATCATCCGAATTTCCTCGAAGATGATTTTTCATTGTACATGGATAAACCCTGCCTGTACTATGCCCTTGATGTTTCCACAGGAACTCCTGTAGGACATCTTGCATTATATATGGAAGGGGATGACACTGTTGAAATCAATTTGTTAATCCGCCCTCAATACAGAAACCGTGGAATTGCCAGAGAATTATTTAACCTGTTTTCGTCAGATTACAAAGGTTATACTATTTCTCTCCCTGTTTCTTCTAAAAACAAATCGGGTATAGCAATCGCAAAACATTTCGGCTTTGAATATGATTCAACTGAACATTTAATGGAATTAAATCTTGATGATTATTCCGATATTTCAACCTCTAAAATTACTACTAAATACAGTAATCAGACATTTTTTGCCTATGCCACAGATATGAATGTAGGGGTTTGCAAAACTGAGGTTATTGCCAAAGATGTTATGTGCCTCTATGATATTCAAATTTTTGCTGAATATCGTGGTTACGGATATGGTACCGAGATGCTAAAAGCTGTTTTGGATGAATTATCCAAAACATACTCCCGGGCTATTCTTCATGTGTCAAAAGAAAATGTTATCGCCTGTAACCTCTATGAGAAGCTTGGGTTTAAAATTGTAAAAAGTTGTACTTATTATAGTTATGATGTGAAGTAGGAAGTTTTTAGGGCGAGTACACTATTGATTTATTTTGAACTTGCTTTTGCCTGTAATTTTGTTGGTTGAGAGTTTGTGCTTGAGATGAATACACCACAAATTTTATTTTAGCTTTTTTCTGCCCGTAATTTCGTCGGTCGTTATCTTGTACTGGGGATGGATACACCACAAATTTCATTTTAGCTTTTTTCTGCCCGTAATTTTCTCGGTTATTATCTTATCCTGAAGTTTAGTACACCACAGATTCCATTTTAGCTTGTTTCTGCCCGTACTGTTTGTGGATTGAGAGCTTATACCGGAGATGAGTACACCACAAGCTTTGTTTTTGTTTGTCCCTGCCCGTACTTTTGTCTATTGTCAACTTGTACTTAGAATTAATACACTACAAGCTTCATTTTAGTATATATATACCCGTACTTTCGTCGGTCGTTATCTTGTACCAGAGATGAATACACCACAAATTTTATTTTATCTCAATTATCCACCTGCTCGCGCCACAAAAAAAGTGTCCTATTTATGATTCCATAAATGCAACACATTTTTATTTTAGTACGTAAACAACTGTGTCCAATATGTTCTTCCATTACTTCCTACATAATAGACAACACCTATATTCTTAAAATTAGGATTTAGAATATTTACTCTGTGTCCTGAACTGTTCATCCAACCATTCATAACTTCTTCCGGACTTCTCTGTCCCCAGGCAATGTTTTCTCCTGCTCCCCTGCCGGTGTTGTAGTTAAATTCCCTCCTGTAGGCGGCTTCAATCCTAAACTGCCTCCACATACACCTACAATTGCTGTTATTATTACTGCTATAATTGATTGTTTAATTAGTACCTCCATTTCTTAGTAACGCGTTACAAATGTTACAAAAATGTTACAATCAAATACTAGCACACAGCCCATGGAGTTGCCACCCACAAAATATGGAAGGGCTGTTATTATCTTGAATTATTGCGTACAATAATTTTGTTATGGAACTATTTTATCTAAGCTGGTTATAATCTGTTATTTACCAGACCTTTCAATTATATACAATTCTTCTACAATACCTGTATAGAAAAAGCCGTAATCTGTGGAGGTATACTCCGGGTCATTGCCGCTGAAAAAATAGCACTTATCCATGCACCTCTTTGTATGCAACAGGCACATGTATTTTGACCAAACGAATTAAACATCCTTGTATTTGGGCTGATATTTAATCTGATTTGTCTGTCGAATCTGTTACCTGTATTGGATTCAGTATTATATGACAATGAATTTAAACAGTTCGCAGGATTTTATTTACATCCTAACTGCCAGAATGCCACTGCACTTGCAGCGGCCACGTTCAGAGAATCAACTCCGTGGGACATTGGTATTTTTACTGTGTAATCACAATTTTCAATTGTCTCATGAAGCAGTCCTTCTCCTTCTGTTCCAAGAATTATTGCCAGTTTTTCTTCTGACATTAACTGCTCATTATCTATGCTTACGGAATTGTCAGTAAGTGCCATTGCTGCGGTTTTAAAACCAAGGTTCTTCATGATTTTCATGCCGTCCTCAGGCCAATCGTCGTGAGAATCAAAAAATGTCCACGGCACCTGGAATACCGTTCCCATACTGACTCTGATTGCCCTTCGGTATAGAGGGTTGCTGCAGCCCTTTGTAAGAATAACCCCATCAATTCCAAGAGCTGCTGCGGAACGAAAAATCGCACCGACATTTGTTGGATTCATTACATTTTCAAGTATGGCTATTCTCTTTGCCCCACTGCAGATTTCATTTACGCTTTTCATTTCAGGTCTGTGCATGGCACAAAGCATACCTCTTGTCAGTTTAAATCCGGTAAGCTTAGTTAATACATCAAACTCTGCTGTATATATTGGAATTTCACCACATCTCTCAAGAATTGGTTTTCCTTCACCATTTATGTGCTTATGTTCTATCAATACTGAAATTGGAACACATCCAAAATCCAGGGCTCTTTCTATAACTTTTGGACTTTCTGCTATAAAAATACCACCGTTCTTTCCAAATCCATTTAATAATTCTGCCTCTTTAAGACGGGCATATACATCCAGTTCTTTGGCATCAAAATCTGTAATTTCTATAATATTCACTTTTACCTCACTCCCCTACACTTCTTTGTAGTATACACATATGTCTTCGTAACTGCCGTCCTTTAATCTAAATCCTTTTGGAATTGTTCCAAGACACTTAAATCCTAGTCTTTCATATAAATGTTTTGCGTGAACATTGGTTGCCACAACGGCATTAAACTGTAATATTCTAAACTCTGCCTCGTGTGCTTTATGAATGCAGTCGCGAACCAATTTTTCTCCAATATGCTGTCCTCTAATTCCTGATGATACAGCAAAACTTGCATTACTTATATGTCCGCAACGTCCCACATTATTTGGATGTAGTATGTACAACCCAAGAATCATTCCTGTATTTTTATCCTCAGCCACACCACAGTATGTCTGGGAACCAAAAAAGTCTTTTCCATTCTCATCTGTCAGATATTCCTCCTGAGGAAATGCCACTGCCTCCTCAACTACTTCATTCCAAATGGATATCATTGCAGGAATATCCCTGTCATTATATTTTCTTACTTCAATATTCATTTCCATAATTCTGCCTCTCGCTTTCATGATATTTACCTGTATATATTATATCTTATTATGAAAAAAAAAAACTTTTTTAGCCTTTAGTTAAAGTTGAATTTTGTTTTCATATCTTCTATAATTTTTATATAATAAGATGTAATTTACGGAGGATATATTATGGTAAGAATTGCTACGATAGGAACTAATTTTGTTGTGGACTGGTTTCTTAAAGCGGGACTTAAATGTAAAGATTTTTCTTATGTTGGAACATATTCAAGGGATTTCCAAAAAGGTGAAACGTTTTCGAAAAAGCATAATGGAAAGTTGATTTTTACGAATTTAAATGAATTGGCCAACAGTAATGAAATTGATGCAGTGTACATTGCAAGCCCCAATAGTCTCCACTACTCTCAGGCAAAACTTATGATTGAGCATGGGAAACATGTTTTAATTGAAAAAACAATTACCAGCAATCTTAAAGAACTGGAGGATTTAGTCTCATTGTCAAAGAAACATAACGTGGTTATTATGGAAGCCATGCGAAATGTTTTTGGACCGGGGTTTAAAGCTATACAGGATTCCATCCCAAAGATTGCCCCGGTGCGAAGAGTTTCATTTCAATACTGCCAGTATTCCTCCCGCTATGATAAATTTAAGTCAGGAATTATCGAAAACGCCTTTAACAAAAATTTTTCAAACGGGTCTCTTACGGACATTGGAGTGTACTGCATTCATCCGCTGGTTAAATTATTCGGACTTCCTGAGGAAATATTTTCTCTTGCACAAATTCTCCCTAAAAGCATTGACGGTCAGGGAACTATGATTGCCAAATACAGCGACATGCTGGCAGAAGTGACTTATTCTAAAATAACTAATTCTATGCTTCCAAGTCAGATTCAAGGAGAAAAAGGTGCCATAATTATAAATAACATTCCTGAACCAAGAGAAGTGGAAATTATATATAATGATAGTACAAAAGAAAAAATTGATTTCGCACTTGACGAAGATGATATGATTTATGAAATACAGGAATGGCTCTCTCTAATTAATGAAGGAACATATAATGATAGAAATATCAGATATTCTCTTATGGCATTGAAGGTTATGGATAAAATAAGAAATCAGCAGGATATTGTTTTTCCTGCTGACTTAAAATAAGAAATCAGCAGGATATTGTTTTTCCTGCTGACTTAAAATAAGTGAGTTATAAAAAAGAGATAGGGAGTTATCACTATTGTATCAGCCCCATACCGGAACCTGTTTAAACAAAGTTTTCTTTCCCCAGCCTGACATTTTCTTACTTAAAAAAATCCAGCCTGTCTTTCCGGTTTTAGTTTTTACATATGCAAAACAGTTATCCCTCTTATCAAGACCATATTTTCCCTGAGGGCGTTTTGCTACATTCTTTGCCGGCTTGATTTTTATAATTCTAAGTTTGTCTCCCTTTTTCAAAGTAAATTTGTTCTTTGATTTTTTAGATGCTTTTTTGTACACTTTTATATTTTTCTTTACAGTATACACATATTTTTTTGAACTTTCCACAAGTTTGTAAGTTCCCGTAGCCGGTACAATTTTATCACCTTTTAACTGTAATGGAATATCTGCGTAAAAACATCCCATTGGCAATGCGTAAGGTGTATCCACAATAATATGGAACCTTCCATTACCTTTCACATTCTTGAATCTATATCCTCTTACATACATCAGTGCCTTGTTACTGCCTGTTTCAAATTCTGTAATTTCTTTTCCGTTCCATCTTTGGAATGAACTGTAATCCAATGTATACGAATAACTGCCTATCTGAAGATTTAACTCTATTGTCTTGTCAGAAGTGTCAAAGTCAATTACCTTATAGCTTGCCCATACGTCTGTTAATTTTTTTGTATATACATTTTTGTCATTTATAAACAGACTTACACTGTCAAAAAACTCATTGTCTTTAGCGCTTACATGGGTCTGGTAATATATCTTTTCCTTAGTGCCATCTCCATCCAAATCATAGTAGTATACCTTGTCCTTCTCCAACAGTCTGTTGGTTGCCGCATAGGCATTGTCACTCTTTAGTATGGTAAATAAACCACATAACGAAATTACTGCAATTACAAAAGTTAACATTTTCTTCATGATTCTTTCCTCCTTCTACTTACCATCAAATTTATTAATTACATACACTCCAAGTGCCACAAGCATTCCTGCTACAAAGTACTTAAGCTTCATTGGCTCTCCTAATATTATTGCCGAGAATATAACTCCCAATATAGGAATAAATGCATTAAAAATTGCTATTTTACTTATCGGGTTACAGGCAATCAGCTGATTGTATATACCAAAGCATACCGCAGATATTAATACAAGAGAAATTATTATTAATATGGATTTTGCAGTTATGTTCCATGCTACATTAGGATGTACCAAAAGTGTTATAATACACAAAATCATTCCACCAATAGTCATGCTTAATCCGGTAGCTAAAGTCATGTCCATTTTCTTTGAAACGACTCTTGTTAATATTCCTCCAAAAGCTCCACATAGGGCATTCAGGAGAATCATTCCGTCTCCTCTAAATGAGATTCCGGAAAACATAGCCTGGCCTACCTGAATGTTAATTAGCAATATTCCGCTAAATCCGAGAACACAGCCCAAAGCTTTAATCTTTGTAAATTTATCGTCTGCAAAAATCAGGCAGGATAATATAATTGCAAAAAATCCATTCATTGAATCCAATATTGTTGATCTTGAACTTGGCAAATATCCCAAGCCAACATAAGAAAAACAATAATGCAGTGATATGTTGACAATTGCAAACAGCAACAGCCATAACCAGCTTTTTCCTTCTTTTATCTGCAATTTTTTCTTTTGAAGCAAGGCAAATATAATTACAATTATTCCTGCCATCAAAAATCTGATTCCTGCAAATCTGATTTTGCTTCCAAGGTCGTCTGATGCCACATTTAGATTTGAATATCCAAGTTTTATAAGAGGATACGCCAATGACCATCCTGCCGCACACAAAAATGCCAAAACCGGTACAAGTTTTTTATTTTTAAATATCGAATTACTCATGTCTCTTTTCCTATCATTAGAAAATCGTATTTCCGTCTTTTTAATTATATTCCTTCATAAGTTTCACGTACTCCATAGCATTTTCTTTATTAGCCATTATCTCTTTTGATGTAAGTTTTCTAATTATTTTTGCCGGATTTCCAAAGGCCATTGAATTATCAGGAATTTCCATTTTCCCCGTAACAAGAGCTCCTGCTCCTATAATACAGTTTCTTCCTACTTTGGCTCCATTTAATAAAATACTACCCATTCCGATTACTGTATTATCTCCAATATGGCATCCATGTACAATAGCATTATGTCCTATGGTTACTCCCTCGCCAACAACAATTGGAAATCCATTTCCTGTATGCAATGTACAATTATCCTGTATATTAGTGTTGTTTCCAATTGTAATACTTTCCATATCAGCACGGACTACTGCATTGTACCATATTCCTACATTTTCCCCCAGACTGACATTTCCCACAATATGGGCTCCAGGTGCTAAAAATATTTTTTTATTATCCATTCTCAACTCCTTAAATATCCTTTCAGTTTTATTTTAACCTAAAAAAACCCTTTATGCCACTGTTAATAGCATAAAGGGTCGTTAAATATTTTTCTATCTGTTATATAACTGAAGTTCGTAAAGTCTTACAGTACCAACTCCACCATTATCTGAATTAAATATCTTAAATACAATGTATCTTGCAGTCTGGCTTCCTATGTTAAATGATGAAATTGCATCATTCTGATTTACCTGATAATCTACTGACTTCCATTCTTTTCCATCGTTTGATACAAGAACTTCCCATTCAGTAGTATTACCGAAACCTTCCTTAGTTGATGTATTGTAAAGAGTATAGGTATTAAATGTCTTTGTACTTCCAAGGTCTATCTTTACAAAGTGCTGAGCACCTGATAAAGCATATGCCTGATTTTCCACGCTTCCTGATGTAGCACACCATTTTGTTGACAAATCGCCATCAATAAGTTTAGATGAAGACTCACCATCCTTTGTGTAACCTGATTCACTGATAATTGTTGCACCTGACAATAAATTTGTTCCGCCTGTTACTGCTGAAGACAGTTTTGTACCGGTTCTATTTCCATGAGTTTTTCCTACATAAGCCGGATAATCAATATTAGGTACTCCAGGTAAATCTGTAGTAATCCAATTATCTGAATAATTTCCAAATCCTGTAAATGTCCATGTACCGTTTTTAAGTTCCTCTACATAATGTAATCTGAGAGATTCTATACAATCATATCCTGTAATCTGTTTTACTAACTGATTCCATGGTGTTGATGTATCATATGGATTATCATCATATCTTGTACCCTTATTGTCCTTTAATAAATGGTTAAGACTATCAATAAGACCATATTTTACATTTCCACTACTATCCTTCGTTGTCGGATATTTTGAATCCATATATGAGAAGAACCATTTATTATTTCCATATGCCTCATAGCCCCAGTCCTGAAGGGATGTATCGTTGGCATAATATACCTGCGCAGTATCTTCATGTGCCCAGTGATAGTAACGGAATCCACCGTAATTTGCCATATTTTCTACCCACCATGCTTTTGATGATGAAGATACATTTCCGTACTGCTGTACAGCATGTGTTAACTCATGTGTAAAATATCCAATTCCTCTTGGATTATTATTCATCCAATCAACTGCAATTACTATTGAAGAACCGGATGTGTATGCCACTCCATCATATCCCTTGTCAGCTCTTACAAATATTTTTTTAGGTTCCGAACCTGTTCCCCAACGTTTATACTGTCTTGGGTAAACCTCGTAGAATGCATTATACAATGCTTCCTTATATCCCTTTGCTGTTACCTGATCCCAGTCACCTACAAACAAAGCTTTGAACTCACTATCAGTTACTGAACTACCCCTTAATGTAATGTCTGAAATCTGGAAACTATTTCCGTACAATTCTGTAATTTCCATTTTATACTGAGTATATGTTCCTATCTTATCAACAAGATATGTATAATCAGCATAATCCTGATCTGCCATTCCGCTTTCATTTACCGTATCAATTAATTCCCAGTTTTTTCCGTCAGCCAAGCCGTATAACTTCCATGCCTTAATTGTTCTGTTTGGATATTTTGAATTATCGTTAGCAGTTGTAATTGTGTAACTGTAAAGTGTTGTATTCTGTTTCATTTTCCATACTATATTCCCCGGTATCTGAGATGTAGAATATAATTTAGTTGCTCTCTTACCATCAAATATATTTTCCACACCTTCATTTGAATTAAATCCGTTTATTGTAGTAGCCCCGGTATCTATTCCACTTACCTGATCTGTAATATCAATTCCTCTACTTTCTGTAATTCTGTCGACATCACCTTTCAGATAAATTTCAGACATCTGTGAACCATAATATAACTTTCCATCATCACCACTATTTTTAATAATAATCATAAAATATTGTGCTGACATCTGTGTTGTACAATTAAATGTGTATTCACCATTATTTGTGTGGGTAATTCCACCATTATCAATATCTGAAACAGTTGTCCAGTTTTCACCATCCATTGATGCATATACTGCCCAGCTGTGAGGATCTCTATGCTTATATGTGGATGCATCCCCTGCTAATACAAATGTGTAACTCTTAAGTGTAACTGCTCTCTTCATTTTCCATGCAATAGTGATTGCCGGAGCATCATTTGTAAAGAACTTTGTATTAACATTATTGTCAAATATTTTTTCTATTCCTTCGTTGTTACTTGTATTTCCTTTGGTTGATGACAATTTATCATCAATACCATCCAAATATGGTGTAAGTGAAATGTCACTTGCTACCTGAGAATCAGCTGCTTCCTCCTGAACCCCCGGATTCTTTACTACATGAGATGTATCTTCCGGTGCCTTAGTTGGAGCTTCTGTTGGTGCTTCTGTGGGTGTAACGGCACCAAGTTCTTCAAGGCTTGCTTCCGTAACAATAACTTTCCCTGCCTGACTTGCTGTATTGTCTACGTAACCCATCATAATTCCCAGTAAATATCTGTTCTTTGCCTGTGTTATATTTACAGTTGTCTGATATACATATTCCTTATTTGCTTCAACTGAAACTGCTGCATCTGAATTAGCATATGACCAATCCCCACCATCTACCCCATTGCTCTGAAGGAGAACCTGATACTTTCTTGCTACTGTTGAAGTGAACTTAACTGTAATTCTGTATGTTGTATTATCTTTTAATTCAATTCCGTTGTAAACTAACTGGTAGTCATAATTATTTCCACCTGAAATAGCCGGCAGGTCAATTTCTGCTTTTCCATCTGTAACTGCTGCCCCCTGCGGATATATCCACTTTGTAAATCCCGGTACTTTTCCTTTGTTATTACTTGGAGTATATTCTGTATCTTTTTCGGTTTTCTTTTCGGTAGGTGCATCTGTTGGTGCATCTGTCGGAGCCTCTGTTGGTGCTACTGTTGGTGCATCTGTCGGAGCCTCTGTTGTAGCTACATTATCTTTTGTTACTTTAAAATCAATTGTTGTTTTATCTGACTCATATCCATTTTTTTCTGCTGTTACGGAAATTTTATAATCTCCTACTGTTGTAAAATATTTTGAATCACAATTATAGAATCCTGCAACAATTCCTGATTCAATTTTTGTATCATTTATATAGAAGTTATATGTAACTCCCTCTTCCATTGCCCATGCAAAATAGAATGGCAAATTCTTGTTTCCTGCAAATGTTAATCCTATCGGTGCTGCAGGTTTATTAGGATCCGCTGTTGTTGGAGCTACCGTTGTTGGTGCTTCTGTCGGAGCCTCTGTTGGGGCTACTGTCGGTGCCTCTGTTGGTGCTACCGTTGGGGCCTCTGTTGGCGCTTCCGTAGGTGCTACTGTTGGGGCTTCCGTTGGGGCCTCTGTTGGTGCTACCGTTGGGGCCTCTGTTGGGGCCTCTGTTGGCGCATCTGTTGGTGCATCTGTCGGTGCTTCTGTCGGTGCTACTGTTGTAGCTACATTATCTTTTGTTACTTTAAAATCAATTGTTGTTTTATCTGACTCATATCCATTTTTTTCTGCTGTTACGGAAATTTTATAATCTCCTACTGTTGTAAAATATTTTGAATCACAATTATAGAATCCTGTAACAATTCCTGATTCAATTTTTGTATCATTTACATAGAAGTTATATGTAACTCCATCTGCCATTGCCCATGCAAAATAGAATGGTAAATCCTTGTTTCCTGCAAATGTTAATCCTATCGGTGCTGCAGGTTTATTAGGATCTGCTGTTGTTGGTGCTACCGTTGTTGGTGCTTCTGTCGGTGCCTCTGTTGGGGCTTCTGTCGGTGCCTCTGTTGGTGCTACCGTTGTTGGGGCTACTGTTGGCGCTTCCGTTGGGGCCTCTGTTGGTGCTACCGTTGGAGCCTCTGTTGGTGCTACAGTTGGTGCCTCTGTTGGCGCTACTGTCGGCGCTTCCGTAGGTGCTGCTGTTGGGGCTACTGTTGGGGCCTCTGTCGGAGCTTCTGTCGAAGCCTCTGTTGGGGCTACTGTAGGGGCTTCCGTTGGGACCTCTGTTTTTGGTTCTACAACTGTAGTTGTAATAACTGCACCATTTGCGGTTGTAGGCGCAACTGTTGTAGATGTCTGTGCATTTCCTGATGTTTGCTGTTCCCCTTTATTATTTTTTACCGTTACCTTTACTTTGTATTTCTTCTTGTTGTATGTAGCTTTTATTACTGCCTTTCCGGCTTTTTTAGCTTTAATTACAATTTTGTTTTTTAATTTTCCTTTTTTCTTAATGGAAACTACTTTTTTTCCTTTTACTACTTTCCATTTAACCTTTTTACTTACATTTTTTAATTTAACAGTTTTCTTTTTCCCAACTTTTAGACTTACTTTCTTTTTACTCAGCTTTACTTTTTTAGTAGCTGCATAAGTTGGTACTTCTGAAATTGGCATGTAAGCTCCTGCCACGGCAATTACAAGTACAATTGCTAGTATTCTACTTTGTAGCTTTTTCATGTTTTAACTCCTCCTATTTTTTGTTCATATTTTTAACTTTAACATACACAAAAACCCCTTTCTAGGTACCATTTGTTATAAAGGTGTCATAATTTTATTTTTTACTTTGTAATTTACACCATTATATATTCGCTCAACATTTCTTTCACATTGATTTCTATTTCATTTGCGATTTCAATACATTGATTTTTTTGAGTCCTCCATTAGTACCAACTTCAATCAATTCTTTTATCCCCGGATTACTGCCATTTCCTGCAATTGTGGTGGTATGTTTTCCGTTTTCCGTATTTTAGACGTGTAATAGATAATATTTTGTCTATTATATTATCATTATTTTGTTTTATTTATAAGTTTATACCTCTTGTTAAATTACGACTTTAAAATGTTAATGCCGGTTTCTTTCAACCCTAAATTTCTATATATCGACATATCATTTTTTATACAATTATGTTAGTATATTCTCATATGTCTATGCGGACAAATTTTATTTTACTATATGAGGAAAAACAGTTATGAAAGAACGAAAAACCTGGATTGATGCCACAAAATCTATTGCAATAGTTTCAGTAATATTAATTCATTCTTTACAGGAGGAGTATTCATTTTATCCACCTGATTTAAACAAGCTTAGTACAAAGCATGAACTTTTTGCATTAATATTATTTACCATAGGTAGAATTGGCGTTCCACTGTTTTTAATGTGTACGGGATTTCTTTTGCTTGGAAGAGATTATAATGATAAAACTACGAAAAGGTTTTGGAAAAGAAATGTTTTAGGATTGGTTATTACCTGTGAAATATGGATTGCATTGTACAATATATTTTTAATCCTTCATGGTGATGAAGAATTCTCCATTTTGACCTTTTTTAAAACAATGACATTTACCACACCTGTTAATTTTACCCATAATCCGACCTGGTATATTCCTATGATTATCGGTGTGTACATATTTATTCCATTTTTATCGTCAATACTGGCAAAGTTTGACTGGAAACTTTTAAGAATACCATTCGCAATAACAACATTTTATTTATTAGTGCTACCGGTTATAAACAATGTACTCTTAGCTTATAAAAAGGAACCCGCTATCAATCAATTATACCTGAATTTTAGCGGTGGCATATATGGCGTAATGATTATCTGCGGTTATCTGGGATTGAAATGGCTTAAGAAAATAAGCACTCCTTTGCTGACTTTAATCACGACAGTATCATTTGGGTCACTGCTCTATTTACAGTTTATCTGCTATCAGGAAGACTATGAGTATAGAACATGGTATGACAATATCTTTTTAGTAATTATTGCATTATGCATATTTGTTATTGTAAGTAGAAAAAAGCAATGGCATTTTGCAGCACTATGGAAAACTTTAGCCAATTGTTCCTTTGGAATATATTTAATACACAAACCTATACTGATGTTTATGCACAATAAGGTTGGGGGAATAAATGAACCTGTTAATCTATTCATTATATTCATCACTGTCTTTGGAATAAGCTGGTTGCTTGTATATATGCTGGGAAAAATTCCAAAATTAAATAGGATATTATTCTTTATGAAATAAAATGTAAAAGGACGGATACTCGCATGGAACATCTGTCCTTTAATTTTTTTTAGCGGGAAACACCTAATCTTGACATTAACGCTTCCTGTAATACCTTTGAAACGTTAAGATGTGCTTTTTCTGCTTCCTGATTCAGCCAATTTGGAATTGTCACATTTCGTCTAACAGTTTTGTTATCCAGCATTCTTCGATACACCACTAAATCTACATATTGCCTTTGCTAATCTTTCTTCTACTTCCCTGTGCCTTGAAATTTGTTCTTCATCCTTCACCACTCTAACACGTTAAATTGACAAACTCCCCACATTTCTTTAATATGATGTTTGCGGTGCAAAATATCACCCCAAATATTATAAAATTAGAATTGAGATTTTTATGGAAAGAGAAAAATTCAAATCCAGACTTGGATTCATCCTTATATCCGCCGGATGCGCCATTGGTATCGGTAATGTATGGCGTTTTCCTTACGTTGTAGGAAACAACGGTGGCGGATGTTTTGTATTATTTTACATTTTGTTTCTTGTTATTCTAGGGCTTCCTATTTTAACAATGGAATTTTCAGTTGGCAGGGCAAGCCAGCAAAGTATTTCAAGGGCGTTTAAAACTCTCGAAAAGAAAGGTCAGTATTGGCACCTTCACGGTTACATAGGAATGATTGGTAATTATATTCTTATGATGTTTTACACTATCGTTGCAGGTTGGATGTTAAGATACTTTTTTGATACTGCAAAAGGGGATTTTGCCAATGCCGGCACAGCCGATGTTCAAAAACATTTTTCTAACATGAATGCTGTTCCTTCAGAAATGATTTTCTGGACAGTTCTTGTCATCATTATCGGTTTTCTTGTATGCTCTCTGGGATTGCAAAAGGGTGTGGAGAAAATTTCCAAGTTAATGATGATTGCCCTTCTGATTATTATGGTAGTTTTAGCTATTAACAGCATTTTTCTTGACGGTGCAGGCAAAGGGCTGTATTTCTACCTTGTGCCTGATTTTGAACAGATAAAGAAAGTGGGGCTGATTAACATTATTGTGGCAGCCATGAACCAGGCATTCTTTACTCTCAGCATTGGAATGGGTTCAATGACAATTTTTGGAAGTTATTTAGACAAGGACCGTTCACTTCTTGGTGAATCAATTAACATTGTTGCTTTAGATACATTTGTAGCTGTGGTATCGGGATTAATTATTTTCCCTACATGCTTTGCATTTGGTGTTAGTCCGGACCAGGGGCCAAAACTTATTTTTGTTACTTTACCAAATATTTTTGCGAAAATGCCCGGCGGTCGTATCTGGGGAAGCTGCTTTTTCATTTTCATGGCTTTCGCAGCTTTTTCCACTGTAATTGCAGTATTTGAAAACATCATGTCCTCATGTATGGATTTATGGAAATGGTCCAGAAAGAAAACTGCCCTTATAAATGCAGTAATTATAATTATCACTTCTATACCTTGCGTTTTAGGTTTTAATGTTCTGTCGGGATTTCATCCTTTGGGCAAAGGCACCAACGTTATGGATTTAGAGGATTTTATAATAAGCAATCTGATTCTTCCAATAGGATCACTTATTTATACTCTATTCTGTACCAGCAAATACGGATGGGGTTGGGACAATTATTTGAAGGAAGTCAACTCCGGTATCGGTCTGAAGGTTCCCGGTAAAATTCGTTTCTACTGCAAATGGATACTTCCTATTACAACTTTATTCATTATTGTGAATGGATTGATTTCAGTATTTAATAAATAATTTACTATAAAAACTCCTGTATACCATTTCTGATATACAGGAGTTCATCTTTTTTAAGCTATTACGCTACTTTCTAACCTTAATTTTCTTCACACTACTCCAATCACTTATATAAGTCTTTCCATCAACCACTTTATAGGCTCTGACCTTTACATAATATGTTTTCTTTTTCAACTTGCCAAGAGTCTTGGCTGCTTTTTTTACTTTTATGGTTTTCGTCACCTTCTTACCAAATTTCTTTGAAGTTGAATATCTTATTTCATATCCT
>URKY01000028.1 GCA_900548465.1 uncultured Eubacterium sp.
AAAGTAAAATCCACTGTGAAATGGAAGAGTGGAATTTAAAATTTTAATTTTGGAATTTATTACCTGTTAGGGTAAATATATTTACAAATATATTGTGATAAAATAAAATATGAGTATGAAACATATATTCAAAGGGAATTGCAATGAAGATTACGATTGATATTGATAAAAAATGCAGTGAAAATGAAATAATTATTAAATGTAATGAAATTACAGATGAAGTACTTGGGTTGCAAAATGCCATAAATAGTTATTCAACTAAAAATATGAAAATGGAATTGGTTTCAGAGGGAAAGGAATATTATGTACCGGTAGAGGAAATTATATTCTTTCAAACGGAAGGTGAATTTATCAAGGCTCATACAAGAAATGACATGTTTAACACAAAACATAAATTATATGAACTGGAACAATTACTTCCACATTATTTTATAAGAATATCAAAATCAGCAATTGTAAATTCAAAAGAAATATATGCAATTACAAGAAACCTGACGGCTTCAAGTAAGATAGAATTCAAGGATACCTATAAACACATATTTGTTTCAAGAGGTTATTATAAACCTTTAAAAAGTAAAATAGAGGAAATGAGGAATATAAGATGAAAAAATCAAAGGGAGTATTTTGGGGATTGTTAATAATAGCCATAGCAATTCTTTGGCTGTTAAGTGGAATGGATATTATTCAGGGAACAATGGTAACAAATGTGATATTATCAGGTTTTATGGGAGTATGGTTAGTAAAGGGGCTGGCAGAGGGTGAAAGTTTTAATATATTTTTCCCAATTGCTATTCTTGCTATTGTATGGGATAAGGAACTTGGCATTGAAAAAATAACACCGTGGCCTGTTATAGGTGCAGCAATTTTGTTATCAATAGGTACATCAATGATATTTAAGGAATGTAAAAGAAAAAAGTGGGAAAATAAATATTCAAATGGTGCAAATAGTCAAGGACATAGAAATTTTGGCAGTACAAATTACAATCAATTTGAAAATCAGGATAATACAAACAAAAAAAATACTGAGTACGGAACAAACAGAGCACAACAAAGTCATGCAGATGGTGAACATGTATATCATATGAACAGATTTTCAGGTGCTGAAAAATATATAGACTCACAAAATTTAAAGAGTGTGGAAATTATAAATAAATATGGAGGTATAGGAGTATATTTGGATAAAGCTGTAGCTGCCGGAGACAGAATATATATGAGAATTGAATGTGTAGCGGGAGGTATGGAGATATACATACCAAAGAGTTGGAAACTGGAAAACCGTGTTAATTGTTTTGCCGGAGCTGTAGAAACACCTAAAGGTGAGCCATATGAGGAAGCAATAAATGATGTTACGTTAGAATTAACTGGAACAGTAAAAGCTGGAGGAGTTGAAATTATAAGAGTGTAGTTTCAGTAGTCAAATATTAAAAAATAAATATAAAAAAAGAAGAGTGTTATTTTAAACGATAGGCAGTATTTCTAAATCTTTGTGAGCATAGTTGCAATTGCGAAGCATTGTCTGAAGTCGCGTAGCGACTGAGTTTGCGGGAGCAATTGCTAATAAACGGCGAAACAAAGATAGAAATACAACGTGTTTCAAATAACACTCTTCTTTTTTTATATTTATTTTTTAATATTCAACTACTGAAATAAGACTTTTTAATACACCTTCTTCTTCGGATACTCTTTTGCCAAGTCTTGCAGCGGCTACAATAGGAATCCAGTTACGAACATATTTAGATGCTGTGTTTGTTGAGTCGCAGAACTTCTTTAAGTAAACATCAGCGTAATCAGGCATGTTCATTAACATCCAAATGTAAGTACGGGCAACATCTGCACTGGCACTGCCTTGTGTGGCATGATTCCAGTCAGTAATGTAATAACCATTATCAGTTATAACAACGTTATGTGGTGTGAAGTTACCGTGTACTAGTTTTCTATGCTTAGGGCATGTGTTGAGCATGTCTAATAGATCAATTTTCATACCTTCATCCAGTTCAGAGGCATTAATGTAGTCTGTAAGTTTCTCCTTCTGTATAGGAAGTTTAGGACATTTGTGCTTGTGAATTGATGTATGAATCTCAACCATTTTATCCAAATATTTATCAACATCTTTAGGATTTTCTTTAATAAGGTCAAAAAGAGTTTTTCCCTTAATAACATAAGATTTAAAAGCCCATTGTCCATCAATCTTTGTAACTTCCTCAATTGATGGTACATTTACACCGTCAGCTTCAACTTCTGCAGTAATAAATGACTCAAGGAAGACAAGCCTTTTATCATAATCTTTATTAAAAATTTTGAAGGTATTTACACCATCAGAACATATTTCGTTATTTCGTCTTTTATTGATTAATTCTAAATTCATAAGAACATCCCCTTAAAAATTGATATAATATATTTTTCGACAAAAAATAGTATAACACATTTCCATAATGTTTGCTACAATCCTTGAAAAAATAAGGTGTAGGGGGTATAATTGAAACATCGTGTAAAAGTAGAAATCTTTGTGCAAAGGGAGAAAAGAAATGTTAGATATTAAATTTGTCAGAGACAACCCTGAGGTTGTAAAACAAAATATAAGAAATAAATTCCAGGATCATAAGCTTCCTCTTGTTGATGAAGTAATTGAATTAGATCAGGAAAACCGCAAAATAAAAAAAGAAGTTGAATCTCTTCGAGCAGAAAAGAACAGTTTGTCAAAGTTAATTGGCGGACTGATGAAAGATGGAAAGAAAGAAGAAGCTGAAGAAGTAAAGGCTAAAGTAGCTGCAGGAAATGCAAGAATTGATGAGCTTACATCTGAGGAAAAGAGAACAGCAGAAGAAATTAAAAAGAGAATGATGATTATTCCAAATATTATCGATCCATCAGTTCCTATTGGAAAAGATGATAGTGAAAATGTTGAGGTTGAAAGATTTGGAGAGCCGGTTGTTCCTGATTTTGAAGTTCCATATCATACAGATATTATGGAAAAATTCCATGGAATAGATTTAGATGCAGCAAGAAATGTTGCAGGTAATGGTTTCTATTATCTTATGGGAGATATTGCAAGACTTCATTCAGCAGTTATTTCATATGCGAGAGATTTCATGATTGATAGAGGATTCACATATTGCGTTCCTCCGTTTATGATTAGAAGCAATGTTGTAACAGGTGTTATGAGTTTTGATGAAATGGATCAGATGATGTATAAGATTGAAGGTGAGGACCTTTACTTAATCGGTACAAGTGAGCATTCCATGATTGGTAAATTTATTGGAACACATATTAAAGAGGATGAACTTCCTTATACACTTACAAGTTATTCACCTTGCTTCCGTAAAGAAAAAGGTGCTCATGGAATTGAGGAAAGAGGAGTATACAGAATACATCAGTTTGAAAAGCAGGAAATGATTGTTATATGTAAGCCGGAAGACAGCATGGCATGGTATGACAAACTTTGGAAGAATACTGTAGATTTATTTAGAAGTCTTGATATTCCTGTTCGTACATTGGAATGTTGTTCAGGAGATTTGGCAGATCTTAAGGTTAAATCTGTTGACGTTGAAGCATGGTCACCAAGACAGAAGAAATACTTTGAAGTTGGTAGTTGCTCTAACTTAGGAGATGCTCAGGCAAGAAGACTTTCAATTAGAATAAAGGGAAAAGACGGTAACTACTTTGCTCATACTCTTAACAATACAGTAGTTGCTCCACCTCGTATGCTTATTGCATTCTTAGAGAATAACCTTAACGCAGATGGAAGCGTAACTATTCCTGAAGTATTAAGACCATATATGGGTGGAATGGAAAAAATTGAAGTAAAATAATATATTTTATATTATAAATTGCGGCAGGTGCCGCAAACTGTTCCCTTAGTTAAATGGATATAACGGGGCCCTCCTAAGGCTCAATTGTAGGTTCGATTCCTACAGGGAACATTTAAAAATAAATATGGAGAAATAAGATGGATTATATAGTAATGGATTTAGAGTGGAATCAAAATCCTTACGGAAAAAGTAATTATCATCATGATATGCCATTTGAGATTATAGAAATTGGTGCTGTTAGGGTAAGTGAAAACAGAGAAATTCTGGATTCATACCAACAGGTTATTCATCCAAGAGTATATAAGAAACTTCATTACAAAATACAGGAGATTACTCATTTTACAAATGAGGAGTTGAGTCACGGTAAAGATTTCAAACGTGCAATAGTAGAGTTCCTTGACTGGTGTGGTGATGATTACATGTTTTGTACATGGGGTTCCATGGATTTAACAGAGCTTCAGAAGAATATGCGTCATTACAAGCTGGAGCGTATTTTAGATTTTCCGTTGTTCTATGTGGATTTACAGAAAATGTTTAGTTTAAGATATGATGATGGTCATATGAAAAGAACCTTAACAAGTGCTGTTGAGTTTTTGAACATAGAAGAGGATAAAGGTTTTCACAGAGCATTAAGTGATGCCTACTATACTGCAAGAGTCATGCAGACGATGGACTATGAGAAGTATAAGGACAGACTTTCTATTGATACTTTTTATCCACCAAGAATAAAAGAGGAAGAAATATTCGTTAGGTTTGATCAATATACAAAATTGGTTACAAGGGAATTTTTAAGTAAAGAAGATTTATTTGAAGAAGAGGAAGTAAGATCACTTAAATGCAATAAATGTGATAAACCTCTTGATGTGTTGATAGATTGGTTTTCTGACAGTGGAAAAACATATTATTGTTTGGGAAAATGTAATGAACATGGATATGTTCGAGGGAAAATTAGAGTTAAAAAATTAGAAGAAGACAGTTTCTATGCCATAAAAATTATGAAATCCACAGACGAAGAAGGAGCAAATGGCATATACGAAAAACAGGAAAATATTAGGGAAAAGAGACGTGAGAGAAGACAGAGGTCTCTTGAAAAAGAAATCGTTGTAGATGAAATATGGGAAGAAGAGGAAGACGACGATTAGTAAAAAAGAGCTACAAATCTTTAAGTTGATTTGTAGCTCTTTTTCTGTAACAAAACAATAAAACTATTTTGTTTCTTTATAGTTAGTCATAAGAGAATCAAGTTCTTCCAACAAACAGTCAACTTTACCATAGAAAGCATCATTATTGGCAGGACTGTCAAAATTATCTCTAATGTCTGTAAGTGTCTTAATAATTGAGTTAAGTCTCTTCTTTCCACTTCCATTTAAGTATAAAAGATAACGGCTACGCTCATTTTCCTGAGGAGTCATTTTCTTTAATACTACTTCCATGTTTGGTTTTTCTCCAATGAAACGATAAGTAATTGAAGGTGAAGCATGGTTAAATAGATTCTGAAGATAGTAGATATCTCCTGTTTCTTTATAGTATTTCCATGCAAATGTCTTTCTCATTGTCTGAGCTCCAATAGAACTTAAGCCGATTTTGTGACCGGCAGCACGAAGTACTCTGTAAGCCTGTTCTCTTGAAACCGGTTTCTCTTTTTCTTTACCCTGATGCCCATAAATTAAATAAGCATCAGGATCCTTTCCTTCCGTAAAATCATGAATGATTTTTTGAAGGTCATCAGAAATTTTGAAAGTATTTTTGATGTTCTTTGTCCCTATTTCAACAGTAATTTCTTTTTTGTCTGTAACGTCCTTATTTTTAAAAGAGAGTATATCCTGCAGCTGAAGACCTGTTCCAACTCCAAGTTCAAACATAATGTAATATTTGTAGTCTACTTCTTTTAATGTTTCCCCAAAACGTTTTAAAGTTTCTTCATCCTTGATAGGTGCAACCCAATTCATATTAATACCTCCTTAAAAATTATTTAGCGGTTACGATGTCTCTTCATCGCTCTTACTCGATTTATTTTTCTTCTTTGCATTACAAAGATTAAAATAATAACAACAATAATTATTACAACTATCAAAATTGGCAATATTAATTTAAAGTTGCTGTTAGTATTGTCGGATTTTGAAGTTTTCTTATTAACTTTAGTAGTATTCTGCTTTTGCGAAGCCACTGTTTCCTTAACATTGTTTGTAGTGGTAGTTACTGTTGTTGAAGATTCAGTGCTTTCTTTATTTTTAGACTTAGAAGTTAAATATTTAATTTTAGCTGTTCCAAGAACTTTATCACCATATTTGTAAGTAATTCTCGCAAAAGAATCGCCCTCTGATTTGAAAGTAACTGTAGTGTCTAAATCTGAAACCTTTGTATTCTTTGGAACAAGAATATTTGCTGAACTGTCAATAACTATATTAGCAATATCAGTAGAAAATGGAGATTTTAGCAGTGTATCAGTGTCACTGTCAAATCTCGTATCGTTTTTTGAAACGTTAACATACTGAAAATTGTTAAAACCATAATCTAAAAGTTTCCTTGTATCAGTAAAAATAGTCTGCTCATCTTTGGATTTCATAACAACACTGATTAAATCCAAATCTCCACGTTTAGCATAAGTAACAAGAGTCTTACCTGCCTGATCAGTATAACCGGTTTTTCCACCGACAACGTCAGGGTCGTAATATTCACTTGTAGAATATATCATTTTGTGGCGCTGATAGGAAGGATAAGGAGTTTTTCTTTTATTATTTTTTGGTAAAGTATATTCTGTAGTGTGTATAATATCAAGAAAAACAGGATACTTAATTGCAGCCTTCATTATCATTGCCATGTCATAAGCAGTAACGTAATGATTAGGGTCATGTAGTCCGTTAGGATTTGCAAAGTGAGTGTCTTTTGCACCCGCCTGCTTTGCACGTTCATTCATAAGCTGTGCAAAGGCATCGCATGATCCTGAAATATGTTCAGCTAATGCTCTGGCGGTTTCGTTTGCAGATGAAAGCATAAGAGCGTAAAGACAATCCTTTACTGTCATTTCCTCACCAATCTGACATCCTATATTTGCATCACCGGGCTGTATGCTGTTAATGTTTTGTTTAGAATAAACAACTTTTTCATTCATTTTGCAATTCTCAATAGTAAGAAGTGCAGTCATGATTTTTGTAATGCTGGCAGGGTACATTTTTTTGTGACTGTTCTTTTCATAAAGAATAGTTCCACTGTTTGGTTCTATGAGAATAGCAGTTTCACCAACTAAGTCAGGAGCCGTAGGCCAGCTGTTTGTTTTTGCATATGTTGTTGTTGAATTTATCACAAAGGCCTGTCCAAACATAAGAACAAGCATTATTACTGTTAAATAGTAAGATATTATCTTTTTCATTTATAGCCTCTTTTTATTTTCGTTTTTTCATATATAATTTAACACATAATAGTTGTGAAAATCAATACTTACCTAAAAATGCCACATAATGGAGATGTCGCAACATTGAAAAACATGTAATAATATTTCTAATATTGCGACATTAATATATTTAACTGACTCTGGATTTAATAACCTTTAATCTTGTAAATTCTTCTCTTTCCTTTTCTTCCAGAGCATTGTCAATAGTTTTAACAAGAGCTTCATAATTTGGAATAGTAATATTCTTTAATGCATTGGCACGTTTTTGAGTTTTCTTTATGTTGTAAGCAAGTCTATAGGCAGCGTTTTCAATCATGGATAACCTTATAGTAAGGTCTTTAACTTTTTCAAAACATGATTTAGCATGATCCAGGGATTCTGTTGTGCCATAAAATGAATATACGGGATTTCTAACCTCTTCAATATGCTTAACAAGGGGAATTTCCGTACCCATAACGCTTCGTGTCTTTATATGAATATCATTTTCCGGTATTACATTGAAGGCGAAGGTTTCAACATTGCTTATTCCCAATTCAATATTAGCTTTTTCAAGAGCTGCATAAGCTTCGGTAAAGGTGCTGTCAATTTCAGATTGAATGTCCTTTGCCTTTTCATTAAGGTCCATGATTTCACGGACCAGAATGTTTCTTTTCTTATCCATCAGGTCAAATCCCTGGCGGGCAAGAGCAAGAGAACTTTTTGCGGCCATTAAATTACCTTTAGTAGGTACTGTGTTTAAATTCATAATAAACTCCTATTAATTTACGTCTATTATTCTTCAAAAGCGTCGTAATATTTTTCCAGAATCTTTGTATCTATTCTGTCTAATTCTTTCTTTGGAAGTATGTGTAACAGCTTCCAACCTAAATTAAGAGTTTCTACAATATTTCTGTTTACACCAAGTCCCTGACCTACGAATTCTGTTTCAAAAGCCTTACCAAATTCGAGGTATTTCTTATCAGTTGGTGAAAGTTCATCTTCACCGATTACAGAAGCAAGGGCTCTTGCATCTCCAACCTTTGCGTAGGCGGAGAATAACTGGTTTGCAACGTCCTGATGATCCTCTCTTGTAAATCCTTCACCAATACCATCCTTCATAAGACGGGATAATGATGGAAGTACATTAATTGGAGGATAAATTCCCTGACCATGAAGTGAACGGTCAAGTGTAATCTGTCCTTCAGTAATATACCCTGTAAGGTCAGGTATAGGATGAGTAATATCATCATTAGGCATTGTAAGAATAGGAATCTGTGTTACTGAACCTTTTCTTCCCCTTACAATTCCTGCACGTTCGTATATTGTAGCAAGTTCGCTGTATAAATATCCCGGATAACCCTTTCTTGAAGGAATTTCACCTTTAGAAGAGGAAACTTCACGCATTGCTTCTGCATATGTTGTCATATCTGTTAAAATAACAAGAATATGCATATCTTTTTCAAATGCCAGATATTCTGCAACCGTAAGAGCAACCTTTGGTGTTATAAGACGTTCAACAACGGGGTCATTTGCCATGTTAAGGAACATAACAGTATGCTCCAGGGCACCTGACTCTTCAAATGATCTCTTAAAGAAATCGGCAACGTCGTTTTTTACACCCATAGCAGCAAACACAATGGCAAATTTTTCGTCATTGTCATCTCCAAGGGAAGCCTGATTAACTAACTGTGCAGCTAACTGGTCATGTGGCAGACCGTTTCCGGAGAAAATAGGAAGCTTCTGACCACGAATAAGAGTAGTAAGACCGTCAATGGCGGAGATACCTGTTCTAATATAGTTTCGTGGATATTCACGGCTAACCGGATTTAAGGGCATACCGTTTACATCTCTCTTTTCACCGTTAACAGGGGCAAGACCATCGATTGGCTTTCCTATACCGTTAAAAGTACGACCCAAAATATCTGTTGACAGTGATACTTCCATAGGATGCCCTGTTAATTTTGTATGAGTATTTGTAAGAGACATTCCTTCAGAACCTTCAAATACCTGAATAATAGCTTTGTCTTCATATATTTCAATAATACGACCCAGTCGCTTTTCCTCACCATCGTTAATTTTGAATTCAACAATTTCGTCGAAAGCGGCATCTTTTACACCTTCAAGAGCAACCAAAGGGCCGTTTATTTCGCTTAATCCTAAATATTCAATAGCCATGTGGCACCTCCTTATGCGTGTTCAGCCATTGTTTCAGTATAGAAATCATCAATGGCAACTTTATAGTCATCAAACATACTAAGTTTATCATTTGGTACATCATACTTTATGGATATAATTCTTTCAAATATATCACTTTCCTTCAAAACGGACATTGGAAGGCCAATGGCAATAAGCTTTGAAGATTTTTCATAAAGATAAAGTATTGTTTTCATCATTAATAACTGTTTTTTCAATGGAACACATGTATCCTGATCGTGGAAAGCATTTTGCTGAAGGAAACCAAGTCTTATGACTCTGGCAATTTCAAGAGTAAGCTTCTGATCATCAGGTAAAACATCGCTACCGATAAGTTTTACAATTTCCATTAATGAACTTTCCTGATTTAACAGTGAAAGAATCTGTGCCCTGCAGGACATAAAATCAGGTCCCACATTTGTGTTATACCAGTTAGCAAGTTCATCCACGTATTCGCTATAACTTGTAAGCCAGTGAATTGCAGGAAAGTGTCTGGCATAAGCCAATGATTTATCAAGTCCCCAGAAACAGCGAACAAAACGTTTTGTATTCTGTGTAACCGGTTCTGAGAAGTCACCACCCTGAGGTGATACGGCACCGATAATTGAAATCGAACCTTCAGTTCCATTAAGATTTTCCATATAACCGGCTCTTTCATAAAAAGCTGAAAGACGGCTGGCAAGATATGCAGGGAAACCTTCTTCTGCAGGCATTTCTTCAAGTCGTCCTGAAAGTTCCCTTAAGGCTTCAGCCCAACGTGACGTTGAATCAGCCATAATGGCAACATGATATCCCATATCTCTATAATATTCTGCAAGAGTAATACCTGTATAAATTGAAGCCTCACGGGCTGCAACAGGCATATTACTTGTGTTTGCAATAAGAGTTGTTCTGTCCATAAGTGGATTGCCTGATTTAGGATCAATTAATTCAGAAAATTCATCAAGAACCTGAGTCATTTCATTTCCACGTTCTCCGCATCCAATATAAATAATAATATCGGCATCTGCCCATTTAGCAATCTGATGCTGGTTCATTGTTTTTCCGGTACCAAAACCACCTGGGATTGCAGCAGTTCCACCTTTTGCAAGAGGGAAAAGAGTATCCATAATTCTCTGACCTGTAACAAGAGGTGCAGTAGTTTCGTATCTTTTGGTTATAGGACGTGGTTCTCTGATAGGCCACTTTTGAGTAAGGGTTAAATCAAGGGTAGAACCATCATCTTTTCGTATAGTAACAATTGTATCGTTAATTGTGTATTCGCCATCTTCAGCCACATCTATAACAGTTCCCTTTATGTATGGAGGAACCATTGATTTGTGGACAATTGCACGGGTTTCCTGAGTTTCGGCAATAATAGTGCCACCGGAAATATATTCCCCTACACTTACGGTAACATGTACATCCCACTTTTTGTTAATATCAAGAGAATTAACATTAACACCACGGGAAATAAATGCACCTGACTGTTTTTCTATTTCACTAAGAGGTCTTTCAATACCATCAAAAATATTGTTAAGTATACCCGGAGCTAAGGTAACAAAAATAGCACTGTCAGTACCATATACCAATTCGCCGGGCTTTAGACCGCTTGTTTCTTCATAAACCTGAATTGTAGTCATCTCAGAAGTCAGTCCAATTACCTCGCCGACTAACCTCTCAGAGCTAACGTAAACCATTTCTCCCATTTTGAAGTCGGTTTTTCCTTTAATATAGACTACAGGTCCGTTAATTCCATAAATTATACCTGTTTTTTCCAATTGATTGCCTCCTACAATGTAATTGCAAATTTTTCCTGCTCGTCAATAAGACGGGTTTTAAATGAGTTATCAATAAGAATATTTTTTTCAGGAACAATAGTTCTTGTTCCTCCAAGAAATTCTTTATTGTATACCTGAATATTGCATTTGAATGATTTTTGTAAATCATCTAAGAGTGGTTCGTCTTCACTATCAATATACACTGTGATGTCTGAGTTACCATAATCTTTTATAACAGAAGAAATCTGATTTTTTAAAAACTCAATATATTCAGGTGTTTTTCTATATGCGGCAATTTTCTCCCTTACAAGTTCAAATATTTTAACTTTAATTTCAGACTGTTTGTTAGTAAGGTCTTTTTTTATGTTCATCTGTGCTGACGCCAAAGCTTTTTTTGAATTAGCTCTTACCTGATTAAGGCGGGCACGTTTTGACTCTTCTGACAACTGTTTGGCAGTTTCTTTATGAATTTCAAGTTCGTCATCAAGAGATTTTTTGTAGTTACTTAAAGATTCAGAACTTTTGGTGTTGGCACTTTCAAGAGAAATGCTCCTAAAATGCTCCATTTTTTCTTCTATTGTCATTGCCCTATATCCTTTCTAAATCTTGATTCCGATTGCTTCGTTAATATAGTTTGTTATAAAGTTAGGATTTCTTCCGGAACCGTGACGGTCAGGTATTTCTACTAGAAGTGGTCTTTTACGGTTTAACTTTATATCATCTACAAGTTCCGGTATTTCGGAACTTAATTTCTCAGTAATAAGCAGTATACCCAGATCCTTATCTTCAAGAATCTTTTCAACTGCCTCCTTTGCTTCCTTGTGACCGTGGGCAATTTCACCTTCTACGCCGGCAAGGCGCATACCTGTTAAAGTATCCACATTGTCACTAATTAAAAACATCTTCATATAAGCCTCCGGCCGGGTAAATTAATTTATGCAACGTGTGTAAGAATAAGGAATGCAACGATAAATCCCCAAAGAGCAATACCTTCTGCAAGAGCTACGAAAATAAGGGCTTTACCGAAAACACTTGAATCTTCACTTAATGCACCAAGAGCAGCACTTGCTGAACTTGCAACGGCATAACCACTACCGATACATGAAAGACCAATAGCAAGACCTGCGGCAATAAGACCTATACCACTTGAAATAGTAGCATCAGCAGCAACTTTAGCATTTGCAGTGTTTGTGAAAAGGAAAACAGTTGCAAAAAGGAAAACTATAAAGAATGAAGCACAGTTTGTAATGACTGTTCTTTTGAAACGACCTTTACTCTGTTCTCCAACAAAATAAATAATTACCGGAAGTACTATTGTAAGTACTAAAGCTACTAAAAATAAAACATTAATAAACATATTAAATCCCTCCTGATGTTTAAATAAACTAATTAAATTATTTTTGTTTTTTATCTCTATATGGAACGAACTCTCTTCCGCTTCCTTCGTAGAAACGTCCGAAGATTTCGTAATATTCCAGACGAAGTACCTGAATTCCTACAACAAGTCCTTCCATGGCAAGAACTATAATGTTTCCAATTATTACCACTAATATATTAGGAACACCACCGTTTTCCGCACCTGCCAATGTCATTACAACTTCCATCATGGCCGCGTGACTGATGGCGAAAACACCAATACGTAGAAATGATAATGCATTTGAAAGGTAAGTGATTAAATAATCAAACAATTCAAAAAATGCAGTGGCGGCAAATATACCGGTGGATTCTTCAATTGGCTTTTTCTTTTGAAGAATATTTTTTAAAGGTTCTTCCAGGAATATAAGTATAAGTGGAATCACAAACATTACTATTAACAGGATAGTTCCCGGTAATGGTCTGCCTGTCATATATAAAAGTATTACTGCAATAACACTTGCGTAAAATATAAATCCTGTCACGGCATTTGGACCAAACAGTGCTTTTCCAAGATTTTTCTGTCTTATGGCATTGGCAATGTTCAGTATCATGGTTGTCAGTATAATAAATGATCCAAACAAAAATGCTGCAACCAGAACAATATTTATCTCTCCTAAAAAAGGAAGGGTTATTTTTGAATTCAGCGGACTTATGAGAGAATTAAACTCAAAGCCGAAGAAACTTCCAAACAATGCTCCGAAAATACAGGAGAAAACACCTGCAGTGCAGATAATACCGCCTAAATCAGCTTTCTTTAGTTTGTAGAAAATGGCTCCACCGATTACAAGACAAAGTCCCTGACCTAAATCACCAAACATAATACCAAAAATAATGGAATAGGTAATTGTTAAAAATAAAGTAGGGTCAAACTCGTTATATGCCGGAAGTCCGTACATTCTGACAAACATTTCAAATGGTTTTATCAGCTTAAAGTTTTTAAGTTTTGTTGGTGGTTTTGACTTGTGGTCATCTACATCATTGGTTATTATGCAGACAACATTTACATCATTATCCGTTTCCTTTTGAAGCATTTTAGCTTCCTTTGTAGTCATCCAACCGCAAAGAACTTGAAATGTAATTCCTGAGTCCCTTGTAACTGCTGCATATTTTCTAACGTCAAAGTTACTGTAAGCAGTTTCGATTCTTCTTATGGAAGAAACAAGCTTATTTTTATTTTTTTCTATAATGTCGTCAATTTCTTTATTAAGAACATCTATCTGATCATATATATCATCTTTCTTTTTAAAGATTTCAACACATTCATCATTAGGAAATCCCGTGTATTTCTTTGGAATCTGTATTTCGTCAAAGTGAATGTTCTTAAAATCTTTTTCAACATCCTCAAAATAATCTATAGGGGCGAAGAAAACTCCGTATACATATTCTGAATCAGTAAGTGTTGAAACAAAAATAGCATCAATATCCGGATCTAAATATGTTTCAAACTTATCGAAATTGGCACTTGGAATTTTACCAAATCTGTATTTAAAAAATTCCATTTCATAAATACGTTTAAGTGTGTAATTTAATGTTTTAAATGGTGCCAATATAGCATAATCAGCATCCAGTGCCTGTTTTTTTTCATTTAATTTAGAAATTTTATCACGGACATCTGCCAAATCATCATCGATTTTGTTTAGAAATTTTTCGGCATCAGCTACGTTAATGTCAGTGATTTCGGCTTTTTCAGGATTTTTAACTAACATTAACAGGTCATGGCTCTTATTAAGAGCTGCCTTAAATGGATTCTCTTCTGAAAAAGTAGTAAACTGTTCACTTGAACTAAATTCCGTCAGGGCATTTTCAAGATGTATGTCATGTTTGCTTAAGTAGTTGTTAACTAAGTGGTCAATCTGAGTTTTCGGACCGGCCAATGTAACAAAACTCATCTTCTCAATCATTACAATACCCCCTTCTTTCGATTAATATAATGTGCAATAGCATCAGGTTTATAACCATAACGTATACATTCCATTGCGGTAACAACCTTGGCTACTTCCAGTCCCTTTAGATGTAAATAAGCATTAATACAAGCTAAAGAGTAAGGAGATTCTTTAAAATCTTCCATATATATAGTATTTAAAATACCACCAAATTGTGTCTCCATGTCATCTACATAATTAAATCCGTAAACACGACCGTAGTAACATGAATTAAGCAATTTAAAAAATTCATCGTTGTTTGGAGCTTCAACAAAATCCTTAATTGTATTCCTGTCAAGATTATAATATATAGGAATAAGGAAGGAATAAATTTGTGATTCAGAAACGGAATAATAATTCTTACATCTGAATATCCACATAAGATTTAATAAATCTGCCTGTGAACCAATTGAATCCACAAAATATTTTTCTTCTCCCTTAGGTACAAATAAATCCTGATGGTTCCAAATATAACTAAAGAAAAACAAATCCAATGCCATTTCAAAATCAAAAAGCACAGGATTTTCAAGTTCCATAACTTTTCTCATAGGTTTTTCGTACACCGAACCTGCGAGATTATTAATGAAATCTTCCATTGAAGATGAAATAATCAAATTATCAATATTTAATTTTGTATGCTGCTTAAAATGTTTGTCTACCAGAACAGGTATTGTCTTGCTACGACTGTCCATAATATTTCGCATACAGGCTTTAAGTGTAGCTATTTCATATTTCATAAAATAAAACTTTAAATAGCGTCTTTGGGAGGTGCCGGCGAAATGGTATATTTTCGAAAAGTCACGATATGTGGAAAATGTCATTCTGCTTTCTACCTCACCACGGTGTGCCTGATTCGCATTAAGGTTTGATAGTACATCTGCATATGCCGGAAAAGTCTGTAAATAGTTAATCAAATCCGGAACAGTAGTAATATTAGTGATTTCTTCGTATTGTTCAGGAGAAATCAGCCTTTTTTTCATTGCCCTGATTTTGGTAGTCATACCACTATAAGCGGTAAGTCTTCCGTTCAGCATAGGACTACTCCTTTATTATATTGTTAAAGATGTCTTCAGCGAGAGACTCGCCATTTTTTTTATAATAATCTTCAAGCTGTGAAATTGTTTTATCACAGTCGGCTCTGCAATTTTCAATTTCTTTTTTACTTTCTATTTCTATCTGCTTTTCGTAATCAGCCACTGCAGAGTCAACCTGCTTTTCTAAGTCAGCGTCGAAATCCTGCTTCTGGTGACTAATATATTCAGCATATTTATTCTTTTCGTCTTGTGTTTGCTTCATGATTTTGGCAGAAGCAGAATCAATTTCTGCTAACTGGTCAATGATGCTGTTAATATCCTGACTCATAAAAGCCTCCTTTATTATTACAATATATAATATATGCAAAAAAATTGTTATAAATAGACAAAAAGCCCTGGTATGTTCTTACCAGGACGAACAACCATGAGGTAAAAAAATCTATCTGTACCCTCATTGGTACTCGTGTAATACTTTAACACTTTTTACAAAAAATGCAATAAAAAACTTGAAAAAAACGTCAAAAGTAATTAAAATTTATATGGCTTTACGACACAAAAATAAAAATGAGAAAAATTACGAAAAGGAGAGAAAATATGCGACTTCGTAATGTACCGGGTTCAAGGGAGGCAATTGCAGAAAATAAGATGGCTATAAATGAACCTACATTATTAAAAGGACAGTGGAATAAGGAATTTGGAAATGATAATCCCATTAGAATAGAAATAGGAATGGGCAAGGGAAAATTCATTACCACATTAGCACAGGAGAATCCTGACATTAATTATATAGGAATAGAAAAGTATTCAAGTGTACTTATCAGGGCAATAGAAAAGTGTGAAGACTTAGAAGTGCCCAATCTCAGATTTATAAGAATGGAAGCTGAATATATATGCGACGTTTTTGAAAAGAGAGAGATAGACAGAATATATCTTAATTTTTCAGATCCATGGCCAAAAGACCGTCATGCCAAAAGACGTCTTACGTCAAAACAGTTTTTTGAAAGATATGATGTGATTTTGAAAAAAGACGGCATTGTTGAATTTAAAACGGATAACGACTTACTTTTTCAGTTTTCCCTGGAGCAGGTTCCCGAGGCAGGTTGGGAACTGGTTGCCCAGACATGGGACTTGCATAATGACGAGGAATTAGTAAAGGGCAATGTAATGACTGAATACGAAAGTAAGTTTTCAGCCATGGGAAATCCAATTCACAAATTAATAGCAAAGAGATAGAAAAAAGGTGTAACAGACAATATTGAATGAATGTCTGTTACACCTTTCTTCTATATTAATGATTATTTAGATTTACCTTTTTTTCTAATTTTAGGTTTTGATTTTCTGACCTTTTCATTTTTCAGAATAGGCATGTCAATGCCCTTTTCATCTAAACGTTTATTTACGTAGTCTTCTGTAAGACCTGTAATAACGGCAACACAAGGAACTCCAAGAAGCATTCCGATAACTCCTGCAGCCCATCCGCCTACCGTAATGGCGAAAATAATCCACAAGGGTCTAAGACCTGTAGAGTCTCCAAGAATCTTTGGTCCAATAAGATTTCCATCAAGCTGTTGGAGAATGATAATTAATATGGCAAACACCAGACCGCTTTTCGGAGAATAAATACAAAGTAACAACACACTTGGAATACCGCCTAAAAATGGTCCAAAGTAAGGAATCATATTAGTAACACACACAATAATACTTATTAACAGTGAACATTCGGCAAATCCCTTAACACCGAAGAAGTTAATAATCATCATACAGATAAAGCAAAGGATTCCCATAATAAGGGAGTCAATCATTTTTCCGTCAAAGAAATTGCTGAAAATGCGAATAGAATTTTTTCCAACATTCCAGATTTTGTCAGCACGTTCCTTCTTAAAAACTGCGTAAATAACTCTTTTAGTACCACGAGCCTGCATTTTTTTATCAATAATAAGATAGCAGGAAACAATAATGGCAACAATAAAGTTAAATACAAACTTTATAACAGAAACACCGGTAACTAAAATAGTTGTAGTGATACCGGAAATTAATTTACTTATAATATCCTGCAGAGAAGAATCCGCATTAGTAATGGTTTTCTGTAAATATTTAAAATCAATATCAGGATAACGTTTCGACAGATTATTAACGAAATCCATTATGGAATTACCCCATTCCGGCATTTGATTAAGCAACTGGTTCAGACTGTTAATAATTTCAGGAATTAAATAAATTAATCCAACAGTAAGAACAGATATTACTAATAGGTAGGAAAACAGAATCGCCAACATTCTGTTTAGGGCATCATTTCTAATATGTAGCCACCTCTTGAAAACAGTCTTTCTCATCCACGAAACAAGCGGATTAATAAGAAAAGCAATTAAAATACCTATAAAAAATGGGGAAAGGGAAGACAACAGTCTGTTAAGGGTTTCAGATGTGGATTCCCAGAAGAAAACAGCTCTCACAATAATGGCGATAACAAGAACTGTTATAATACTGTAAATACAGATAGTAAAATATCTGCTATTTCCTTCAAATTTATTTTTATTTTCACTCATACAAAATCTCCTAAATGGTAAGAATATATACTAATAAGTATAAGTATAAAAGAAAATTATAACAAGCAAAAAATAATAATATAGATGCAAAAAATAAAAAATAATAAAAACTTTTTAAAAAAATGTAAAAAAGTTGTTGCATTTTTTAGAACTACGTAATATAATAACCATTGTCGCTAATAAAAAAGAAGACAAATTCGCGCCTCTAGCTCATTTGGTAGAGCACCTGACTCTTAATCAGGGTGTGCAGGGTTCGAGCCCCTGGAGGCGCACTTGCGGGTACCGTTTCGGACATTAAATTGCCTGGGGTGGTACTTTTTTTGTGCGTTAGCAATGAGCAGTGAAAAATGGAAAGAAAAAGGACGATATGATCTGAATGCTTGCATTCAAGACAGAGCGTCTTTTTTCTTTTTATTTAATGCGGCGAATGCCGCATCAGCGAGATGAAACGAAGTGCAATTGAGCTGTGCACTGCCTTATTTAAAGGCACATTCCGCAAAATCCCTTATAAAACCAGAAACTTCTCTGAAACATAAAAGTAACTTGTTTTCCCCTGAAAAATACAATCTTAAAATAACTACCAATCTACATATTTCAGTTTTAAAATCATTATTAAAAAATTAATGTAACAACAACATCAACATTAAAAAACATCAATAAAAATTAGACTAAATTGGAAGGAAAAAGGTTCGAAAAAATCGACGTTATGTAAACCTTTCCCACAAATCTTCCCACAAGTTGTGGGAAGGATGTTGTTTTCGATTATATTTTCTTATATCTATTCATAAATTATTTTGTAAAAAATCTTATCTCATCCTATCCTATCTTATCAGAAATAGCATTCTCAAATATATTGACAGCTTTCTTTCTGGATTTTTCAGTAACATGAGAATAAGTATTCAGAGTAATCTTTATATCTGAATGTCCAAGTAGTGACTGTACATCTTTAATGTTAGCACCATTTAATACTAATGTAGAAGCGTAAGTATGTCTTAAACAGTGAAAATGAAAGTGACTGATTTCAGGCAAATTCTTCTGAACTACTTTGTTACACCATTTGAGAGTTTGAGTTGTAAGTAATTCTCCATCAGGCTTTGTACATACAAAAGTTAAAGGAGATAGTGAAACGTTGGAATCAATATCATCCACATGAATTCCATGACAAAAACGTGTGGAATTCTTAATATAAGATTCGTTATAGTCCGTATAAATCTGACAATGTGATTTACCTCTTATTTCGGTTGTATGATAAAACTGATTCTGATACAAATCGCCATAGATTTTTTTGTTTCGTTGTTGCTCGTGTTTTGCAATTAATAAAATATGGGCAAGACTATCTCCAAAATCTATAGCTCGTGGCTTGCCATTTTTAGGAACTTTCAGCTCCCAAGTTTTCAAATCCTTGTCATAATACATCGAACGTCTAACATATAAAACCTGATTTTCAAAATCAATATCATCCCAAGTTAGTCCACATACTTCTCCGGCTCTCATACCTGTATGGTAAGCAATTTGAATTGGTAATGCCAAATAACAATAATCTTCTACGGAAGATAAGTAGTTAATTATTTTTAAAAATTCCTGATGCGTTATGGTTTGTACTTTAGCTTCATTAGAGTTACCAAAAAGAGAATTATCTTTTGCAACTTTTCTCTTTTTAACATATTGCATTAAATTTTCTCTAAGCAGTTTTTTTGGATAGACCGCATACTTAAACATATTGTTAAGAACAAGAAAAAATTTCCTCATAGTTGCTTTTGCATAAGGTTTGGCAATCTGATTGCCTTCATTGTCATAAACGCCAAAATATAATCCGTCAACATATTCCTGAATATCTTCTATAGTTAAATTCTTTAATTTGGTTTGAGAAAAAAGATTATTGTGAATATTATTGATTACATTTTTATATCCGTATTTGCCATTAGTGGTAAGATTACTATTTTCAATTTCGGCATTGTACCACATATCGGCAAGCTGTCCTACGGTTAAGGAACCCGCATAAAATGTAGAACCATCCTGACGATATTCTTCAAGAGCCTGCTTTAGCATAAAAGTTGTTTCGGCTTTAGTTTGACCACCCTTGAATTCATGCATTTTCCAATTTCCATCCTGATCTTTTATTCTAAATCGGTAATACCATTGAGAACCTTTTTTTCTTACACTTCCTGTTTGTAGTGATTCAAAATTATTCATATTATTTCCTTTCCAAGTTAAGTACTTGGGAAAGGATAATAGGTTAATATATCATTTTTCTTCAAGTAATTAACTTTTTATTTTTTTGTAACCATGTGAAATACCTCCTACATAAAATTATTTAAATATTATTGCTTCAAAAGAGCGTTAAGTCTGTTGTTTGCAACAGTTGGATTTTTTGCATAAGTTCTAAGAATATCGCTTAACTCGGTAAAAGTATTTATTGTACTGTTAAGCTCTCTTAAAAACATAACTTCATTAAACTCATTTGAAGAACTAAACCCAATAGTTTTAGCAATATCACTATTATCATTATTAGAATAATTAGAAAGAGCAAATTCAAAAGATTTGTTAAATTCTGCAAATTCATTTAATAATAATAAAAACATGTTTTTAGAAAACATTGATGCGTCTTCAGTTAAATTATTAGAGAAAGATTTTAAAACTGAATTGAATGAATCAATTAGTTTCAGTTCCATATAATCTTTTACATCAGAGTTCAAATCTGATGTTTCTCCACGTAACCATTCCGGTGTAGTGTGAAGTATTTCAGCAAGACTGTCCACAACAATTTTTTTAGAATTATCAATAAGTCCTGCTTCATATCTTTGAGCTGTGGATATATTAACGCCCATTTTGTCAGCTATATATCCTAAACTCAAATTTAATTCTTTACGTCTTTGCTTGATACGTTTTCCAATATCAGCACATAATTGTTTATCTCTCATAGGAATAAACTCCTCTCTTTAAGATAACAAAATAATATCATATATATTTGCATAATGCAATATTGACTATTGAAATTAATTTGCTAAAGATATTGACAAATTTTAAAAAGCAAATTATATTATAAAACAATAATTGCAATATGCAAGTGAGAAAGGAGATGATAAACATGCAAAATGCTAAATTAGCTTATACAGTAGAAGAAGCTTCAAAATCTACAGGTATAGGAAAGAATACTTTAAGAAATCTAATTGAGTGGAAAAAAATACCTGTAATAAAGGTAGGCAGAAAGTTTCTTATTAAAAAAGATGTGCTGGAAAATTTTTTGTCAAAAAATGAAGGCAGAGATTTAAGAATAAGAAATGATGTTGAAGCAATTAAATAATAGGAGGAATTTAAAATGGCAAAAAGAACATATGAAGAAAGAAAAGATGAACTTTCAAAGAAACAAATTGCATATTTGGAAAAGGCAAACAATTTAAAGGAACAGATTAAAGAGTTGGAAAAGAAGCAGGCTGAGGAAAATAGAAGAAAGCGAAATCACAGGTTAATTGAGGTAGGTGCAGCAGTTGAATCAGTTTTGGGAAAAGCTATTGAAAAAGATGACATACCTAAATTGATAGGATTTTTAAACAAGCAGGAACAAAACGGTAAATATTTTTCAACAGCAATGGGAGTTAAGGAAACAAATGTTAATTCAAATAAGTAGTTTGTGAAAGGGAGTAGATATTTTTCTATTCCCTTCTTCTTTTAAGAAGGGCGCACTTATACGTGGGCGGAGCCCAACGTTTATAAACATTCGCGTTGCTCATTGTGCGCTCTTACTCAGAGGGAGCCAAACTATGCGTTTGGATAGCACTGGGTTTTACTTGGATGGAGGTGTAAATATGGCAATATATCATTTTACAACAAGAATAATTAAATCAAGTATTGGAAAATGTGCTGTTACGTCAGCTGCATATATTTCAGGACAAAAATTAAAGGATGCAAGACTTGGTTTATCTTTTAACTATACAAGAAAAGAAGAAGTTGTATTTGCAGAAGTACTCTTACCTAAAAATGCACCTGAAGATTTGGCTGATAGAGAAACTTTATGGAATGCAGTCGAAAAAAGGGAAAATAAACGAAACAGTCAGTATGCAAGAGAGTTTGAAATAGCAGTTCCCAATGAGTGGAATCGGGAGCAGACAATTTCAAGAATGCGGGAATTTATAAAGGCGAATTTTGTAAATAAAGGAATGGCAGCAGACTGGGCATACCATGAAAAAGAAGGAAATCATCATGTGCATTGTATGTGTACAATGAGGGCATTTAATAAAGATGGAAGTTGGTCAAATATGCGAAAGACAGAGTTCGCACGTGATGATAATGGAAACAAAATACCATTGCTTGATGAAAATGGAAAACAAAAGGTAAGAATCAGAAAAGGAAAGGGTGAAGAAAAACTTTGGAAAAGAATTGATGTGATTCAAAATCAATGGAACTCAAAAGAACAGCTTAAGGAATGGAGAAAAAACTGGGCTGATTATTGCAATAAATTTCTTATGGAGGAACAAAAAATAGATCACAGAAGTTTTGAAGAGCAGGGATTAGATATTGAACCTACAATTCATGAAGGCTATGCAGCAAGACAAATGGAACAAAATGGAAAAGTATCAGACAGATGTGAGTATAACAGAAAAGTTAAGGAATCAAATAAACTGGTAATGCAGATTAAGAAGAGCATTGCTGAAATAACAAAAATATTAAAGGAAAGGGTTGAACAGATATATGAAAGAGTTGGAAGAGTTAAAGGAAGTATTGGCAGTGATAGAAAAGGTAGGGGATACATTGAGCCTAATGGAAGAACTGAATCAGGAAAACAGTCTGTTGAGTCAACAGGTAGATTCATTAATGATACAGAACAGAAAATTAATAGAACAGAACAAAACATTAAAACAACAGAATCAGCAATTGCTGAAATCAAAAGAAGAATGAGGAAGGAGAGTAGTAAGATAGATGACAGAATCAGAAAAATTAAAAATGAACGAGCTGGCAGACTTAGCAGAAGAACTGACAGCGGAGTTACAGCAGATGGAAACAACAATATTAACGCAGAAAGCAAAGATACAGAAACAATCATCAGACAACTTAAAACTGCAACAGACATTGCAGAAAGCATCATTGCAGATTCAGAATCAAGCAGAGAAAATAAAATCGTTGAACGAGAAAATAGAGAGCTTGAGCGAGAGCGACTTGCAGTTGAAGAAAGCAGAAGAAATGATGAAAGAAGCAGATAGAAAATATATACAAATTAAAAAAATAATGCGGGAACAATATAAAAAAATGGAGGATAATGCTAATAAAAAAAAGAAACTTGATGAAAAGCAAAAAAATATAGATTTAATAGTAAACAGTAAGTTGAAAAATAAACTGAGTATAGAAATAATAAAGTTAGATAAGAAATATAAAATTTGGCTTATTTTATTATTAATTTATGGAATAGGATTAACAATAACAGAAATTAAAAAAAACAGGGAATTAAAAAGAGATATTTATGAAGTATTTCTGAAAATAACTGATAAATTATCTATGTTTATAAGTTTTATAAAGAAAACAATAAACTTAGTTAAAACAGTAGCTAAATCAATAGATAATGAAGTTGTATCAGAGGTAATTTATTGGGTTATTTTGTTAGTGATAGTAATTGCTTGTAGTGTAGTTTTGAGGATAATAGTTAATTATTGTATGAAGGTAATTAGAAATTACATTAAACCCAAATTATGCGATAGATATAGTGCAATAATGTTTTTAATAACTATTACAGTATTTGTTAATTTCAGCAGACAAATAAAAAGGTTAATAAATGTTAATCTGATATTAACAGAAGGTATCATAATGAGTGCATATGGGGGAATTAGACTTTTTTTTACGTCAAAAGATACAAGAAGGAGAAATACATTATTGATATATATAATAGGAGTGATTGGTGTAATAAGTTTGATTTGCATATTGATAAAATATTAGCAATAATAAAAACGATTCAATACCATAATCCGTTGGAAAAATCAAGTCTTTATTGACGATATAATACATGATACAATCCCTTCAATGTCGAATTATTTATATATTCGCACATTTTAACTACTAGATGAAGATTACAGAAATGGAGGGAAAAGTATTGAAGAAGGTAGTAAAAAGATTTATGGTATTTGTATTAGTGATAACATTAGCTACATGCAATACAGGGACTGGCTTTTTATTAGTAAAAGCAGAAGAAAAATTAGAAACAAAAGAAAAAACAGAATTAGGAAGCAATGTTAATAATGAGGGATATTGCAAGCCGGAAGTGGTAGAGGAAATTGTATCAGACAGAACAACAGACTCCACCACTTTTTTGTTGTCTAATGGGATGAAACAGACAACTTATTATTCAGATAACATTTATTTTGAAAATGAAAAAGGTCAGTTATCTGAGTATGATAATGAATTCGTAAAACTCGATAAAAGTGATAAAAAACAGGTTACAGATTCAGTGGAAGTAAAAGGAACAGAAAAGGAAAAATACAGTTATGTAAATAAGGAAGGTGATTCTAAACAGTTTTTACCAAGCAGATTGTCAGAGAAAACACCAATAGTAATGGCAAAAGAGAACTGCATAGTATCTTTTTCACCTGCAGACGTGGAAGATGAAGATTCAGAAGAAAACATTTTGTCATCAGAAACTGAAAAAGTAAAATTGGATTCAAAGAGTGTGACAAGTGTATATGACGGAAGTAGGGAAGAAAAGAAAGTAATTGCCGGATACGAAGGGGAAAATAAAGCAACAGAACTGTCATATGAGTCATTGGAGCATGGATTAAAGGAAAACATTATTCTAAAAAATAAACCAAAGAGCAACGTTGTTTCATTTAACATGACATTACAGGGATGTTACGCAAAAGTGGATGAAACAGGTGGTGGAATAACACTGTATTCTGAGGATGATGACATTGTGGGTGAGATGGAAGCACCGTTTATGGACGATGCCACTGAAAATAATTATTCAGAGGAAATACATTATGAATTAACAGAAATAAATGAAAAAGAAGATGATGTGCGCAGATACATTTTAAAACTGGTGATTGATGAAAAGTATCTGGAGAATGCAACATATCCGGTAGCAATTGATCCAACTGTTACATGGAATGGAACAACTGATCTTCCGGAGACATATGTGCTTAACAGCACTAAAGTTACAAACTATTTTAGTAGCGGAGTAAAGACTTTTTCCGTGGGAAAGGGAAGTCAGGGTGTGTTCAGAACATACTTCAGAGCAAAGTCACTTGCAAAAACGGTAAAGGATAAATACATAGACAGGGCAACACTTACGGTGTATGAAAACGGTTCAGGCGTAAATGGTTCAACAATATATGTAAAGCCAGCAGCTGCAAGTTTTAAATGTGGAACAGTCACATGGAAAAATCAGCCCGGAGGAACAAGTGCAAATCTGGCATCATTTAAGTCAAAGGGCTCAGCAGATGCAAAACATGAAATTAATCTAAAGACATAGGCACAAAATGTGGCAAAGGGATCAGGTGATGGAAACAAGTGTTACGGACTGCTGTTTAAGGCAGGAAGCGAATCATCTTCTTCATATGTAAGATTCTACGGAGCAAGAGCATCCAGTCATGTACCAAAATTAAAAGTAGTATACTATGATGCTCCTACAACAGCATCAGCGGTAACAGCCAAGTGTAGTAGTGATGCAAACAGAAGTTATCTAAAATCAGGTGAAAGTTTAAAAGTAAGTTGGGCGGGAATTTCTGCACATGCTCTTTCATACGTACAGTATCGAATTACAGATGCAAGTGGAAATGCATTGAATGGATACGGATATTCAGCGTCTACAAAGATAGGAACCACTGCATCAGGAAATAGCACTATCAATGTAAGCGGGTTAGGCAATGGAACTTATAAGGTTTATGTAAGAGGAGTAGATAAAGGTGGAATCGTTGGTACAGGCAAAGGAGCAACATTCTATATTGACAAAACAAAACCTGTTATAAAAAGTGCAGTACTGGACACAGATACAACATCAAACCAATACAGTGAAGAACTGCCGGAATTAGATTGGTGTATAAATGATAGCAACTTTAGTTGTATTCAGGTAAGTATAAACAATGGTGCATATAAGAATTTAAGTTATGAGAATGAAGATTGTGAAGTAATAACAGGGCTTATATCAGGGCAGGCGAATACAATTAAAGTAAGAGCAGTGGATAAGGCCATAAATATAAGTGACGTAAAGACTTTAACTTATTATTATGATAAGGACAATCCCAACATTACTGCATCAATCAGTCCTAATACTACTGCAGAAAAAATGGATAATTCCAAAAATAATCCAGTATTAAAATATACATTCAGTGATAAAACGTTAAGTTCATATGAAATAACATTAAACGATGAAAAGATAAATGTGAGCAGCTCATCGGGGGAAGCAGAACTTAAAAATGTAAAAGAAGGAGAAAATAATATTGTTATTACTGTTATGGATAAAGCAGACAATGAATCAGAGCAGGAATTAACATATTATAGAGACACTGCCGTACCAGAAGCAGGGTCTGTTAAAGTTACTCCAAAAACAGGATTTTTCAGTACAAGCAATCAGATTCCGGTTGTGAAATGGAATGGATTTTGTGATGATAACCTATCAGAGATTCAAATAAAGATAAATGATGGAGAGTATAAAACACTAGGATTAAACGCAGATGGGGAAGGACAGCTTCCTAGCACTGATTTTTCAAAGGATGGAAAGTACACATTAACTGTAAGAGGAATTGATAAAGCAGGTAATACCTCAGAAGAAATAAGTAGTAATTATTATTATGAGACAGCGGACTATGAACTTGATGATTATACCCCGGTAAATGTTTATGCGACTGAGCAGATCGGAGGGAATACAATTCTTAGATTTTCTACAAAGAATGGTAAATTTAGGGATGACGTTAAATATCAGGTATATAGGTCAACAACACCAAATGTTGTAATTAATGAAAAAACTTTTGTGAAGTCTTATGCATCCAAGGGCTCCATTAAAGTATCAGGCGATGAGGGGATTACATACTATTATAAGTTAAGAACGGTAAAGACAACAAATGAGGGTACTCTATATAGTGATTATTCAGAGGAAATAAGTTCTACTACATTAAACACTAATATTATTGAAAGCAGAATGGGTCAAAACAGCATGTATACCTACGCATCTGTAAGTACACCAAATGGAGCAGGTGCTGTAGAGTTATCAAAAGGAAATTTCTTGTATAGTCAGGAGGATATTTCTCTTCCGGCACCACAGATTCCTGTAAATGTAGTTCGTGTTTACAATTCTAAAGATGAATCTAAATCTTTAATGGGATATGGTTGGAGTCAGTCTTATGATATGTATGTATCTGAAAAAGGAAATACAGCATATTTTATCGATGGAACAAAAGCCGTCTATACATTTATCAAGTCAGGTGATAAGTTTGATTGTAATGAAACACCAGATATGTCATTGGAAATTGATGATGATATTTTAAAAAGAACAATTACAAAAGTAACAACAGACCAATTTGGGAAAGAAAGTACTAAAACTACAGATTTGGAAATAGATACACATTATAAAGTAACAACAAAAAATGGTAAAACATATCGCTTTGATGATTGTGGAAAACTTTTATTAATAGAAGAAACAAATGGAACTTTTGTATATATTTCATATGACAATAAAAATGGAAATATAAAGAGTGTAGAAACGAGCAAAGGACAGGTTGCACAGTATGCGTACAATACTGAAGGTTTCATCAGTAAAATAACAGCAGCACAGGGAACAAAATCAGAGTATAGCTATAGTTATGAATATAAAGATGGTTATATGACAAAAGCGGTGTTTAATGGAACTGGCAGTGATAAGATAGAATATAAATATTTATATGAAGATGGAAAGCTTATTGCAATTACCGATGCTGAAGGAAACCAGTATAAAGTATCGTATGATGGTCAGATCATTACAAAATTTACGTATCCAAATAGAGAGTCTGAAAAGTTTGAGTTTACTGAAAATCAAAAAGTAACACAACCAAAAACTAAAGTGAAGTGTTGTAACAGTAATGGTATTAGGTTAAGTGAAGAAGAATATTATTTTAGTTTAGATGGTCTTATTACCGAAAAAACAGATGCAGCAGGAAATAAAGAAACATATACTTATGACAAGAAGAATAAAACATTGATAACTGATACAACAGACAGTATGAAGTATTATGCTTTAGAAGGAGATGTTGTTGTACAAAGAACAGTTACAAATAGAGAAAATGCAGAATATGATACTTATGGTAATGTGACAAAAAGCACTGATGCAGATGGTTCTATAACAGTGTACACATATGACTATAAAAATAAAATAGCAAATGTTGTTAGAAATCAGCCAGTTACAATGAAAACAACTGATGCAAATGGTAATGTTACAGTAGATGAATCCTATGAATATGACAAACTAGGAAATGTTGTAAAAGAAATTGATTATATAACAAATGTAGTTACAATAAATACCTATGGAGAAGACGGTCAAATAACTGCTAGTCAGGAGCTGTTAGGAAAAGATGCAGAGGCAAAGAATTTTGAACAGACAGCATTAACATCATATGATGAAAACACTACATATACCATAGATGGAGATGAATCGACAGAAGATTCTATAGAAGGAACAGTAGAAGAAAAAACGATATATTTTTATAATGAAATTGGAAATGTTACTTTAGAGGTTACAAGTGCGACAGAAGTAAAAGAAGGGTTGTTAAAAAGTTTTTCAAAGAAAGGTATAACAGTTGATGAAATAAAAGGACTTGTAAAAGGTACTGATATTATTGCTACACTGTACAAGTATGATGACTTTCTTAGAACGATTCAAATAACTGAAATATCAAAAAAAGGGACAAAAACAACAGAGAATAAATATAACAAAAATGGCAGCGTTCTAGAAGAAAAAGATGAAAAAGGAAGAATAACAAAGTATAGTTATGACTCTATGAACAGGTCGGTAAAGGCTGAATTAATTGTTGGGAAAGAGTCGAAGGCAACAAACACATCATATTCATATGGAAGTATAAACAGAAACAATGGATATGTAATTGAAGTACTAGATAATCTCAATGTAGTAACTGTTACAAATAAAAATGGAGAAGTAATAGGAAAAACGTATACAGATGTTCTCGGAAGAACTGTAAGAGAGATGAGTAATGGTCTTTATATAGACTATACTTATGATAAAAATGGCAGAGTTTATACAACTTATACAGGCGGAACAGATGAATCAAATCCGAATTTGGTTGTTGAGGGTAAGTTATCAGTTTAGACATATGATGAGAGTGGTAATCTTGCAGCTACAATTATAAATCCTGAAATCAATGGTTCGTTGTTTAAGATAGGTAAAGATTCTATTGTTACAAAAAACAGTTATGATAAATCTGGAAATTTAACATCAACAACAGATGCAAATGGAAATACTATATCTTATGAATATGATGAGCAGGGACGAATTCTTAAAGTAATCGAAGATGGAAGTGTCAAGGCAACGTACAGTTATGATAATCTGCAGAAAGACAATGATGGAACTTATGAATCTGTTGTGGAAACAGTAACTTATGCAAATGGAGGAGTAGCAAAAACTATAACTAATGGTTCGGATCAGATAATATCTGTAAAAGATGAGACAGTTAGTGGTAATATTGAAACAACTTATGAGTATGATAACAACGGACAGGTTATTTGTGAAAAATATTCAGATGGCTCTGGCATAAAGTATGACTATGACGTAGACGGATATCAGATAAGAAAATCTACTTATGATGCGATAGACAGTAAAAATGCTGCAAAGGTTACTGAGTATACATATGATACAGAAGGAAATATATTAAAGGCCGTAGATAAAAAAATGGGAACACCATACAGATATACTTACTATGAGTATGATTCATATGGAAGAAATATATCTGTAGCAGAGGTAAATGCAAGTAGTGAACCAGAAGTAGATACAATAAATGCTGCAAAACTAAAATATGTATATAATGTGGATGATAATATTGAAAAAATCTACTATCCAAACAATAAGTCAGATAAACTTAAAGGTATTCAGTTTGTCTACAATAAAGATAAATGGATAACAGAGATTGACGGACTCTTTTCAAATGATGAAACAGTTGTAATCCGCCAGTACGTTTATCATAATGATGGTAAGGTAAAGGCAATTAAAGATTATGAGAATTTCTTAAAAAAGGGTTCAGACTTTATTGAGAGAAATTATACTTATGATGTGTTTGACAGAGTAACAACTATGAAGTATTTTAATAGTACGGATGTAGATACAATCCTTGAGCAGTATGATTATCAGTATGATAAAAATTCTAACATTACATATGAGCATGAAGTATTTAATTATGAAAATAATGTAAAAGATGAGGAGATTCGTTATACATATAACAGTTTAAATCAGCTTACGAAGTCTGAAAAAACAGATAATATTACATATAAAACAACGACATCATCATATCAGTATGATAGTGTAGGGAACAGAACCTATGAAGGTGTATTCGAGTTTTATACAGTTGATGAAATGCAATCGGAGATAACAGGTAGCTACAAACATAGTAACTATAATGTACTAAATCAATTAAGATCTGCTACAAGAATAGAATCGGAAGATGGGAAAAATGTAAAAACATATAATTATTCTTATAGATATGATGAAGAGGGAAATCAAGTAGAGGTGAATGATGGTAAGACAGGAACTACAACAACTTATGAATATGATGTTGAGAATCAGTTAATCTATGTGAGAATTGAAAAAAACGGAACCAAAGTTTCAGAAGAGCATAATGAATACAATGGTGCAGGGCAGCGTATTAAGAAGATTGATATAACAGTAACTGATAGTGGAAAAGAAGAAACAAAGACAACGTGTTATTACTATGAAGGTAGTTTGCTTCTTTATACAACGAATGAAAATGGTGTTAAGACAAGTCAGAACATTATTGGAAATCAGAATAATGCATTTGCAACGATTCGATATGATGGTGACAAACAGAGCGAATATTTCTATTCAAAGGATGTACAGGGAAGTGTTACAAATCTGATAGATAATTCAGAAACGTGTTCAAAATCATATAATTATACAGATTTTGGCGAAACGGAAGAGAGATTTGAATCAGAAGTTGATAATGAAATTTGTTATACAGGCGGAGTGTATGATGAGTTGACAGGATTGTACTATTTAAATGCTAGGTATTATGATTCGGATGATGGAAATTTCTTGAGTCAGGATACGTATAGGGGAGGAAATCTTTATGGATATTGTGGAGGAAATCCTATATCATACATAGATCCAAGTGGACATAGTGCAGTTGTTGTTTCAGGTGGAGCCTACAAAAAAAGTAAAAAGGGGTATTATTATGAGTTTATTGAGACTGCGTTATGCCAATTAAAGAATTGAGGAAAAAGCAAAGGAAAAAAATACTGGTTTATAGCAAAAAGAGGTTGGAGCAAAAGTGATAAAAAAGCATTTAAAAAGCAAGCAAAAAAATGTGGAGCAGTTAAACCTATATATTTTAAATCTACAAAAAAACTTATAAGTAAATTAAATTCAAAAAAATTTAAAAAGGATAAAATATCTGATTTTACTGTATTTGCACATGGATTTCCTGGGAAAATTACATTTGGATATAATTATACTGATGGTACAGATAACGATAAATTAACTATGAAATGTTCTCAAATTAAAAAAATAAGTAAAGATTCGTTTATTACTTATCCAACATCAATTTTTTATTCCTGTAGAACAGCTGCAACAGATGATAATGGCAAGAATAATTTTGCAAAAAAATGGAATAAACGATTTGGAGGAGGGACTATTGCCTTTGAAGGAAGGACAGATTATAGTGAAATAAATTATTTACCAGGATATAGTTGGTGGGATATGCATTTATACGAACGTAAACATGGAGGAAAAAAATTTAGAACGCCAGCAAGACAATTGCCAACAGGTATAAATGAGAAAATTTATTCTAACATAAAAGGTGATTTTCCTAATAGTTCTTATTACTGTTGTTAATAGTAAGGCCAATTGAAATGTAGTTTGCGAGCCAATTATGTTTTAATGAGTCTTGGAGAGGAGAGAAGAATGCTAGATTTTTACATAGATATACATGGTGAAATTGTAATCACTTTATTTAGAATATTGATTGGAATAATGCTACTTATTAGTGACAAAGTAATACCTAGAAAAATGAAACAATTTATTGTAACAACATATTATGGGGTATTATTTGGTGTGCTTTCAATTTATATATCAAATCTTAGAGTATACAGTATACTGATAGGTGCCATATTAGGATTGATTGTCAGTATGATGTTAACTATTTATAAGAGGACAGATCATATTACTAATTTAATAGTATTATTTATAACTTTTTATGAGATAACAGAGATAATAGTGTATTCTCTTAAATTTGATTTTTATAAATATGCTACTAATATTAGTGAAATATATGCAGATCACAGAACAATATACTTTAAATTAGTGGTAGCATTTTATATTACAATAATTAGTTATATTGTTATAGCTAGTAAAGATAAAATAAGAAAATTTTTAGAGAGAGTCAAATTTTTCTGGTTAGGAGTATTTTTTATTGTAGGAGCAATTTTTGCTAATACAATACATCCATTAGATATTCCTGATGAGTGGAAAGATTTATGTCTCATATTGTTTAATGTGAATTATAGTCGCTATGATTATTTAGTGCCTACATTTATTTTATTGGCAATAGTTTTAATAAGAATATGCATTAATTTATTAAGAAAAATAAATAATAAGATTGATTAGGAAGTATAACCAATACTTTTGAGATGATTATTCCGATAGAAAATGTTGCTGAACTTCAGATTGGATAAAATGGCTCTTAGGATGGAACTCAGAAACGAATAATAGAATTGATATCAGATAATCCAAAGGTTACTAGGAGAGAAATGGCTGATGTACTAAATATTAGTTTTCAGATATTGTAAAGAGTGTTAAATCATATGACCATTGTAAATTATGTGGGAATAGGGGTAAACGGTCATTGGGAGATTGATGAAAAATCTAATTGATAATTGATACAGTGGCATAGATTAGATGGGGAACAGAAGTCAAATCAGAGAAAAGCATTTCTCTAACCAATTTGCATTATATGATGCGATTTTATAGACCTTTTTAAGGAGATTGAAATTGTTCTTCAACTTGGGGAACAATTTAAGATGGCATCAAATGAA
>URKY01000029.1 GCA_900548465.1 uncultured Eubacterium sp.
TCTGCCGGAAAAAGTCCCTTGAAAAAGTTGTGACTTTGGAAGAAAAGTCCCTTGACCATTTATGTAATTTGGGTTCATTTACCGCCACTATATCAGGATGATTACTGTTTTTCACATTTACTTCTCTATTCCCTGTTGAGAATTTAAATGTTTGTTCTGCATAACTTTTTAATTCACTGTAAATGTATGAAATTTTATCATTTCTAATTCCAGCCTTTGACCTTGCTACTTCTATACTATCTATATCCTTGAGCTGAGTATTGTGATATTTTGTGCTATCAATATTATCATAGATGGTTTTTATTAATGCTTTTACATTATCTATTCTATTTGATAATTCTTTTAGACTCTCATCGGTCATATTTTCTTCAATAAGTTTCTTTTCCTCTTCCAAGTCCCTTTTATTGTCTTCTTTCATATCGCTGTTGGTTTTGTCTAACTTCTCAGACTGATTCTTCCAATCTTCATACGCGTCAACAGTTTTTTTAATCAATCCAGAGTTTGAATCTCCGATTTTTTTCATATATTTTTTTGCATTTTTTAAATGATCATCTGCCTTTTGAAATTTATAATAATATTCCTTATATTTACTACATATATTATATATCTTTTCATTTGTTGCTGTAGTACCTATTGTTCCTATTTTACCGTTAGTACCTGCTGTTCCGATGTCTAAAGTTGACTTTCCCTGAACAGCTTCTTTAGATATCTGATTTAATAATTTAGCTGTACTCCCATAAAAACCACTATCTTTAAAATCTTTGGTTAACCCTATATATATATATGCTAAACTCTGACTTTCATTTTTAATTGAAAACGAAATTGTTTTGTCTCCTGCGAACTGTCCATTCCCAATATAATTAATAATGTCAATATCATGTCTAATATTAATCGTTGCTGTCTGATTGGTGTTTTCACAGGCATTATTAAACAACCAATATTGTCTGCACATTTCTTTTGCTGCACTTATATATTCATTATATATATTTATATTTGCGTTTATTAACTCAATAGATTTTGTCCAATACTGTGTTCTATATATTGTATTGTCAAATGTATAATAATTCCAGATAGTGTCCTGTGCACTTTCCTTTTTTTGAATATATGTTGATATACTATCTAAAAATTTATTTGCTCTACCCTGTACATCGCTTGTCGTCGCTTTATTCTCCGAGTCAAACTTTTTATCTTCTCCAAAATCTGAATCATTATATTCACTTACCTTATATCTAAATTTTTCAGGCTCAAAAGTAGATGATCCATTTGTATTACATAAATCAAAGACCATTTTGGTATGTATCTTTCTATAATCTGCTTTAAAATTCTTTGTGATATCCGGTACTACCTGATCATTTATATAATTCTGATTTAAGTTTAATTTTCTAAACTCTCTAAGTTCATCATAAAGTTTTTTTAACATCTCCAACAATTCATTTTCGGCTTCATAATAATCCTGTTTTTCTTCTGTAACCTTTGCTTCTACTTTTGCCGTTCTTGAACTTTCTGCCACCTTCTTAATCGTATCAAGAAGACCGGACATCAAGTCTATTGGTGCACGATATTTCATAAATTCAACAACTTGTTGTTTTACAAGTGCAGGATTTGCCAAATTACTATTTTCAACCGGTGATATTTCCACATTAGCTGCATTTATATCTAACAAGTCTGCTATATTCTCATCAAATGCCTGATCCAGTTTTCCTACGATTTCTTCTGTCTCTGCATTTCCAATACCCTGTGACTTTAATGACTCAACAAAATATTGTTTAACTGTTTCTTTTAAATCCTCCGTATCTTGGCAAGACCCCAAAAGTCCGTATATTTCATTCAACTGTTCATCATATTCCGTCAGCATAGTATTCAATGCCAAATTCCCTGCTGATTCTACAACTGGCTTAGCCAACTCCATTCTACTTGCGTCTACAAACATACTACATACCGTAATTGTTGGAACTAATATAATTACTAAAAAAACAGTTACTGCTCCGCTTTGCTTAGAAAATAACTTTAACACTTTTCACCTCATCACTACTTCAAAAAATCTTTTACCTTTTGTATTGCTTCTTGTATCTTTTTATTAGATTCAACGTAATTTTTAGCCATATTAATATTATTAATAAATTCAGCAGAATCAGATACCGGAACAGAATCATAAGACGACATTGTTGATAATTTTATTTCCTGCCCTAAAATAGTGATCGGCAAGTCAATATTATATTTTGCCTGCACGTCAAAAGTACTATACACAACAAAATTAGAAAATTTTGCATCTACAATCATACCTTTAGGTTGCATGCCCTTAAAAAAACCTACTCCCTTGCATTTATCCATTACCTGTGATTCAACCTGAGTGATTATTTCGCCCATGCTTCCAAAATATCTGTATGGTTTTACATCCACATTACTGGTATCAGATACTACGCTTCCATCTTTTAAAGTTTGCAAATATAATGGATCTGCACATTGCTGTGCTCCCCACTGAGCATACGTGGATACGTAATTGTCTATTTTTGATCTTTGATATAATACATTTCCATAAAATATTATTAGAAAAACAACACAAAACATAATCGGGAATACAATTGTGGCTTCAACAACCATAACTGCACCCTTTTCTTTTTTTGCAATCATATGTATATATTGGGAATTTATTTATCCCTTTTCCTCTCTTTTCCACTAAAGAAACTGTAAGGGACTTATGTCCCTTACCCCTTATTAATTAACTGACGGTTTTTTTATTGCATCCTGCACTTTTGAGTCGCCGTTTATTGCTCCGAACATCTTACCAACTAATTCTGCAAGTTTGTCTCTAAATACAAGTGCAATCGCAATTGCAACAGCTATTAACACAATAATAGCAACTACATTTACTTCTCCTGACTCTTTCTTAAAGAAGCCCTTTAATGATTCTTTCATTGCTTCTTTAGCAATCATTCCTTTGATTAATAACATATCCATTTGATATTTCCTCCTTTTTTTAATTGTTGTATATTAAACGCCTAAATTTCCAAAAATAGGCACTAATATCATAATTAAAATTCCTATAAACATAAGAAATATTGGTATCATCAACTGCGAGGCCGCTTTTTCAGCCTTATGCTTCACCAACGCCTGTTTCATCTGCCATACTTCTTTACTTTGCTGTTGAAGCATACTTACCAATTCTGCATTTCCCTTAGTTACCCCCTGAGTTATGGTAGATACAAAACGCTTAATTTCCGGTATTATACATCTGTTTCCAAATGAAAAATATGCCTCTACTTCCGAAGCACCATTATTCATTTCATCGACTGTTTTTTGCATTTCGATGTAAATATTTGTATCACCGGTATATGCGGTCTCAATCCAAGCATCTTTTAAAATCATTCCTGCATTGGTTAGTAATGCCAATTTAGATACTACATCAGAAAAATCACTTAACATTTCATTTGAGCGCTTCCTGATTTTTTGATTTGTCGCATCTCCAAAGTAATAGTAGGCAAGTCCAGTCATCATCAACATTAACACTAATCCCATAAACGACGAACTAATACCATACATCACAAATGCAAACACAAACACTACTGATGATATTGACAACTTTTGGGCATATGCCACTCGTATATAGAAATCTGCATATTTCTTTCCATATAGCACTTCTATTTCTTTTCTTAATTTTCTGTCTTTTTTAGAACGGTATGAATAATGGATCATCTCCATCACACCATATCCCCATCCATATATTTCTTTTAGTGGATAGTCTTTTTCGCTTAATACTTCAAACATTTTATTATACTTCAGCCCTCTTACAAAAAAGAAAATCCATATTAGTAGAACCATATAGCCTAAGACAATTACCACATAATCTCCAACATTTAAAAACATATTACCTCCTATTACACTTTTATATCTAAAATAGATTTACCTAAAACATAGGAAATAATAAATATAACAACACCAATGGTTGTAGATATAATACCTATACCTGTAGCAAAGTTTGCTCCAAAATCACCACTCATAAGCTTTATCATTCCAACTATACCTACCGGCATAACTGTCATCATATTTTGTTCCATCTTGTTTGAAGAAACCATAGATTTGATATCTTCCTCTATTTCCATTTTTTCTGAGATAATACTGTGAGTATTTCTAATGATTTCCTTTAAGTTTCCGCCTTTTCGATATGATAGTTTAAATACATTTGCGAAACTCTTTATGTCATCAATTCCACTTCTTTCTCCTAAATCCATCAACACGTCTTCAATGTCTATATTGTTATGTATACCTGCTATAATCACTTCCAGTTCTTTAATGATAAATGCATTTTCATCATACTGAACTTTCATGTCTTCATACACGTTCAAAAACGAATCTGTAACATTCATTCCTGCATTTAATGATGTAGTCAATGAGTCAAGCATGTCTCTAAATTGAGTTCTTAACTTTTCAACATTCTTTTCCTGTAAAGTTTTCGTACGAATTGGTACAAAAAACTTTCCTGCAAATCCACCCACACCAACACATACAATAAAATCTAAAATATATGTGGCCATTGTGGCATTTCCATATTCATCCTTTGCCAAACCACCATAAAACAGATATCCTACTGCCGCTCCAACTAGAAAGGCCAACAAAAAGTACATGCTTTTTTCTAGTTTTGACATATAATAAACCTTATAATTTAACACAGGCATATTTGTAGCTGATGTATAATATTGTGGCTCTTTCTCTTTTTTGTTTTTCTTAAAAAACATACTCCACTCCTTATTTATATTTCTTCTTTTATTCCTGTTAATTGAAGTTTATGAATGTTCACCATTTTGTTTTCTGTTCGTTGCAATCTTCCTGATACTTTTTCAAGAGTGCTATTTTCATCCTCCACAAATTCGTACAGTGGATTCAAAACAATATGACCGTTTTCGTATCCAACTACTTCTGTAATAGCCATAGTTTTCCTCGAATGGTCTCTTAACCTTGACAAATGAATAATAATATCTACGGCCGATGCAATTTGTTGTCTAATAGCTTCAAGGGGAAGTCCTGCCGCTCCCTGAAGAACCATCGTTTCTAAACGGCTAAGCATATCTTCTGTTGAATTGGCGTGACCTGTAGACAGAGAACCATCATGTCCTGTATTCATGGCTTGAAGCATATCCAACGCTTCACCTCCACGAACCTCTCCTACCACAATTCGTTCCGGTCTCATTCTAAGGGAAGATTTTATTAAATCTGTTATTGTTATTGCCCCTGCTCCTGCCGAATTGGCATTTCTTGTTTCCATACTTACAAGGTTTTGTATTCCTGTAATCTGTAACTCAGCAGAATCTTCAATAGTAATAACTCTTTCATCTTTGGGAATATAATTAGATAACGCATTTAAAAATGTTGTTTTGCCGGAACCGGTGCCACCGCTTATAAAAATGTTATATTTTGCTCTTACCAACAGTTCCAATTTGTGTGCGATATCTTTTGTTAACGAGCCATATTGAATTAATTTTTCTATGGTCATAGGAGTTTTTGAAAATTTTCTAATAGTCATGGTTGGACCGCATAAGGCAATCGGTGGTAATACCACATTTACACGTGATCCATCCGGAAGCCTTGTATCACATATAGGATTTGCCTGATTTACTTCTCTTCCTGCAAGTCCAACTATTCTTTGTATAACATCTTCCAATCTTCTTTCGCTTTCAAACTGCTTATTCATTTTTTCTACACGTCCGTTTTTTTCAATAAATATATTATCAGCACCATTAATCATAACTTCTGTAATATTGTCGTCGCTAATAATACTGTCCAGTAATCCAAATCCTCTAATAGAACTATAAATCTGCCTTGCTATTTCAATTCGTTCCTCAATAGTGCAATATACATTTTGTAATTTATCTGACACCAGTCCTTCGACTCTTTCTTCCAGTTCTTCATCGGATAATTTATTTAATGGCAAATTGTCTGTGATATACTGCCTTATATCGCTTACTATTTTTTTTTGTACATCTTCCTGCATATCTTTCTCCTATAGGCAAACTTAAGAATTTATTTTTTCAAGCATCTCACTTCTGCTTTGTAATTGTTCCACTACCTGTTTTATAGTCGCATGTTCAAACCTAGGAACTCCCCCCACCAATGTTATGTCTAAATTTTCCAACACCTTTCCAGTCTTATTACTAAATTTGTTGTATATTAATTTTGTTTTCGCTAATATTCTTTCATCTTTTTGCTGTTCAACTATTTTTAAATATTCACATAGTCTGAACAATTTCTTATTTGAAATTTCGCTTCCATCTGAAGATATGACAATAGTATTGGCTAAATGGTTAATTTCTCCAAATATTTCTTCAAGAGACAAATCTGCATCCAAAACAATAACATCATAATCAAAGGCTGTTTTTAATACGTTTATGAGCGTTTGAAAATCTTCTTTTTTCATTTCTGCTGTATCCATAGCCATACTACTTGCCTCATAAAAATTCACACCTGAATCATCAATTCTAACTGCGCTTTCAAGTTTAATGGACAAATTGGTTTTTTTGCTTTTAACAGCATATAAAACATCACTAAAAGTTTGATTTCCCGTTCCGGAAAAGAAATAATCTGTACTACCATATTTTTCACAATTGATAAACAAAACTTTTAATCCTTTTTGAGACATATTTTTTGCGTATGCCGTGGCAAGTGATGAGCTTCCGGTTCCACCACTGCACCCATAAAAAGCTACTATATTAGTATTTTTATTATCAAATTTTGCTCCTGTAATATTTGAACTTACATCTGCAAATATTTCCAATATTTGCTTATATATCAGTTCCACTTTTTGATATTTACAAATAGCTTTTTGTTCATATATTTCTTCAATCCCATTACTATTTACTAAATATGCAAATCCACATTTAGAAGGAATATCATCTACATTTAATTCAAAATTTTCACTGGCAAGAAATACATCAGGTCTTATAGTATGAATTTCTTCCATTGCCTTTTTTGCATCTGTAAAACTGTAAACTTCCAATTTATCCATGTATTTGTTTGTAAACACAGTTGTTATTCGACTTATGTAATTTTTGTCCAAATCTAATATCAGTATTTTAATCTTCATTTATTTTACCCTTCTTTTACTCTTTACATTTGAGTTATTTTGTCTGTATTTGTCATCCCATCTCCTATTGCATTATAAACTATGGTTTAAGTAAATTTTAATAATAATTAAGGGCTAAACGGCTTTTTATGCCATTTAACCCTTTCTTTATATACAGAATGATAGATTTGTTAGTTGGCGCATCTCAATTTTTACTTACTTTGTTTCTTCTTTTTCATCATTATGAGTACCCATGCTCCACCTACCAAAATAATTAAGCCTGTAATCGTTCCCCAGAATGCCAATTTGTTTGCATACCAACGAACAAAGAAGTTTGTTGATATTGTTACGCTATTATTGAAAGCATACTGTGGTTTAAACTCTTTTGAATCAGTATCTGTAATATTCCCCGCCATGTCCTCTGCCAATAATCTGACTTTTTGGTTTGAACCTTCTTTTAATTTAATTTCATCTGCACACTGAGATAAATCATCAAATTTGTTTATTGTTTTAACCACTTTACCATCTACATATACTTTTACAAATTTAAGTCCGATAGAGTCAAACATTTCAAATTTCACATTCTGGCTGTCTGCATTTACAATTGCCTTTTCAAGACCTACAACGCTTGAGATATCAGGAGATGTTGTATCTACTCTAAATTTAATCTGACTATCTTTATAGTTTGTTGATTCAGGTTTATTTCCTGCCTTGTCCTTTGATGAAACGACAATTTTGTATATTCCATCGTTCTTAAAGTTTAATGCATCAATTTTATATTCATACTGATACCAGCCACTTTCTCCCTTTTTGACTTGATCGTTTGCCACCGGATTTACACTATATTTAACGTTTTTAATCGGAGAACCGTCCTTAGTTAACTGTACGTTAATAGAATTATTTTCCAATTTGTCAGGATTATACTCAGTTATTATTAAACTCTTATCAACACTCTTAATATATCCATCATTTATATCCGTTAAATAATCATCTAATTCATATACTGAACCATATCTGTTTACAGTGAACTTAACCTTATCATCTGATTTATTTCCCGCTTTGTCGACCATCTTCACTATTAATGTATATATGCCATCTACTCCGGCGTTGTTCTTAAAAGTATCACTTACAGATGTTCCTCCTTTTCCACTTGTTGAAACGGCTTTAATAAACTTCTTAGTAACATCTACATCTTTTTTTCCCATTCTTGTACATGTTAATTTAATTTCGTTTCCACTATAATTGGTATCATTGAATTTTATTTTAGGAATAACCTTTCCCCTATAAGATTTACCGTTTTCTACCCCTGTAATAGTTGGCTTGTCTATTTTTGTGTCAATAGTAAATTCTTTTGCAGCAACCGAACTTCCAAACCTAGCCTCACCTAACTGATTCCCTGCCCTGTCATTCATTGTTACATCGAACGTATAGTCTCCATCACTATTAAATGCAATCTTTGCAGTATGTGTATCGCCATTACTTGACCAGTTTACACTTGGAGTTGATTTTCTACTGCCTTTTAATGATGCTGTCTGCTTAAACTTAACACTGCTTGCATCAAAGTTATGTTCAGTTACAACCACCGTTGCTGTTCTATATTCCTTAAAATATTTTCCATTTTGTGCACTATTATTATCATAACTTACAGAAATTGAAGGCCTTGTTTTATCAATAGTAAATTTTCCAGTTGCTATTCCTTTATAATTTACTTTTCTGCATTTATTTCCTGCTAAGTCTTTATATGACGCATTAAATGTATAATCCCCGTCATGAGTATATTTAATTTTTGATATATACTTTTCGTTATCTTTGTTTCCTTTTCCTTTTACTTTCTTCCACTTAAGTTTAATGTTCTGCTTTTTGCCATTCTTTGTTACTTTATATTTAAAATCTTCTTCATTAAAATTTCTTTCAGTAACAGTAATTGTAGCAATTCGATTATTCTTAAAGAACCTTCCATTATTAACACTGTTATTGTTATATGTAACATCTATAGTTGGAGCCGTTTTATCGATTCCAAATTTCACATAATCATAACTAACATTTCCTGCTCTATCAGTTAACTCAACAAGCAATACCATATTGTTATAATTGCCGCTTAATCGCATACTATTAGACATTTCAGTTACCACATTCTTATCTTTTGATGTAACTTTCCAACCTTTAACGTCATTTTTTAAATTTCCGGAATTGTCAATCTCTACTATAGATTGCGTTTTTTTATCACCTTCAGTTAATACATACTTAACACGCCTTACTCCTGAATACTTGTCTGATACAACTATTTCCGCTGTCGGCTCATAATTGTAAAGCGGTACATTTTTTTCTCTTTCACCATCCATATCGGCATCTTTTTTTGCTTTTCCTTTATAGTTGTAATTTAAAATTATATTCTCGCTTTTATTTGTGTTAGGCATTTTTATTTTTATAAATGAAGTTTCTTTATGTTTGCTAACACCTTCAACTATTGTTCCATCCGGGTGAACATACCCATTTTTATTTACCGATGGATATTTAGCATCCGCTTGCGTAGGTTTTTTACTTAATTTATTTAATGGTGAATTTCCTACTTTATCAGTTGCGTATGCATATATCTGACCCTTGAAGTCTTTATTTATTACAAAGCTTATTTTTCCCTCTTTGTCTACTGATACTGTTCTCTTAACTATCTTTCCTGATACATCTACGGTCTCATATGTTATAGTATCAACATCTGATTTACATTCATTGTTTTGTTTAAAATCTTGCGCAAACACTGTTACTTTTACATCGTCTTTAAAGTAGAAGCCGTAATCTGTAGGCTCTACTGCTTTATACAAGTTTCCGTCTTTTTCCACATCCATATTATTTTCAGGTGTAAATTCAAAACCTGTTATAATTGGGTATGCTGTATCTTTTGCTATTTTCAATTGTTTTTTCGTTATATTTCCTGCATTATCAGTTACTATTACATTTACTTTATATTCACCATTTTCATTTGGGATAATATTTTCTGTTGTAAACCCATACTCTTCCAATGCCGTATAGATTCCATTCTTAATTTTATTAACCGAATCACTCTTTGCTGTATCTATCTTTGCATTTACCTGAAAGATACCTGAGCCCATATCTCCAAATTCTTCATCAATATCTTCATCTGTAGCAGTGAAATGCATCTTTACATCACCATTGTATATATATTTTTCGTTGTCAAAATACTGACTTACATTATCGAATGGTATCACGCTAATATCTGAAACTATTGGTGCCTTGTTCTCTAAAATAATAAAACCTGTTTCATTATTTTCTATATTTGAATTTCCTTTATTGGGACCATTCACTTCACTTTCATGACCTACATTGTCTTCTACGGTAGCTCTGAGATAGCCTTTGAAGTTTGGTTCTACATTTATTTCAAATGTTGCCTCATACTGTGATTTTCCATCATCTGTTCTCACAACTTCTATATACTTACTTGCATCTTCTGTTAATACCGTTTTTGCGTCTGCGGCATATTTATACAAGTGTATTTGTTTAATTCCTGAAGATGTTCCATCGTCTTTTACTGTTACCTTCACTTTCAAAGCTTCATTTATAAACAGTCCATATGTTTTATCATTTCCTTTTTCAAATTTAAACTGTGTAACTTCAGGGGATTTATTATCTATAGCAAATCTTTCAATTGTATATGGTGCTGTAATTTCTCCCTTGTCATTTTTAAATACCACTTGATATTCATTATATTTTTCAGCATCATTTAACTTAATTGTATTCGACCAATCTGATGATTCCTGCCAGTCTTTCCCTGTTGTTCCATTTTTAACAGAAATCATTGTCCATTTAGCCCCGCTTGGAACGCTTAATTCAACCGAATCGTTGTACCACTTATAACCATCGTCTTTATAATCTTCTTTTGGAAGTACATTATCTTTGTCAAAATCAATCTCTGCCCATACAATTTTTATTGATGTTTTTACTTCTGCTCTACTATAGTTTTCTGTTCCCTCAGTTGTTGCTATGACCTCAATTTCGCCAACGCCCGTAAATGTCAATTCTCCTGTTTTTTCATTAATTTCAGCAATTTTCTTTCCCTCATCACTGAGACTATATTTAATGTCTTCAATGCTAGTTAATTCATTTCCATCCTCGCCAATTGCTTTTACAGATATATCAATCGTTTTATTATCATTAAATACTACATCTTTCGTTGGTATATCTACAAACTCAATCTTTTGACTTGCCTGTCTGATATCAATCTTCAAACCTGTTATCTCCAGAATCTCATAATTATCATCATCCGTTCTCTTAATTTTTACTGCATATTCATAATTTCCTGTCTTAACTGCATCTATCTTAGGACATTCTGTTACATACTTATATTCATTTTCCCCTGGTTTCTTTACACCATAGCCGGCAATTTCATATGTACCGTTTTCAGGATATGTTATATCTTGTATGGCATTTTCACTCATACCTACTTTGTAACTGCCATTAAACATTTTTATTGCATTTTTGTCCATAGAAATGGTTCCCTTGTTCATAACAATAGTGTAGGGTATTCTCAGCGTGTTAAATCCTTCTCTACTTATCTCAACCTCTAACTTATACAAACCCGGTGCTTTTATTTTTATCTCTTTGTAGTCTGTTTTATTAACTTCATTATTAGATTTATCAGTTAATTTCCAATTTATTTTATATTTATCATCTTCCTTCAACTTAATGCCTTCTACAACATTTTGCTCAGAACCATCATATGTCAGTTGTTTCTTTATGGATATATTTACCTCTTCAATGTTTTTAGGTGTTATTTCTGCCTCAACCTCAAAATATCTGTCCAGATATCCTTCTCTGGATACCTTTACAATAATTTTTTTTACCTGAACCCTATTATCTATTGTTGGCATTTCACTTACATATTTTAGTTTTGTATTATCCAAATCTACATTTTTTATCTCCTCTTCCGTTTTCACATGATAACTAAATTTATATTTAGAAAAATCCTCTGCCTGATCATTTAATATAATAACCGGGTATGTTTCTCTTTCTTTGTCGGGATTATATTCCCTCTTTGTCCCCTGTATAATTTTTTTGTCTTCTACTAAATCCGGTATGTCCTTTGGTGCCTCTGTTGTTGTTTCCTCAACTGTAGTTGTTTCTTTAATCTGTGTTTCAGTTGGTTTGACAGTTGTTGTTTCGCTAACCTCTTCAGCTACAACATTACTTCTTAAATCTACCGGCATGATACCTGCGATTATCACTAATGTTATCAAGACCGCCATCATTCTTTTTGTTTTTTGACTCTTAATCATAATATTTTTCTCCCTCATTTTTATATAATTTCATTTGAATGAATCAAAACAATGCTGTCTACAATTTTTAAGCGTTCAATTTGACTATTATCTTCAACCAGAAATTCTGTTTCATTTTGTAACAGTTCTGTCCCCTCGCTATCATCATCATTACTGCTCAATGCCCCTATTCTTTCATACTCTGGCAACAATTCTGTTCCTTCATTACTAAAGTTTACCGCATCATTTTGTGTTGGTGCTGTTTCTATCTTTTCTGTTATACCTTGTCTGTTGCCAGCCATGTATGTCGCTCTGGGTCTATTCCCTGCTTCTTCATTTTTTTTGCGCATTTTTTCAATGCCTTTTTTTGCTGTTCTTCCGCTTAAATCTCCAACAATCTTATAAATATTAAATTTGAACCATAGAAAACAGGAAATTAACAGAAATACACCTGCTAAAACAAATGATACCATTGAAATGACTGTGTATATTTGTGCCATTTATATTCCTCCTAAGTGTTTTGATATGTACGATTTATATTCTCAATAAATTTTCTATAATTTTCTTCAATGTCTTGTTTCATTTCTATTGATGCCTCCTGCGTTACAAACATACTTTTTGTTTTATTTTCTATTTCATCAAATAAACCTAGAATTTTATTTTTATCAACACCTAACTGCGCAAAACCTTTTCTTTGGTCATTTAGTAAATCCATGATTTGTTTATATAAAACCAATTTTACATATGCGGAATCTTCGTCTTTATAGTTATCCAAACTTCCTACTGATTTATTTAGAGTATCAATTAAGTCGGTATAAACATTTTGCGTTGGTTCTTTTTTACTTGTATCACTTAATACGTATTCCGAATAAAACCTACACACTGTGAAATATCCATTACTGATATCATAATATTTAAAGTTTTTATTTTTTGAATTAACAATCAATTCAAAATATGGCTGACTTCTTTTTATTTTTTCTCTCAGACTTTCTTCACCATCGTTAGCATACATATAAAAATAGATTGTTCCTGCCTCATAATACAACTCTAATGCTTCTTCTGATTTTTGGTTAAACAAGCCTTTATTTGCATTATACTTAGCTTCAAACTGCTTACTCTCTTCGTTTCCAAACTTTCCATTATCTTTGTATGCCTGCAATAGTTTTATGTATGCCCTTGTATCATCTTTAAATAAATCTATTGCTTCTAAATAACTTTGTACTTTTGCCTTGTAGGGTGTTGATGTTGAAATGTTAATTTTTTGATTATAGTTTTTGTCATTTTCATATGATGTCATCACCTTTCCAAAAATACCGGTAATTATCATAATAATAGTCATAAATGCCGTTACTATGAATGATACTAACTTTCTTTTTTGCTTTTTCTTATAAGAGCCATCCTCCTCTTCATAATGTTCTAATGCATACATTAATTCATTACATGTCTGATATCTTTCATCTGGATTTAACGCTGTACACTTATCAATTATTCTTTCCAAACCACCTGACAATTCAGGATTCCACTGACGAATTGGTGCATACATATAGTCTGCCGGTCGTGGATCCGCTCCCGTGAGCAAGTGATGCATAGTCATTCCCAATGTATATATATCCGACCTTGCATCTGTTTGTCTGTTTCCATAATGTTCTGGAGATGCATAGCCCTTTGTCCCCAATACTTTTGTATCAGCTAGACTTTGTTCTTTATATTCTCTTGCGATTCCAAAGTCAATAATCTTTATGTTACCCTCTGGTTTTAGCATAATATTTGACGGTTTCATATCTCTATATATTATTGGAGGGTTTTGCGAATGAAGATACTGTAACGCATCACAAACCTGTTTTGCCCAGTCTATTACCAACTCCTGCGGCTGTGCACCATATTCACACAGAATTTTGTCCAATGATTCGCCTTCTATATAATCCATAATTACATAGATAGTTTCACCGTTGTCTATAATATCTACAATCCTTGGAAGTGCCGGATGGTCCAGTTTTTTCATTAAATTTGCTTCTGTTAGCAAACTATTTTCAATTATTTCGTCATTTTTTCCATTAGCAGTCTTTTTAATTTCTTTTACTGCCCACTGTTTATTTAGCCTTTTGTCCATTGCCAGATATACATATGACATACCACCGGTACCAATTAGCTTTAATATTTCGTATTTTCCTTCAATTACTGTTCCTATGTTTGTCGCCACTATTTACCACCTTATAAAACGCTCTTAATAATTCCTACCGTTATATTGTCCTTTTCATTTCTGCTCTTAACCATCTCAATTAATTGTCTACTGTTATATTCCATTACGTTTTTATCTATTAAAACATTCGGATTTAAATACATATATATTTCTGATTCTGACAAAACGTGTCTAAAACCGTCAGAACAAAGTACAAAAACAGTATTTTCTTTAAACTCACCTATTTCAATCTCAGGATTAACTTCAACAGACGCCCCTACACACTGTAACAAAATATTTTTCCGGGGGTCTCCTTCCGCTTCTTTATATGTCATATTCCCTCTATTTATTTCTCTTTGAACAAAAGTTTGATCCTCAGTTAATATTTCTAGTGAATTATCCAATTTATATATTCTCGAATCTCCTACATGTACAATTAAATATTTATTATCTATTAACAATATTCCACTAAATGTAGTTCCAAGATTAATCCTCTCACCCTTTCCATACTGCATAATTTTATAATTCAAATCTTTTAAAAGTTGTACCCACTCCGTAGCTATAGCCTCCATGTTAACGTGGTCAAGTGTTTTTGGTAATTCGTTTTGAAACCATTGTTCATATTTTTTTATTACTGTTGCACTAGCAACCTCTCCTTTTTCTAAACCTCCCATTCCATCACATATAATACCAATAGCTATTTGATTTTGATTTTTTGTTTGGGCAACTTTAATAAGCATACTGTCTTGATTAGTATGCTTACTTATTCCAATATCTGTTATACCTGCGCTAATAAACCTCACTATTTTCTCCTTATTTTCTTATTACTCATTTACAGTATGCTTATTTTTTTAAAGTAAGAATTATTTTTTAATTTTGCAAATACTACAATTCTCTATTTTTAAGCAGTAATATATACTCTCTTCCCCTGTATAAACAATAGCTGGAATGTAAATAAATTTATTGTAAACACTAATGTTGATACGTATTTTTCCTTTACCCTCTTGTTATCTTTTTATCGACATTTTTTGCAGTTTTACACTTGCATTATATAACTAAGGTTGTTTTTTTTCAACTATGGTTTGTTAATTTTATTTGTCTTTATTGCTAAACTATTAATTATCTTTGGTGACAATAAAGCAGTGTGAAAAATTCATTTTTATTAAATTTTTTAACGGAGAGAATCATGGATAAAAATAAATTATATAAAGAAATGGGTTTACGCATACGCAACTGTAGAAAAAAGGCTCAGTTATCTCAAGAACAATTAGCTGAACTGATGAATGTAACACCCCAGATGATTAGCAGCGCTGAAAACGGTATAAAGGGCATCAGGCCTGAAAACATCATTAAATTTTGCGATGCATTAGATGTTAGTTGTGATTATCTTTTGACTGGAAAAGGCGGGCGATCTGATTATGATTTCATTAAGAAATATTCTGAAGCTTTGGGCAGTGATGATATAGAAACTGTAATCAAACTTCTCCGTGCTTTTCAACGTTTTACAGAACCAAGTTGTGACTAATATTAATTTTATACGGGAAGCAATTATTCCTTTTCCAATAAGTATATAAAAATAGTATCAAGCTAAGTAATCCTAAATGAACTAGCCTCTAAAAGTCATACAAAAAAGTCTGACAATTTGGAGGTCTGTTCTTACACTACGTTAGTGTTACCTTTTTATATTTTAAATCTACCATATTTACTCTGAAATAAATTTATAATCATTTTCAATTACCCATGTTTCAGCATAAGAGCCTGCTTTGCCATTTACGGCTTTTAGCCCACTCCCCTCACAAACCGCCCTATTTTACCTATACTGGTTACTGGTTTTCCACTAATTTCACTTGGAATTACAATATTTTCACGCCTTCCACTATATCTGATAATTGTTATCCCATTATCATCTTCTTAATATTCCCACTTCTTATTTTCCTCTCATCGCTGTCTCTTACATTGGCTTTATAACTGGTTGCGTTGTTAGTTTTATCAACTTTTCATAAGGTATTATACCGATTTATATAATAAATATGTATCCACAGGCAGTCTTGGAATTTACAGGGAAAAGCTTATAAAACTTCCAACACCACAGTATTACGTGCTTTATAATGGCAGTGCCAACATGCCTGACAAACAATTACTAAAGTTGTCATATGCATTTATGAAGCCACCACGGCAGGGGGAATTCGAGTGGACTGCCACTGTATTAAATATTAATTACGAACATAATGAAAAACTTCTGTCCAACTGTAAAACTTTATCTGAATATGCTATACTGATTAAAACAATAAATGAGTATAAGCAGAAATATGATGATATAAGGGATGCTATGGAAAATGCCATTGACTATTGTATTAGTCATGATATTTTAAAAGATTTTCTGCTGGAAATGAAGAATGAGGCTATGAACACACTTCTTACAGAATATGACGAACAGAAAACAATGGAATATTTAAGACAGGATGCTTATGATGACGGTAGAAATGATGGTTTTGCAGAAGGTGAGTCTTCCGGACTTGTCAAAGGTGAAAAACGTCATCTAGTTTCTTTAGTTTGCAAAAAGATGACCAAATCTAAATCCGTTGAACAGATTGCAGATGAACTTGAGGAAGATATTCCTCTCATTCAAAAAATCTATGATATAGCTACAGAATTTTCACCGGATTATGATGTAGATAAGATAATGGAAAAACTGGAACAGCAATAAATCCACTAGTACTTAAAACTTTAATGGGGCTTTTGTGATAGTCTGACATACGCCAGATTATCGCAAAAGCCCCAAAATAATCTAAAGTTAAAATGATTCTAATAAATAATACCTTTATATATAAAGAAAGAGAGGTATTAGCCCTGTGTGAATATTGGGCGATACCTCTTTTTCTTTTTCAATTGGTGTAAAATTGGTGTACTAGGGTAAAAATAAGGCTCTCCCACTACTGGGAAAGCCTTTAAAAATCATTGTTTTACTCAACTGTGTATGGCATTAATGCGATATTTCTAGCTCTCTTGATTGCTGTTGTAAGAGCTCTCTGATGTCTTGCACATGTACCAGTCATTCTTCTAGGAAGAATTTTTCCTCTTTCTGATACGTATCTCTTTAATGTTGCTACATCTTTATAATCAATCGCCTTATTTTCGCTTGCGCAGAATGCACAAACTTTTTTTCTTCTACGACCGCCTCTTCTTCTCATTGGAGAATCCGGTCTTTCACTCTTATTATATGGCATAATTTGACCTCCTAATTCAATTAAAAGTTAAATGGTAATTCTGAATCATCAATGTTATCAGGGATATTCATAAACCCATCACCTGCCGGTGCAGTTGGTGCTGCAGCTGCCGGCTGTGGAGCGAATCCTGCATTATTTTCTGATGCAGCCTTGCTTTCAGCAAATTCCTGATTTTCTACTACAACTTCTGTTGTGTAGACTGTCTTACCATCTTTGTCCTGATAGCTTCCTGTCTGAATACGACCTTCTGCTACTATTTTTGTTCCCTGATGGAAATATTTTTCTGCAAACTCGCCACTTCTTCCAAATGCTACGCACCTGATAAAGTCTGCTGTCTGCTCTCCATCTCTTCTAAATCTCCTGTCTACTGCTAATGTATATCTTGCAATAGCCAGCTGACTATCTCCGGATGTTGAATATCTTACTTCCGGATCTCTGGTCAATCGACCCATTAATATAACCTTGTTCATATTATATACCTCTCCTGTAATAGACTATGCTTCTACTGACACACACATAAATCTAAGGATGTTTTCCATAATACGAAGCTGGCTTCCTAATTCGCTTGTTGCGTTTGTGTTGTCAGTATCGAATGAAATGAAGTAGTAATAACCTTCTGACATCTTCTGGATTTCGTAAGCGAATTTCTTCTTTCCAGCGTCATCAACGTTAGTAATTGTTCCACCGAACTTTTCAACAAGTGCTTTTACCTTATCAAGTTCAGCAGTTCTTCCTTCTTCTTCAAGTTTTGCACTAACAACAACTGTCAATTCATATTTGTTCATGCTTTTACCTCCTTCTGGTCTCTGGCTTTTCCATTTACTAGAAAAGCAAGGATAATTTATATATCACGAAACACCATCATACCATAAAAATAAATGCCATGCAAGTTTTTCTTTATTGTAAATTCAGTTTTTTTCTAAGTACTACATGTGTAATAATATCGCAGACAGCACACTTTATCACTGTCAATGCTAACGAGAAAATCATCAGATAATCAAAACTTTTATCTACCATAGCCACATCATCCAATACTGTCATATTGCTTCCAAAAATAACTACCATGGCTACAACTGAAATTATTTGTGTTACGAAATATATAACCACATATGTGATTACAGCACCCAAAAGTTTATTTTTATTCCAAGTCTGACCCACGCTAAAACATGCGTAGCCTACTGATATATAAGAATATAATGATACCAGTATAACAATTATTAAAAGAATAACTCCACTCCATAATCCTGCGTTGCTTATTTTATCACAAGTTTCTACAATACCTTTTTTGATTATTATAAAAGCATCTGTATGACCTACGAACATAAGCAATCCCATTACCAAAATAGCCAGCCCGGAAATTATTATCCATAAATAACTCACCAATGCCTTTGTTGCTATTATTTTTCCTGTGGAAACCGGCAATGTAAATGTGAGATAGCCTTCATCTTTTACAACATTGTCGTAAAATCTTTTTAAAATAAGTATTATTGTACCAAACATTATTGCCAGAATTCCAAGAACAAATGCCGTTACCATTATTAACGACACAATATCCAGAATAATATTGTCTATTTTAAAACTTACCTCTATTTCTATAGCAACTTTTAACACAACGCCAATCAATAAAACAATCAAATACATTGCACAAAAATTTTGGGCTGTGTCTTTAAATTCATGTTTAATTAATTTTCCTAACATCTGAATACCTCCCTAAATACTTCATCTACTGACATTTTGTATTCTTCTCTAATCTCATCAACCTTCTTGTGCATTACAAGTTCGCCATCTTTTATCATTACAACATCATCAAGCACTTTCTCAATATCTGAAATAAGATGTGTAGAAATGATTACTGTGGCCTCAGGATTGTAATTAGTAATAATTGTGTTAAGGATGTAATCTCTTGCTGCAGGATCTACACCTCCAATAGGTTCATCCAAAAAATATACCTGTGCATTTCTACTCATTACCAAAATCAACTGTACCTTTTCCCTTGTACCCTTTGACATAGTCTTCAACTTATCGTCGGGATTAATATTTAGTTTAGCCAACATGTCATAGGCCTTGTTTTCATCAAAGTCTTCATAGAAATCTCTGAAGTAACTGATAATATCCTTTACCTTCTTATGTACATCAAGATATGTTCTTTCGGGTAAATACGAAACCACCTTCTTAGTTTCAACTCCAATCTTATTTCCTGCTATTTTGATTTCACCAGCACTTGATGTTAACAATCCGTTAGCAATTTTGATTATAGTTGTCTTTCCACTTCCGTTAGGTCCCAAAAGACCTACAATCTGTCCGCTTTCCAATTCAAAACTTATTCCCTTTAGAGCGGCTTTTTTCCCATAATTTTTTCTTAAATCCTTACATTCGAATAAAACGCTCATTTGATATCTCCTTCCCTTATCAAATCTATGATTTCTTCCCTTCTAAACTTCAATTCGGTCATCTTTTCAATATAATTAGCTGTATACTGATTTGCCCGTCCTTTCCGGATTTCATCAATAATATTGGCATCATCTGTTACGCATCTCCCTGCTGTTCTATTTGTAATAATTAATTTTCTATTTTCCAGTTCAGCCATTGCTCTCTGCATTGTATTAGGATTAACAGATGCTTCTGCAGCCAATTCTCTTACCGACGGCAATTTGCTTCCAAGAGGATATTCTCCTGTAATGATTTTCTGTTCTATCATTTCTAACAATTGTGTATATATAGGTCTGTCACTTTCCAACTTCCATGCCATTACTTTCTCTCCTTTCTGTATTATTGTATTAACTACTTAATACAATAATACATTCATGTATGTTTTGTCAACTGTTTTTTACAAATAATAATGCATGTATAATTTTTTTATTTTATTTCATTTATAATAAAGTCAAAAGTTTTTTGTATAAACACTAACAGCCAGACTATTCATAGCCTGACTGTTGATTTCTTTATTAAAGATACTTCTATCTTTTTCTTACGCTTTTTTCAAATGTCTTTCTGGGAATCATTATAATGTGATTGCAACCTCTGCATTTCAATTTAAAATCTGCTCCCACACGTATAATTTCCCATTCATTCGTTCCACAGGGATGACCCTTTTTTAATGTAACAATATCACCAATATTATAATCCATTAATATACAACCCTTCCTACTCCAACAATATGCTTTGTATTGTTATAGTTAATTGTCTGTCCGCCTTTCTCAACTACTTTTCCATTTCCAGCGTACATTGACACATGATATATGTCTAGCGTTCTTCCGGGCGTACTGTAATTTACTGCGCTGTCATAATCGCCATAGAAAATCAGGTCTCCCGGCTGCATATAGTCTACTCCTAAATATCCGAAATGAACAATCTGATTTTTTCTATATAGGTAGTCAAACAAATCTGCTGCACAATAAGCTGATGTTTTACTACCTAATTTTGTCTGGTAATTGTTGTATGCCTTGTATCCTTTCCAAACAAGAGATGAACAGTCATAGAACCCATCCTGCATTCTTTTTGGCTGACTGTATGTCCAATTGTTGACAATGTACGTTGCCCTGTTAATAATTATAGGCATTCCCGTAGCAGCCACCTCTATTCTGTAATAGAAGTTATAATTTCCAATTGTTACGTCAATATATGTGACCCCTGCCTTTACTGCTCTTATGTTACCCTTGTCATCTACCGTTGCAATATTTTTATTTCTTACAGTATATTCAGGTGTAATTGAGCCAATACCATCTATTACAATTGTTGCTGTTCTTCCCTTTTCAAGGACTGAATTTATCTTTCCAAATGCCGGATCAAAAACATTAAACTTTACCTTATACACTCTTCCATCAACAGTTACTTTTATTGTTCCTGATCCTGTTTTAGCTCCCATAACCTGAAGTTTGTTTTTTATTACTTTCGTAGAAATTTCGGAATTAGCAGGAACATTCCATTTAATATGACTGTATTTTTTTAAGCCCGAAAATGTTACGTACTGCTGTCTGTTACTACCAGCGCTTTCACCTAATAATAATAGATTTTTTGTATTTATTTTAGGTGCTGAAACATAAACCCTGCTGTTATATGTTTTTTTAGTTCCATTTTTAAATGTAACAACTGCACTTACTGATGTTGTTCCCTTTTTAACGGTTTTTGCCGTTGCAATTATTTTGTTTGTTGTCTTTTTTGGCTTTGTAAGTATTTTTTTATTTTTTGTTTTCCAAACACATTTTCTTATCTGACTTTCATTAACACCTGCCAATTTAAATCTGATTTCTTTATTGTTTGCCCAACAGATTTTTTCATAAACAACTTTGTTCTTTTTAGTCGCTCTTCTAATACCTGCTTTTCTTCTACTTACTTTATAATTGACTTTTGTTGAAGGACTTTCCTTTACAACAACAGTACACTTGGTCTGATTATCTCCTGTTGTTACCATTATATCCGCTGTACCGGGATTTACTCCCGTCACTTCACCTTTTTCATTAACAGTGGCAATATGTTCATTTCTTGAAAAGAATGTAACTTTCTGACCTGTAGAAACTATCAGTTTTGTCTTTTGTCCCTCTGCCAACGTTAAAGAATATGCATTTAAAGCTATGTAAGATGCATCCGGCACAGCTACAGTACACACATATTTCCTATTATTATACTGAGCTACAATCATTGCTTTTCCTGCATTTATTGCTGTTACATTTCCACTTCCGCCAACGGTAACTGAATATTTGTTAGATGTTGTCCATGTGACCTTGCCATTTTTTGGTACATTTAGTAGTTTTAAGTTGGTAGTCTTTCCTTTAAAAAGAGTTACCCATGTTGTGGAAAGTGCAATCCGCCTTTTCGCATTCACCTGATTAATGGTAATTGTTGAAAACAACAATGCCACGCATAAACACATTATTAAGTTCTTTGTAAATTTTTTCATTAGATACTTCATCTTCCTCTTCTGCTTTGTTTATTACTTCTTGTTGTTTTTCAAAACCACCCATTATTTCTTAAGTTTAACAGAAATTATTTTACTCCACTTTCCTGTAATTTTAATATTACCCTGTTTTATAACTCCACGGGCTCTGACATAATATTTTTTATTAGTTTTTAATTTCTTGAAAGTATAATTTAACTTCTTTGTGTTCTTAGTAACTGTATTTTTCTTTTTAAATTTCTTATTTTTACATATCTGAATTTCGTATGACTGTATACCTTTTACTTTTTTCAGATAAATTTTCGCTTTTGTGGCGCCTTTTTTCTTAACAGCTTTTTTTATTTTTGCCTGAGGTACTTTTACAGATTCACTATTTTTAGTAGTTATACTCTGCTTTGCTGCTACCGGTGTTATTACAGGTGCTGTTGTAGCCTGTGTACTTTCAGGTTCAGCCACTGTTGTTGGTGCCTCTGTTGTCGCTGGTTCTGTAACTGTTGTCGGTGTCTCTGTTGTTGCCGGTTCTGTAACTGTTGTCGGTGTCTCTGTTGTTGCCGGTTCTGTAGCTGTCGTTGGTACTTCCGTTGTTATCGGTTCCGTAACTGTCGTTGGTTCTTCCGTTGTTAGCTCCTGTGTTGTTGGGGCTTCTGCCGTATATTCAAGCACTGCCGGTTCAGACGCAATGCTTTCATCACCAAGCATATGAATTGCTATTACCTGTATTTCATGCTTTCCCTTAGAGAGAATGTCTGCTTTTTCCGATGCATTGTATTTTGTTTCTTTAATCGGAGTGTCATTAATCTTCTGTCCGTCTATGTATAAATCAAATGTTACTGACAAATCAGAGCCCCATGACCATTCAAAATTATATTTCTTATTTGATTCTTTTAACTTAAGTGGTGCCAAAGGTACCCTTGTTATTCCTGAATCAGATACATAAAATTCTCTTGATACTTCCAGCGAGTCCTTACCTGCCTCTACCCAAAACTTTATTGTGTAACTGCCTTCCTTATTAAATGTTGCCTTTATGCTCTGGGTTAAGGATGTTTTTATTGTTATCTCTGTTTCAAATAAACTTATGTCGTTCCATTGGTCATTTTCCTTAAACTGAAAACCTGTAACCTGTTCAGGTCCTGTTATAGTTATATGCCTTGTTCCCTTTAACGGTTCTGTTACTGCACTTGCCGGCCAATAACCAATTGTAAATTCCTTTTCAGTTCCTAATTTGTAATTAGTTGTCTCCAGAGAACTATTGCTTATTGATAAATTATATGGCCAGTCCGTGGAACCTGTTCCATCTCCACCCTGTCCAAAAGCCGGTATGATAACCGATACTGTTAAAGCCAGTGTCATTAATATTGAAATAATTTTCTTTCTGTTCATAATGTACCTCCATTCGTCTATAGCATAACATATTTATATTTCAAAATCCATAAAACTACACATCTTGCAAAATGTATACTTTTAGTTTTGTAAATACAAAAAACCGCTCACTAATGTGAGCGGATATCAGTTTAGAGGCGCCAATCAGATTTGAACTGATGATGAAGGTGTTGCAGACCTCTGCCTTACCACTTGGCTATGGCGCCATATATTAAGAACCCCTTTATTATAACAAGGGTTCCTGTTATCGTCAAGATTTGAAATCCGTTCTTTACATCCGGAATCTTAACGGAAGTGACTCCAAGGGGATTTGAACCCCTGTTACCGCCGTGAAAGGGCGGTGTCTTAACCGCTTGACCATGGAGCCATCACTTTTTAACAGCTTTTATAATGTATCAAAAGTATTATGTTTTGTCAACAACTAATTCATAATTTAATTCTTTTTTATTTTATGCACTATTTTATAATATGTTTTTATACGGAAAATATTCCTGTAATCAGATGTTGAATAGGATTGTTATCATATATAAGACTTAAAAATCCATTGGATGCTATAGCTTTACAAAGGTTCTGTCCCCAATCTGTTGCACTAAAGGCGGTAACCAAAATGCACAACAGCCATAAAACTATTACCGATTCTACAAGACCTATTATTCCACCACCTAAAGAATTAACACCATGAAGTACCGGCAGCTTTGTAATAATGTCCAATAGTCTTATTAATATTTTTACCAAAATCGTAATTATTATAAACAGTATTACAAAAGTTACTGCATTTATAACCATGTCAGCCAGCGCTTCTGCCATATAGTCAGAAAATGAACTGACTTTAAGGCTCTCATAACTTTTTTCATTATTATTCTGGTTTAACTGTTTTTTTACTTCCTTTGGAAGTGGCAGATTGTCAATTATTTTCTGCTGTGCTCCCGCACCGGTCTGTGTTATATTTTCAGTTGCCTCTGCAACATTTTTGTCAACATATTCCTGAATATTTGTTTTTATGTTTGTATATATTGGCGTTTCCTTTAATAGGGCTTTAGTTGGTGGAGTCAGTATATTAATTAATATAAGCACCACAAAAACAGACACAAGGGAGAACGCCATTCTAACCATTCCCTTTCTGAGTCCCAGCACTATCATTCCTACCATAAACAAGCCTACTATAATTAATAATATATTTTCCATTTTTTCTCCTGATATTGTATACCCATATCATTAGTATACTTACTTTAGTTTTACTTTCTGAATTTTTGAGTTTGTCATAAACAAAAATGTGTTTGATCCGTCAACAGGAATTATAGAGTTTATTTCACCTCTAAATGTGTGTTTGTATTTTTTTACTCCATCAAAAGAAATTATCTGACAATTCATGTCATCATACATAAGTACGTTTTTTCCTGCAAATGAAACATTATCATAACTCATTGCTATTTCTTTTTTCATAACGCGGCTTCCGCTCAAATTATAAACCTCAAGCCTGTATGGATTTCTGCTGTTTGAATTTTTCAACACAAATCCAACATATTCATCACTATAAAAAGCCTTCTGTATTTCATCTTTTATTTTAATATCTTCATTAAGACTTACTTTACTTCTCATTTCATAAATTGACAACACATTTTCACCTACGGCAATAACATCATTTTCAGAAGTAAATTTTACCATCGGTACTATAACATCCTTATACTGGTCAAATGTTCCCACAACTCTGTTGTCTGAATTTTTTCCCGCCTTTGAGAAATTGTAGAACACAATCTTGTTTGCCATGGCTCCATTATTTACTTTTATGTAAGAAACCGCCATCTTTTCTCCACTTTCCGACAGTGAAAAATCTACAGGGTAGCCGTTTTCATCTAAAAGTGTTTTATGGGAAACCAATTTATTTCCCTCACGGTCAAACACTTCGATATAATTAGCATTTCTATCCTCCAACAATGCTGCCACAACTCCCTGCTTTGCGATTTCCACTTTTATAATAGGGTAACTTGTAGTTACTTTGCCTTCATTTCCGTCCTTATCATATATATAAATATCATTTGTGTTTTTGTCCGCAACTGCAATATATTCATCACATATATCGATTATAGGGGATTTCATCTGATACGACGCATCCCATACCGTACCTTCACTGTCAATATAGGATATTCCGTCACTACTATATTTGACAACAAAATCACAGTATTGTAAATATTTACTGTTTGATCCACTTTCTATGTTCATTGAACTCAACACTTTGTAATCATCATAGCTTTTGTATTTTCTATACATGAATATTCCAACAATTGCAATTATTACAACTGCAGCAACAACTGCAATTATAATTGTCACACGCGTGATTTTTGTTCTTGCAGTTAAAATTATGTTTGAATTAACAACTTTCTTTTTTATTCCTTTTATTTTTTGTATATTAAATGTTGCCACTATTTCACTTCCTATTTTTAATCTATTAACGATTATACAATATCTTTTTAATAATGACACTACTTTTTTTATGGCAATAAAATTTTCTGACCCTCTATGATTGTGTAATCATCATCTATATCATTGTACTCCTTAATTTCATCTACCATTTTACTTGTTCCATATACTTTCATACTTATATCATAAAGTGTCTGGCCGGCCTTTACTTTATAATATTTACCTGACGCTGAACTTTTTACGGCTTTATCAGATTTATTTTGAACATGACTCTGTTTTTGCTGGGAACTATTCTGATTTGTTTTTGCATTAGTCGTTCCGGTTGTAGATGGGGTAGGATTTGTAATCTGTTCCATTCCTTCCACCTTGTTTGCCCCGGTTTCAGTATTTTTTTCTGTTTCTGTACTTTTACCTGTCTGCGGATTATTCAGAGTAGTCTCCATTTCCCCCGCCAAAAGTTGATTTACTACTCTTGCCTCCTTGTCCATGCTATACTGTGACAGGGTCTGTTTTATATTTTTTAATTCTCCATAATTATTTAGCATTACGACAGTGGATAAAAGCAATGCTACAATAAGCAGTCCGCTTATTCCATATGCCACACGCCCCTGTCTGCTTCTTTGCCCTTCCTCTCTGATAACATCCCTAAGTCCTTTTGGGGACTTTTTTTCTTTTCCCGTTTTTTCAATTATTTTCTCAGAAGTTTTTATTGTTTCTTTGTGTTTTGCGGGCACAGTTTCATTTTTAATTTGATTTTTCTCTTCTCTATCAGAATTGTTTAAATCTTTAATATACTTTTTCATTTTCTCATTCTTTTCACAATAGATATAGTATCCGTTTTGCTTCTCAAGTTTTCCCTTTTTGTAAATATAGAAACTGTCTTCTTTTTCTGTTCGGTCACTCAAGAAACAAACCTTATCATTGCCGGCAAAATTATCGAGATGCACTTTTTTAATTCCATTTAAATCGCCGGTTGTTCTGTATGGCTCAGACACAAACCAACCTACAATATCGAGATTCTTAAAGTATTTATTTATATCTTTATATATTGTAGCCCATATATCATCATTGAATATTACCGTGTTTTCTATAATATCAACAACTTCCACGGATGCCTTAACAAAGATATAAGATACACCTTTGCTTCTGCTAATATTTCCCAGCAAAACACCATACTTAATACTCTCTTCTTTTTCGGGTGTTTTCTTTATCTGCACCATTACCGAATCCTCTATGTATATCTTTTGGTCTTTTCCTCCACCACCCATCTGGCGTATATTTTTTGGAATTCTTACTTCACCCTGCTCTCCTGATTCTTTGCCGTCATATACCATCTCTATCATGGGACACCTCCTTATTTTTTTTACCCGTAAATGATAACACAGAGGTGCTGTATTAATTTGTCAAATCAGGGCTTAAATTCAATAAACTTTCCGACAAAAAAAGTGCCACAAAAACAGTAGCACTTCTTTACCTACAAATTGTTTTTTATAACTCCACAACCTGACTAAATACTTCACCAATTGGTTCATGTATAACTAAATTAGCTCTTGAATCTTTTGGTGTAGAACTTTTATTAATAAGTATAAGTTTGTTCCCTCTATAGTAATCAATAAGACCTGCTGCCGGATATACCGCAAGGGATGTTCCTCCTATAATAAGAACGTCTGCCTTGGCAATCGCCTCCACTGACCGGTTTATGGTCATTTGTTCAAGTCCCTCCTCATAGAGAACAACATCAGGCTTTATTATTCCTGAACATTGGCATCTTGGAATTCCCTGCATCTTATATACTTCGTCAAAGCCATAAAATTTGCCACAGGATTCACAATGATTTCTATATACGGAGCCGTGTAATTCATATACAACTTTGCTTCCTGCCTTCTGATGTAATCCGTCAATATTCTGCGTTATTACTGCTTTTAGTTTTCCCATCTCTTCAAGCTTCGCCAGTGCTTTATGGGCATTATTTGGTTCAGCATTTGGGAAAAGCATTTTGTTTCTGTAAAATCTAAAGAATTCTTCCGGATTTCTTTTATAAAAAGTATGACTCAATATAGTTTCCGGCGGATACGCATATTCCTGATTGTAAAGTCCGTCAACGCTTCTAAAATCAGGCACGCCGCTTTCTGTTGATACTCCCGCTCCTCCAAAGAAAACTATATTATCACTTTTGTCAATTATTTCTTTTAATTGTTCTATACTTTCATTCATGACATTTCCCTCCTAAGTCCGGAATAGTGTATTTGTTATCTACAATTATATCATTACAAATACCTTTACTCTACTACAAATTCCAAATTTGCCAGGGAAATTCTGTCACCCTCTTTTATTGCCTGCACTTCGTGTTCCTTTAATTTTTCACCATTTAAAAAGGTTCCATTAGTTGAATTCAAATCTTCTATTGTATATCCGTCTATTTCTTCAGACACTCTTAAATGAACTCTGCTTATAACAGAACTGTCTATGCAGAAATCACAACTTGCTCTGCTTTTTCCAATTAAATAAGGATAATGATTCGGCACTATATTTATTGGAATTTCTGTTCCAATCGCCGTAAGCCTTATTGGTTTTAAAGGACATATCAATGATAATATGGTTGTTCCTTCCTCGGCGTCCTGCCTGTATACATTGCTCTCTTCTGCTACTACCATAGAATTTTCATTTTCATCTAAATAATCGAACTCTTTTAGGGCTTCCAATTCGTCTTCAGTTTTGTATTTACTCTTTTTCTTAAAAAACTTTTTCAGTATATTTATAATTCCCCGTTTTTCTATTTCATCCTCACATTTGTTTTCGTCTAAGTGTACAATGTTTTTTGTAACCTTCAGTTCTTCTTCTTTTTCTTTTTTGTATTCAAGAATGTTATCTCTTGCACACTGAAGAATATCTTCCATTGTAAAATCTCCACTTATAGTGAGCTGCTGAATTCCATAGGCGATCAATACTGCCTCTTTATCTTCATGATCAATATATTCAAGAAGCCTATCAAAGAGAGTTCGAATATTAATATATAAAGCTTCTTCACTTTTACCTCTATAACACATTTCATATTTTCCCGTTTTTCTATTAAAGAAAATATACTCTGTATCAAACATAATATTGTCAATATCTATAAGATACTCCCTTAATTTATCCGAAATTATTTTTATATCTTTTATAAAACCATATAATTCTTTTCCCGTCATATGTTTTCTTGCATACATTGCAGCAAAACTTATTCTTGATGACAAATCATATCTCAAAATACTGCTGTTATCTATGTATTCAATTGACAATGGCACCAGACCTTCTATTTTGTTGTTAATAATCATTTGAAGCTTATAATCATTTTCATCTATATTTTCATCTTTTATTATCATAATATTTTGGTTTCCGTCTTTAATATATGATATTTCCATTGCTAATCCTTTCTTTTACTCTTATTTATAGTGGCAGCCTTACTATACAATATCTCTCGTGACATCGTTTTCTGAATGCAAATTGTATCTGTTTCCTTCTCTCCAATTATTCTATTAATGAATTTTCTGTTTCCATTAGCTGCATATGATATTTTTATACTATAACTGTTCAGTTCTTCATTTATTGTAACTGTAGGATGTACTACAAAAAGATACCTCTCTATATTTTCCTTTACCCTTTCACTATCTCCTATTGCATATTCAATCCCAATCCCATAGGCTCTGCTTCTTATGGCTATAACATCATGTATGTAAAGAGCCATATAAATAAAAAAAGCAACTATCATTATTATCAGGGGAACTACTATGGATGCCTCCAAAGTTATCTGCCCACTGTTTTCATATTTATCTTTCTTACCCATTTACTTTCTCCAATATCATATTTGCCATATATCCCAAAAACATAAAAGGTACAAATGGTATTTTGGTCTCCATGGTAAGTTTCTTTGACACAATTCCTACTATGGCAAAAGCCGCACATAATACCAGTGCCCAAATCAGCATTGCTAAAACCTCATTTATTCCCGCAAGAGTAGATAAGGAAATAATTATATACACATCCCCGAGTCCAATGGCTCCTCCTGTTACCATCCTGATAAGTAATACGACAATTCCTACTGCTACTATTAAAAATACATCCATTAGGTGAAGCTCCCCTGCCATGATTTTGATTATTCCTGCAGAAAAAAAATTAATTACACATATTTTCGTTTTTACAATCTGATATTTTATATCTATAATTCCACATACAAGTAAAAATATTATTGTCCAAATTTCATACATACCCTCACCCATTTCTTTTTTATTTATTTTGCACAACCACTACAGGGGGGCAAATCTTTTACTTTATTTTTATCTATTTCTATAATTGTTCTTATTAGTCCACTACACATAAGGCTGGTATGGTATTTATCTCCGTCCTCTGTGAGAAAAATTTCAGAAGCTCCGATTAATGCATCTGCAACGCATATACTACATTTATAATATTTCTGACCATAACAGTTTCTTTCTTCACCTAATTTGTCAAAATAGCTTTTCCTTATATTAATTGCAAGATGACTACATTCCCGTGTTGTATGATATACTTTTCCGTTTTTAGTTATGTAAACTATCTTTCCATTCATTGTTATGTCTGTTCCTGACCAGTCCTTTAACAGGCAACGTTGCGTTAAATGCATCTTTTTATTAATAAATGGAATGTTAACGGAATACGCCATAATCATATCTATTTCGTCATTTCGATTTTCTTCATCATTTCTAATTTCATTTTCAACAAACCGGGCTTTTGCAAGTCCCATTGCAATATTGTTATTTTTTATCTGATGCTTTAACTGGGTGTTTATCATTACTATAAATCCTAATACCATTATCATAACCAATGAGAATAATGTCATTGAAATTGCCGCTTCTATGGTAATACTTCCATAGGAGACAAATGGGTATGCCCTTTTTCTATTTTTATTTAATTTTATTTTTTTCTTTTCTGACTTTTGCACTTGGAGAGAAACACGTCTTTGTCGTATTTTTTGCTTTTTTACAGACTTGAAAAAGGGCATGCCCATTTGTCTCCTTTCTTAGTATTTTACATGGC
>URKY01000030.1 GCA_900548465.1 uncultured Eubacterium sp.
CCATATGCGGGCAGTGAAAAAGAAATGCAACGTTTTTCAGCCCATACTTCTTTCGCTTTTTGAGCACTCGCCATATGCGGAGTCGGAAATTATTTTTCTACAACTCCGCCTTCCACTACGAGTTTATCAGCTGAAATGCTATCACCATACACTTTCTTAAGAGTTTCATCAAAGTCCTTATGGAAGAAGTTTTCTTTTGCAAGAGATTTTATTTCATTATTTAACCAGTCTAACAATTCCTTGTTTCCCTTCTGTACTGCCGGTGCAATTGTATCAGTATCTCCAAGAGACTCAACACCTACAGTAAATCCCTTATTCTGTTTTGCCCATGCAAGAACTTCTGTGTTATCTGTTGAGAAAGCATCTCCTCTTCCATCCAACAACGCATCATATGCTTCCTGATATTCATCAAATTTTACAAGATCTATGTCAGGATAATTTTTTGAAAAATATGTTTCTGCAGTTGTTCCTTTTACAACAATAAGTTTCTTACCCTTTAAATCTTTTACGTTTTTAATAGTCGCTTTTTCAGGAGAAACAACTCCAAGAGCCACCTTCATGTATGGAAGTGCAAAATCCACCTGTTCTTTTCTTTCATCTGTAACTGTAAAGTTTGCCAGAGTAATGTCAACCTTAGCTGACTTTAAGTACTCAACACGGCTTGCTGCTTCAAGATAAACAAAATCTACAGCATCTTCGCTACCGAGAAGATCCTTTGCAATTCTCTTTGCAAAGTAAACATCATACCCCTGTACCTTTCCATTTTCATCAACATAACCAAATGGATTTTTGTCACTAAATACACCTATTTTAATTTTTCCTGCTTTCTTAATTTCATCAATTGTTCTTGCCTTTGCTGTTTTATTAGCAGTATTACCATTGTTTTCTGAAGTATTGCTATTTCCACATCCTGCAAAAACTCCTGCCACAATACCAACTACAAGTAAAAGTCCTAAAATTTTCTTTTTCATTATTTTTTCCTCCTAAATTAATTATTTATTATGAACAGTTTCATAATGGAAACTGTTTAAAAACTGTTTTGCTCTGTCTGTTTTTGGATTCTCAAAAAATTCTTCCGGAGTATTTTCCTCCACGATTTTTCCCTTATCTAAAAACATAACCCTGTCTGCTACTGCTTTTGCAAATTCCATTTCATGAGTTACAATTACCATTGTCATTCCGCTTTTTGCCAGTTCTAAAACAACCTGTAACACCTCTCTCACCATTTCCGGATCCAGTGCTGCCGTTATTTCATCTAAAAGCAGAACTTCCGGATTCATTAACAGCGCTCTCACTATGGCAACTCTCTGCTTCTGTCCACCTGATAATTGCCTTGGATAATCATCCTTTTTTTCTAAAAGCCCCACTCTATCCAATAACTTTTCGGCTTCTTTTTTTACTTCTGCCTTTTTTCGTTTTTGAACCTTACACGGTGCCAGTACCAGATTATCTATAATTGACATATTGGGAAATAAGTCATAACTCTGAAATACCATACCTATCTGTTCTCTTACAGTTGATATTTTTTTCTTTTCCTTTTCATAACTTCTGCCCCGAAGCTTAATAGTGCCTGAATCAATATCCTCCAGCCTGTTTAAGCATCTTAACAATGTACTTTTACCGCATCCTGAAGGACCAACTATTACTATAACTTCTCCCTCTTCAATTGAAAATGAAATGTCATTAAGAACCGGCTCTCCTTTGTTATATGATTTTACTAAATTCTTTACTTCTATTATTTTATCTGCCATTTTATTCCTCCTAATCCGAAAGTTTCTTTTCTAATACTGATGCCAATCTGGAAAATGGAAAACATATAATAAAGTACATTAAAAATATTGTTCCATATACCCATATAGCCGTATTAGGTTCGGTATATCTTGATGCGTCAATAATCTGTTTTCCTACTTTTACCACCTCAACTACTCCTATCAAAACTACAAGAGATGTAGTTTTAATCATTCTTGTCAAAAGATTTATTGATGAAGGTAACAGCCTCCTGATAGTTTGAGGAAAAATTATATATACATATACCTGAATTTTTTTCAGACCTAACCCATATCCGCTTTCATATTGATGTTTTGGTATGGATATAAGTGCACTTCTTACCAAATCACCCATTTCTGCTGTTCCCCAAAATGTAAATACTATAATTGATGCCAATTCTCCATGTATGTTAATTCCTAAATGCTTTGCAGCTCCAAAATATACAATAAACAGTAATACAAGCTGTGGCATAATTCTCACAATTTCCAAATATATTCTGCACAATATTTTTACTATTCTATTGTTAACTGTCATAATCATTCCAAATATAAATCCCAAAACTATGGAAAATGCCATTGCAATAAGGGCAATTCTTAAAGTAACCCAAAGTCCTTCGCAAAGTCTTAGGAAATTGTTCCCTTTAAACAAAACACTAATCGCCATATTCAGCATAACGGACTCTCCTTTCTATAAATGTACAAATCAACGAAATCGGCAACAATATAATCAGATATGCAATTACAAGCATTAATAGTGACTCATCTGTTTTATAATGAACCCCGATTAAATCTTTTGTTACAAACATTAAATCTGCCAGTGCCACTGCGCTGAACACGGAAGTTTCTTTTATTAAGAAAATTATGTTTGCACAAAATGCCGGAATTGAGTTTGAAACAGCCTGTGGCAAAATTATGTGAACAAATGTCTGTACTTTTGTCATTCCAAGACTTAATGCTGATTCCACCTGAATGTCCGCCACGTTGTCAAGTCCGCTTCTAAAAGCCTCTGACATGTAACTTCCCCCTAAAAATGCCACGCCTATTATGGCACATTGTTCTGAAGATAGAATAATTCCTATCTTCGGCAACCCAAAATACAGAAAGAATAATTGTATCAGCAGGGGAGTATTTCTTGATAGTTCTATATAAAACCCCACTATTTGTTTTAGTATGGGTATTCTCACATATCTTATAATGCTGCAAAGCAATCCGATTATTATAGCTAAAAGTATTCCCCAAAATGCCATTATGAGAGTAACCTTTGCAGCATCAACATATACCGGAATCTGTTGTTCAATAAAATTAAAATCCATTTTGTCTACACTTTCCTTTTTATTAATATATTCCCAAATAGTTTTTATGGTTATTTATTATTAACCAAATCATTAAAGTAAAAAAGCAGGTACATCATTATGCACCTGCCTAAATACGTTTGATATTATGTATCACATTTTCAAATCCAAAAGTGCATAACAATTAAAGGTTGTAGTATTCATACAACAACAGCACATGGATTCTGTATTATGAACTATACTTCCTAAAACTGCCTTCATTTTTGAATTCCTTTCTTTTTAATTCCTATTTTATCGCTAGGAATAGTATACGTTATTGTTAAAAAAATGTCAATACTATTTTTTATTTATATTATATAAAAGAGGCCGCCTGCATAATTCTTAGCGAAGCAATCTCTTATAAATCCTATTCACTTACAATTTTGTAATCACCTTTTGGTGGATTTGCTTTAATAAAGTTTTCCACCTGTGAGCCTGCTTTGCAGTGAATTTTAAGTCCTTTTACTCCACCCTGAGTTTCAAAAATTCCCGGCTGCATTATCTGTATCTGAGCTGGCAGATAAATGTCTGTTAACAGGCTGTCACCAAATGCCCACTCCTCAATTTGTACAACTCCCGGATTAATCACGACTGTTTTAACATTTGAAAAAGCAAATGCACCACTTTGTATTTTTTTAACCGTAGACGGTATTGTTACCTTTTCCGTTTTGAGTGCCCTGTCATAATCAGCAGACATTGCATTTTCTGCAATACCTACTACTTCAGCCGGTAGTGTTATTTCTTTTTCATTACCCTTGTAAGCCAATAGTAATCCGTCTTCATCAATAGCGAATCCCTTTTCATCAAACAGTCCTGCTTTTTCATAATACTCATTAGTTTTTGTATTATCATCAACCTGATCTGCTGCATCAGTTTCGCTTTTGAAATAATAAATTTTCTTTCCGGATTTATCTATTGTGTAGAAATATACCCTCAAATGATAATCTGACAAATCATCTTTTCCAATGGTATCTTCCACTTCTTTCTTTTCATCAACATAATTCATTGATAGTTTTGTATCCCCTAATTTAAAGGCATGATTTCCTATTTCGTATGTTGTAGAAAGAATCTGTTTTCCATCAGCATCCTTTTCAACATATTTTTCCTTCTTATCTAAAGTAACCACGGTCATTTCATCTACATCGACTTTATACCATGTACCTTCTATTTTAATTGACTTGTATTCTCCTTTATCGGAAAAAGCATCTCTTTGCCTGAATTTTACAAAAAGAAACATGGCAACTATGAGAACTATTAAAATAGCGTCAATTATCAATACCCTTTTGAAATTTCTTTTGCGTTTTCTTTTCATATTAATCTACTTCTTCTTAACTTTTTTCTTTGTTTTAGTTTTGACTTTTATTTTTATCTTTTTAGTCTTTGACCAAGCACCATCTACTCTGTAACCGAACTGGTATCTAAAGGCTCTCACTCTTACGTAATATGTTTTTTTGTTTTTAAGCTTTGTAAGAGTGTATTTTGTTTTGTCCGTAGTTCTTGTTTTAGTATATTTTGCCTTAAATCTCTTACTTGTAGAATACTGAATCTGATACTTTACAGCCTTTTCTACTTTTTTGTATTTGATAAGTACTTTATATTTTTTGGACTTTTTAGATACCTTCTTAACTTTTCCAACAGATGTGATTTTAGAACTTTCGGTTTTAATTGCAGCTACAGGTGTCTGCTTTGCCCCATCCTTATTAATGTATGTTGCATAAGCCATATATCTGCCATTCTTAAAATCAGTTCCCATATATACTGTACTATTTCTATACTTAAGGGCAATCATCCCCTCGGAACGCACGCCGGCATTTTCATCACGTTTAGTAGAATTTGCTTCTATTGTTCTTGGTGCACTTACACTTGCTATATGTACAAGTGATGCCCCTGTTTTTTTGCTGTTGATATTTCCAATATTGGTATTTGGATTGTATTTCTGCTGGTCGTATGCCCAGTGTGAATGTCCGCTAAACATTGTAACATTTGGATATTTATTTAAGATCGCTCTAAATCTTGTTTCATCTTTTGCACCAAAAGTATATGTCAGATCATATGTATATCCACCCGGATTTTTAAGATTTCCAACTGCTGTTGTAACATCTCCGTTTTCAGATGCAAAGTATGTATGGAAGAATAAATATACGTTTTTGTCAGCATAGTTATTCAGTGTTTTTTCAAGCCAGTTTAACTGTTCGTCATCTAAAAGTGTACTGTTCTTTCCGCCATATGACCATCTGAGCTGGCTAAGGAATACGAACACATCCCCACCTTTTTCATATGCGAAATCCACGCCGGTATCATTAATAAACTTAACATTACTGTCTGTATCTTTTTTAGTATTTATATACTTTTTAAAGTTTTCTCCTACTGTATTGTTCCGAGTAATGCTTCTGATGAATTTTTATAATTATTTTATTACTGACACAATTTTGCAACCAACTGATTAATAACTTTTCCGTCTGCTCTGCCCTTAAATGCAGGCATTACTGTTTTCATAATCTGTCCTTTATTTCCTGTTGCAATTACATCTGCAAATTTTTCTTTCAATTCTGTTTCTATTTCTTCTGCACTCATTAACTTTGGTGCATACTCATTAAATACGTCATATCTTGCCTGATATTCTTCTATTAAGTCAGTTCTGTCACTAGGACAGCTGTCAATCTGTTCCTTGACTGTTTTTAATTCTTTAAGAATCACTTTATTTACCATTTCTTCAGGAATATCATCTCTGCATCCTGCATCTATTGCTGCCTTCTTTACAGCCTGAATCAATGCTGAGATAGATTCTTTTCTTGCCTTATCTCTCGCCTTCATAGCTGCAATCATGTCTTTTTGTAATGTTTTAATATCCATTTCTTTTTCCTCCTGAATTACTATATAAATTAATTGTATACAAAGTGTAACCTGTGCATACCTCATCATTTCTCTAGACAGTATAGCACTTTCCTTCAACTGCTTCCATTATAATTTTGTACTTATTTTACTTTTTCTTTTTTTGCCTGTTTTCAGTCTTTCTGACTCTATTATTTTTGGTTTTATTTTTACTGCTTTGGAGCTTTCTTCTGTCCTGTTCCCCTTTCTTTGCAGCCCTGTCTTTTTTTAATTGTCTTGGTTTAATGAGGCAGTGTTTGTCAAAGCCTATCAGATCCGTTCTTCCTGCTTTATACAATGCTTCCCTTACCAGTTCATAATTCGCCGGATTTCTGTATTGCATAAGAGCTCTCTGCATTGCCTTCTCATGTGGATTTTTAGGAGTGTAAACTTCCTTCATTGTTCTAGGATCAACTCCTGTATAATACATTACCGTAGACATTGTAGATGGTGTAGGATAAAAGTCCTGAACCTGTTGAGGATTATATCCAATATCTCTCAAATATTCCGCCAACTTTATTGCCTCATTTAAATCTGAACCCGGATGGGAACTCATAAGATATGGCACAACAAACTGATTTTTTCCTTCACTTTCATTTAATTTATAATATTTTTCTATAAATTTTTCATATACGCAGTTTTCCGGTTTTCCCATATAAGACAGCACCTTATCTGATATATGTTCCGGTGCCACTTTAAGCTGACCGCTTATATGATATTTAACTAATTCTTTGAAAAATGTACTGTTTTTATCTTTGTCAGCCATAATGTAATCAAATCTTATTCCTGAACGGACAAAGACTTTTTTTACCTTTGGCAATTCCCGTAATTTTCGTAATAGCTGTAAATATTCGCTATGATCTGTGTCTAAATTTTTGCATGGTTGTGGCCAAAGGCACTGTTTATTTTTACATACACCACTCTTTAACTGCTTCTTACATGAAGGATGATAAAAGTTAGCCGTAGGGCCCCCAACATCATGAATATAGCCTTTAAAGTTCGGCATTTCAGTAATTTTCTTCGCTTCTTTTATTATTGATTCATGACTTCTTGTCTGAATAATTCTTCCCTGATGAAATGTCAGGGCACAAAAACTACATGCTCCAAAGCATCCTCTACAACTTATTAATGAAAACTGAATTTCTGATATAGCAGGAACTCCTCCATCTTTTTCATAACTTGGATGATAGGTTCTCTCATATGGTAAATCATAAACATCATCCATTTCCTGTTTCGTTAGAGGTTCCTGTGGTGGATTTTGTACCACATACATACCGTTAGGATATGGTTCCACCAATGTTTTTCCATTAAATGGATCTGTATTTTCACTTTGTATCTTAAAACTTCTTGCATAGTTTAACTTGTCCATCTTCATATCCTCATATGATGGAAGAATAATTGGATCATATGCAAGGTCTATGTTCTTAGTTTTAAAAACTGTTCCCGAAATATATGTTATATCATTAATATCCATTCCGCTGTCCAGTGCTTCAGCAATCTGTACTATTGATTTTTCACCCATTCCATACGAAATCAAATTAGCCTGCGAGTCCAGAAGTATTGATCTTTTAAAACTGTTACTCCAGTAATCATAGTGAGCCATTCTTCTGAGGCTTGCCTCTATACCTCCTATGATAATAGGCTTCTTTCTGTAGGTGTGACGTATAAGATTGCAATATGCCACCACTGCATGGTCCGGTCGCTTTCCAATAACTCCTCCCGGTGTATATGCATCGCTTTCTCTATGTTTTTTTGAAACATAGTAATGATTTACCATGGAGTCCATGTTTCCTCCCATTACAAGAAATGCAAGTCTTGGTTCACCAAGAATATTTATGCTGTTGTCATCCTTCCAATCCGGCTGGGATATTATTCCAACTGTGTAGCCATAGGACTGCAAGACCCTGCTGATTATTGCATGTCCAAAAGATGGGTGATCTACATATGCGTCACCTATTACAAATACGAAGTCTAATTGTTCTATTCCCTGAGCTTTCATGTCTTCTCGGGATATTGGTAAAAATGCCATTTTCTTTTCCTTAACCTTTATGCCGCCGGGGCTTATTTTTGTATCTACTATGATAGCATTTGTACCTAATTGTTTTCAACATGTTTGTTAAAAAAGCTGGTATAAAAATAACCAAAACCTTCTTTCCCTCAAAAAGAGGATGGAGATGTATTTCATGAAACCAGTTGTATTTCTATTTTTGGCGAATTTTTATCATTGAAAATTATTTTGTTTTTTCCATAACTATCCATTTTTTCACATATTTATAACATATTTGTTTTATGATGGTGCTATATTTAGGAAAGGGATGGGATTTTGTGATGGATAGCAACAGTTTTTATGGGGACAGTATTTACATTCTTGAGAGTGCCCTTGATATTTTGCTTGGGAAAATTGATTTGCTTAGGAATTATAGAAAGAATATGGGGATGCATGACCCTGTGGAACATCGTAAGGGGAGAATTAAAAGTGAAGACAGCATGATTGAGAAGTTAACCCGAAAGGGACTTAGTATCAACGTCGATAATGCATTGCATCAGATTCATGATGCCGTTGGTGTCAGAATAGTGTGTAGTTTTGTTAATGATGTTTATGATATGGTAAATTTGATTAAGTCTCTTGATGATTTGGAGGTTATTAAGGAGAAGGATTTTATTGCCAATCCTAAACCTAATGGTTACAGGAGTTATCACATAATTGTGAAAATGAAAATTTCCACACCGGAAGGCATTGTTGAACTTCCCGCAGAGATTCAGCTTAGAACTATAGCCCAGGACAGTTGGGCAGCATTGGAGCACCAGTTAAAATATAAAAAGAATATTTCCAACGTTGAACTTATTCAAAGTGAATTGAAACGTTGTGCTGATGAAATGGCTTCCACTGATCTGACTCTTCAAACGGTTAGGGAAATGATTAATTCTGATTTAGATTAAAATTTTTGATAAAGGTTAATTAAAATTGAATTTTTACTGAAAGATGAGGATAACAATATGAAAATATTAATAGCAGATGATGAAAGAGATATTGCTGATGCAATAAAAATAATTTTGAAATATAACGACATGAACAGCGATGTTGTTTATAACGGAACCGATGCCTTTAACATGGCGGGCAGTAATGTTTATGACGCTATCGTTTTGGATATTATGATGCCGGGAATGGACGGCATTGAAGTTTTGCAGAAATTACGTAGCAGCGGTGACACTACTCCTGTTCTTCTTCTGACAGCCAAGGCTCAGGTGGAAGACAGAATTCATGGGCTAAATGAAGGGGCTGATGATTATCTTCCTAAGCCTTTTGATAAGGGTGAATTAGTTGCCCGTATTCAGGTTATGGTCAGAAGGCGTAAACATTATGATAAGGACTATATTACCGTAGGCAATACCAAACTGGATATTGAAGGGCTTGAAATAACCAACACTGACCATTCTCTAAGATTGTCCGGAAAAGAAGTGGAAATTCTTAGTTTATTTATGAATAATTATGAAAAGAAAATTTCTTCTGACTTTATTATAGGAAAAATCTGGAACAATGATTCTTATGAAGAGGGTGCATTAAAACTGTACATCGGATATCTGAAGAACAAGCTGAAAGCTATTCAATCAAATTTAGCCATTATGGAAGAAGATGATTTATATTTTTTAGCAGAAAGGAGTTAGCTTATGTTTAAAAAATTACGGAAACAGATTATTCTAATTGAACTTGCGGCTTTTTTATTTGTTACCATAATAATTCTTGCTTCAATAAATATTGTCTCTCACAATCAAATGAACAAAAACGCCCATCAGGTTTTGGTAATGCTTTCGGAAAACAACGGACAACTTAAACAGTCTGACAATATTTATAACAAATACAAAAACTATGATATTGGATTTAATGCGAAATTAAACGAAGAAACTCCTTATAACACAAGATATTTCTATGTAGAATTAGATAAGGAAGGAAATATTGATAACTATAACCTAAATCATATAGCTGCTATTTCAGACAAAGATGTTGCAAAGTTCGTTAAGAGAATTTATCGACTTCCTAGGGACGAAGGTTCTGTTTCTACTTACAGATATCTAAAAAAAGAAACCGATTCAGGTATGACAATCTATTTTGTTGACTGTTATATGCAGAATAAATACGTGTCATACATATTTAAAATATCTCTGTTAGTTGGTTTTATATGTATGATAATTATTTTACTTGTTGTATATTTTCTATCCGGAAAAGTCATTAAGCCTATGGAGAAAAATATGGAACAGCAGAAACAGTTTATTACTGACGCCAGTCATGAATTAAAAACTCCTCTGGCCGCCATTTCTGCAAATGTGGATGTGCTGGAATTAATCAATGACAATCCTGACTCCATTGATACTACTAAGAAAATCAAAAGACAAGTTTCCCAAATGAGCACCCTTATAAATGAAATGCTTGCTCTTGCCAGGATGAATTCTATGGAGTCGAAAAACGAAGCTCCTGTTTCCATAAATGTAAGCAGTCTTTTAGAACAGCAGATTGATGATATTATGCCTATTGTTAAATCTAAAGATATAACTCTTCATCATGAGATTGCTAATGATTTGTCCTGTATGGGAAAATTGAAAGAAATAAGCAGACTGTTTTCTGTATTGTTAGATAATGCAACTAAATATTGTACTTCCGGTGGAAATATTAACATAAGCCTTGCTAAGGAAGGTAAAAATATTCACTTCAAAATTTCTAACAGCAGTGAACCTATTGACAAGCATGATCTTGAACATATATTTGACAGATTTTACCGTGCCAACAAGGCACGCACAAGGGCTGAGGGAAGTTACGGCATCGGGCTTTCCATTGCAAAGGCAATTGTGGAAAATCATAACGGAAAAATTGTGGCTAAGAATGTGGCGGACGGTATACAGTTTTCAGTTGTTATTCCGCAAAAGTAGCGTTCCCCACTATTCCACAAAAGTGGCGTTCCCCACTATTCCACAAAATAAATAATGTAGGTATTTTTTGAAACAAGTTGTATTTCTGTTTTTGCTTCGCCGCCTATTAACAATTGCTCTCGCAAACTCGTTGCTTCGCAACTCAAACAGTGCTCCGCAATTGTCGCTAGGCTCGCAAAAAAACGAAATACTGCCTATGTTTCTTAAAATACCTACATTATTTATTTTTGTGGATAAACGAGGAATATTTTTTGTATAATATCTTTGTTTTTGCCACGATTATATTGGATATGTTTTATAGTGTTTTAACAGAATTATTATTCTGCCAGATTGTTTATTTTAATTTTGATTCGGCTTCGTCAAGGCTTTTATAGCCCTGAAGTTTTGCCGTGTTTTCAATTGTCATCTGCGCCAGATTTTTGTTGTCTTTGGATAAGTCTATTATAAATTGGGCGTAAAGTTTCAGTAATTCTTCGGAGTAAGTAAGAAGTTCGCCCTTTAAATAGGTTTCATAACTTGTATTATATGGGTTATCAAAATCAGATGTTATGTCCCTTGACTGTGTTGCAAGCTTTGGATATTGTTTTGCAAAGTCTTCCATCCAGTTTACCTGTATCTCTGCAATCTGGTCTACGATAGCTCTTGTCCGTTCTGATTTTTCCGGGAAATATTTAGCAAGTTCTTTGTACTTCTCCGGCGCTGTGTGTTCCATCATACGTCCGTATTTTTCCGTAATCATGTTCCAGCCTTTTGCTTTGTTTTCCAACCAAAGGTCTCTGATACAGAGAAGCATATCATCAGTCCATGTCATGTACTGACTTTTTCTCATAACATAGAATACCGGCCAGTTATCCTGACATTCGGCACGGCCTCCTTCATTTTGAACCTTGTCAAATGCATTAAACTCCAGTTTAATTATTTCATCTATAACTTCATTTCTGTTGTATTCTGCTTTATTCATAATAACTCCTACATAATCTCCAAGAAAATTGGATGTCACATCAGTAACTATTCCCTGCCTTTTCATTTCACCAATTACAAGATTTGCAATAATTTCAATTGTTAAAGCCTTTTGATCCTCGCTGTTTACTGAAGTATTACTGTAAATGTAATTCTCCCATGCCTTTCTCTGGTCTCCCATATCTGCAAGTGCTCTCATTGTAGCCTCTATTTCAGGAAGCAGTTCAAGGCTTTTTATTCCATTTGCCAGCCATTTGTAATACGGCGCATATTTTTTATTTAAAATAAACATGCACTTCATTGTATGTTCCATAAATTTCGCAATGCAAAGTTCTGCCGTAACGTAATCTTTTCTTCCCATTGACCTGCCATAGTTTACCTGCCCTGTCTGAGCCATGGCAGAAATCTCTCTGGCTAATTTAACTAACCTTGCCTTTTTAGGTTGACATAAAAAATGATTTCTTATATCAGTAAATATTCCTTCATCGTCCCTAAAGACCTCTCCGTTTGTAACTGTAGCCAATTTGTAATCTTCTACGGAAATCCAATCTGCTATTTTCTCAGGGCTCTGTCTGAATCCTGTATATTTTTCGTAAAAATCCCCGATTACACAGACACCGCAGCGTCCCTCTGCCATTTTTGTATCAACACGGGTTATACCCATATATTCTTTTGGCAGTCTGTCATATTCACTCTGTAACTCTTCACCGATTTTTTCGTAAGTGTCTTTTGTTACCCACAGACAAAATCCCGGTCCGAAATCATGGTCTCTTGAATATTCATCATCAAAGCCAAATCTTTCTGAGCCTTCTCCCACAAAGCCTACAGCAATTTTGCTTTCGTGCTCAGGAAACTTTTCCTTAATCATAGAAGCCCCAACTTCTTCATAGAATTTTTTTGAAAGTTCCATTCCTGAAATTTTAGTATCCTTAACGCCTTGGCAATGCTTCTTTGCTTCTTTCAAATTCTCTTCTGTAATATGGTAGGCAGTTCCCCTTCCCATATTTACTTCTATTTCCCTCAAGGCTTCCTCATATAAAGGAACCGCTTCTTCATACTTTCCAAGTTTACACTTTGCAGTAGCCATGGCTGATAATGCCGCACTATAATGAAAATTTTTAACTTCATCTTTTCTATAAGTATCAAGGGCTTCATTTAAGTAATCCACTGCTTTTTCCACCTGTCCAAGTTCCAGCAATGATGCCCCCAAATTTGACTTGGTTGTGGCAACCTCTATTTCAGCTCCGTCAATTTTTTCAATAATCACCAGTGCCTTTTCCAAATGTTCTACTGCTTTTTTGTACTCTCCCATTTCCTGATATAAAAGTGCAATGTTGTTATTTAAACTGGCAAACCTGTAATCATCTTCATGAAGATTTTCTTTATATATTTCGAAAGTCTTATTATAAAACTTAAGAGATTCCTGTAGTAAACCAGCTGCCCTGTGAGCATTTGCAATATTCTGAAGGGATGTGGCATAATCAATAGTTCCCTCAATTCCCATATCCTTCATAAGATTTATACATTCATTGCAGGCTTTAATGGATTTTTGATACTGACTTGTATCTCTGAAAAATCCCATCATCTCATTTAAAACCGTAAACTGAGCAGCCTTGTCCTCTTCCTTTACTGCCCGTTTTAAACTTTCAGTAAAGAAAGGCTCAACTTTATCTAACTGCCTGTTTTCATATAGCTCATCTAATTTTTTTATAAATAATTGTACGTCCATTTTTTCTCCCAAATTTTTAAGCAATTTGTCTTTTCTTAATTATAGCAGAAACAATACTAAATAAAATATATACCACCAAGTTTGCCACCACAACACTGGCACCTGCCGGAAGATTTAATCCGTATGATGCAATAAGTCCAATAACAAAATTTACAACTGACAATATCGCAGAACATATAGTAACACTTCTGAAGCTTTTAAATATTTTCATAGATGTAAGAGATGGGAAAATTATAAGGCTTGATATAAGCAGTGCTCCCATCATTTTCATTCCCAAAACAACTATTACCGCTGTCATAATGGAAATCAATGTATTATATGTTCCAACCTTTGTTCCCGTTGCCTTGGAAAAATTTTCATCAAAGGTCACAGCAAATATTCTATGATAACTAAATACAAAATTTATTAGCACAACAAAAGCCATTATAATAATAAAATGAATGTCATCGCCGGAAATTGCCAGAGTACTTCCAAACATGTAGCTGTACACATCCGTGCTAAGTCCCGATGTAAGAGATGTGACTATAACACCTATTGCCAATGCTGATGCCGACACCATGGCAATGGCTGCATCACTTCGCATCTTTCCATTCTCCGCCAATCGAAGCAACAGAAATGCCGCAATTACAACTATTGGTATGGAAAACTTAATTGGTGCAAATCCACAGGCGATTGCTATGGACAATGCTCCAAAAGATACATGGGATAATCCGTCACCTATCATTGAATATCTTTTTAGGACAAGACTTACTCCAAGAAGTGCGGCACAAAGGGATACTAAAACTCCCCCCAATAAAGCTCTTCTCATAAATTCATATGAAAGCATTTCGCTAAGCATTATTTCTACCTCCTAAAAACATATTTGAAACCTTTGACTTTCTGTATTCATCTACTGTACCAAAGAAATCATCCCCCTGTTCCAGATGTAGAATATGGGTGGCATATTTCATGGCATTTTTGATATCGTGGGTAACCATAACTATAGTTACTCCTTCTCTGTTTAATTTTTTTATTTCCTCATAAAAGTCCAGAGATGCCGCAGGATCAAGTCCTGTTACAGGCTCGTCTAATATAAGAAGACTGTCTGTAGCACAAAGTGCCCTTGCAAGAAGCACCCTCTGCTGTTGTCCACCGGACAATTCTCTATAACATCTCTTTTTCAGGTTCACTATATCCAGTTTTTTTAGGTTCTTCATAGCTTCATTCTTGTCCCTCTTTGAATAGAAAGGGCTGTTGTGTTCTTCATTTAACACACCTGATAAAACTACTTCCCACACGCTGGCAGGAAAATCTCTTTGAATTGCCGTCTGCTGCGGAAGATATCCAACACCTTTAAGGCTTTTTCCTACATTTACATTAACCTTCCCATCCAATGGTTTTATAAGTCCCAACAGGGTTTTTATTAATGTGCTTTTTCCTGTTCCGTTTTCCCCTACTATACACAAATAATCTCCATTATTTATTGAGAAATTAATATTTCCCGCAACTATTCTATTGTCATATCCTAAAGTTACATTACTACATTCTAAAATCATTGCTATCCTCTTTTTTAGTTTACATAATTAATCAATCGTTTTTTCTAACACGTCCGCATTTTCATTCATTAGCTGTACATAAGTAACACCTTTTTTGAACTGTCTGTCTGTTACATTATGGCAGGAATTAAACTGATAAACCTCTGCCTCAGTGTCTTCACTAATTACATCTGCCATGGCTCTGCTGCTAAGTTCTAAGTAAAAAATTCCCTTTACATGATTTGCATTTACCTTGTCTATTAGAAAAGCTACTGTTTTGGCACTTGGCTCCGTATCACCACTGCATCCCGGAAATGCTGCATAATACTTCAAACCATATTCCTGAGCAAAATATTTTAGTGGAAATTTGTCTGCAAAAATAATTTCTTTGTTTTTTGATTTATCCACTATTTTTCGTATTCTTGTATCTACTTTATTTATTTGTTTTATATAATCTTCAGAATTTTTTTCAAATTCCCTTTTGTACTCCGGCATCAAACTACAAAGTTTTTCACTTATTTTCCCCACTAAAACTGTCGCGTATTTAGGTGAAGTCCAAATGTGTTCATCTGTTTCTTCTGAATGTTCATCTTGACCATGTTCATGATCATGGTGATGGTCATCATCCTCCACCGCAAACAGCCTCTCTGTCTCCTTATTATCTGCCTCTTCATTTGCTGATGCATTACTCTTTTGTTGCAACTGATTATTATCAAGGTAATCCATCATTCGCATTCTAACCTGTTTATCATTGTCCAAGGAGCCTGTTATTTCCTCAACCCAGTTTTCTATGGAACCACCATTATAAATAAACAAATCCGCTTTGTTAATTGCCACAATATCTTTCGGGGTAGGCTCAAATGAATGGTCATCTTTCCCCGGTGCAATCAAAAGCTTCACGTCAATTCCCGGTGTATTCCCAACAACAGCCCTCACAAAATCATAGTACGGGTATAGGGTTGTCATTATTGTTAATTTATTATTTTTGTCCGTTTCTGCCGGCTGACTATTTTTTTTACAGCCCATAATATTAATGCACAATGTCCCCACAATACAAAGTGCAACTATTTTTTTTATTGTTTTCATGAAAATCTCCATTCCTCATGATTTCTATACTTTATATAATGCGAAATTCTAATGCGAGCACTTTTCACACATACCGTATAATACTGTTTTTTTCGGATTGATATTAAAATGATGGTCTGCATTTAAGTGGCTATATAACTCTGCCAAATGATGACATTCCATTTTTGTAACTTTTCCACACTTTTCACATTCTATGTAAAAAATGTCATTATTATCATCGTTTTCAATGTATTGGTAACATGCTCCCTGTGTTTTTTCCACATTTATTCTTGTTATAATACCATCCTGCTGCATTTTTTCCAAATGTCTGTAAATAGTTGTCAAACCTACCTGGCAATTATTGTCTTTTAAATATTTTTCAATTTCTCCTACCGTAACATAGCCATCCTTGTGCATCTTAAGGCACTCTCTTATGGCTGACTGTTGTTTCGTCTTATACTTTCCTGACATGTTCTGCCTCCTTAGACATTTCGCTTTAGCATTCTGAATTTGAAAATCTTTTTCAATTTGCCATTTTACTACCGTTTTGCGTTAAAGTCAATGAATTTGGAAACAATTTTCATTTTTCTTGTAACAGGATAATTTAATTTTGAAAAATAATTATTTTTACATTGATGGTAATTTTCTTTGTTCCAGTTCCCTGTATTCCGGCACATAATCTTATTTTTTATTTCGTTTTCATATATTCCGACACGTAATCTCATTTATTTAGTTCCCTGTATTCCGGCACATAATCTTATTTATTTTGTTTTATTGCATTCTTCTCTATAATCTTTATTATTCCCCACAAGCATCTGCCATGCCCACACAAACATAAACAATTCAATATCTTCCCTCCATCAAAAAAAGTGCCACATCAGTGATTTCATATCACTAACATAGCACTCTTTATTTCTATTATAATAAATATTTTTCTATAGCCTCTGCTACGCCGTCATTATCGCAATCTGCCACAATAACATCTGCAATTTTCTTTACATTGTCATTGGCATTTTTCATTGCCACTGCAAGCCCGGCTTTAGAAAGTACATCTAAGTCATTATCTGCATCTCCCACGGATATTACCTCTGACATATCCAGCTTCAGATGCTGACATAATTTCATAAGTCCTGTTCCCTTTGTAGTTCCAATAGCCGACAATTCAAGAGAAGTTTCTTCTGAATTTGCCAGTTCTAAAGGCATGCCCTGAAGCTTGCTTCTTGTTTCTTCTCTAAGTCCAGGATTCGCATGGTACAGATTCAGTTTTTCCACCGGCATAGGATTTTCTTTATAATAATCGGAAATATTTTCCACCGTGGTTGCTACACTTTCAAACAAAGGTATATATACTTCCATATTAAAATGTTCCATATTCATCATATGACTCTTTTGTACTATGGAATCCTTTGTAAGTAAATGAACCATAACATCTGTTTTATCAGCTATTTCCAAAACTTTCAATACAATATCATCTGAAATAGGATTGTCATATATTATACGGTCTTCTTTAAGATCGTAAACCAATGCGCCACTAACACCTACAATATATCTTAGTCCTGGCATCTGATCTATATACTGTTTTAATTCCGCAATGCACCTTCCTGTGGAAAGGACAACTTCTTTTCCTGCATCAAAAGCCTTTTCTACGGCTGATAATGTTTTCGGAGTAATCTCCTTATTACTGTTAAGAAGCGTACCATCCATATCTAATGCAATCATCTTATATTTTTCCATTAATCACCTGTTATTTTACTTCGGCATAAATATCATCAGTAAGTTTCTTTATAATTCTTTCCACCTCTGCAACTGCATTGTCCACAGGTGTCTTCTGCTTGTCTATCTGCTTATCTCTTGTAGAAATTTCTACTGCATTCTCTTCAAGATTTCTTGGACTTACAACAACTCTTACAGGAACACCTAATAAATCTGCATCTGCAAACATTGCTCCGGGTCTTACTTTTCTATCATCATAAATAACTTCAATTCCTTTATTCTGAAGTGTATTGTAAAGGTTATCTGCTAATTCTTTACATTTTGCATCATCAGAACGTAAGCAACATAAATGTACCTGCCAAGGTGCAATTGTAATTGGCCAGATTGGACCGTAATCGTCATGTCTCACTTCACAGATTGAAGCTGCCATACGACCTACGCCAATTCCGTAGCATCCCATAATAGGATACTGTTCATCTCCATTTTCGTCTGTATATTTAAAGCCCATTGCCTTAGAATATTTTGTTCCTAACTGGAATATGTTTCCAACCTCGATACCTCTTGAAATTGTAATTGAATGCTTTCCGCATTTTGGACAAATGCCACCTTCAACAATCTTAGCAAGATCAAAATATTTTGCATCAGGACAATCTCTGTCTACATTAAATCCTGTGTAATGAACATCAACCTTGTTAGCACCTGTTACAAGATAATCAATATCCTTTAATGAATTGTCAAAAAGAACTGTTACCTTTTCATTTATTCCTACAGGTCCGATAAATCCTGCTGTAAGCACGCTGTCATCTTCAATTACTGCCGGATGAATTTCACATCCCAACGCATTTGTAAATTTAGTTTCATTGATATCTAAATCACCTCTTATAAATGCAACTACATAACTGTCATCTTCATTTCTCTGATATACAACTGCCTTAGCCGTGTTTTCTGCAGGAATATTTAAAAATTCACAAAGTTCTTCGATTGTACCTGTGCCCGGTGTAGCAACCTCTTTTAATTCTTCCTTTGGAATCTTATTTTCATTTTCAATAATGCTTGGTGCAGCTTCAACGTTTGCACTGTATCCACATTCAGGACATACTGCAATTGAATCTTCGCCTGCAGGTGTAAGAAGCATATATTCATGGGAAATACTTCCTCCCATCATACCTGAATCTGATGCAACAACTGCAACTTCAGGAATACCACATCTTGCAAAAATACGATTATAAGCATCGTAACATATATTGTAATATCTCTCTAAATCTTCCTGAGATGTATGGAATGAGTAAGCATCCTTCATTGTAAATTCACGAACACGAATAAGTCCTGCTCTAGGTCTTGCCTCATCACGGAACTTAGTCTGAATCTGATAAATCATAAAAGGATATTTTGCATAGCTGTTTGCATATTCCCTAACAAGCTGAACTGAAGCTTCTTCATGAGTCATACCAAGAACCATCTTGCTTCCTGTTCTATCCTTAAATCTTAGAAGTTCTGAACCAACAGTGTCATATCTTCCTGATTCTTCCCAAAGACTTCCCGGTAACGTAACAGGGAATAAAACTTCCTGTCCGTCAATTTTGTCCATTTCATCACGGATAATATTTTCTATTTTTTGTGAAATTCGCTTCATCGGCGGGAACTGAGAATAGATACCATTTGCTACATTTTTGATGTATCCTCCTCTCACCATTAGGGCGTGACTGTCGATAAGACAGTTTGCCGGTCTTTCTTTAAATCTGTCTCCCACTAATTTTGATAATTTCATCTTATTTCTCCTTATATAATAGTATATTCGTCAGCCTCTATCACTAACCAAATAATTTTAATATAATTTCATCAAAAAAGCAACTTTTACCATTATGTTCTTGTAAGTATAAGAAAACTATTAAATACATCTAACTTACCGTACCCCCATTGGACATTGGGATAAGTGATATTTCGGTTTCTCTGTGCTCCACGGATTAGATAACTTTTTATATAAGTTCCCTTCATATAAATGTCATTTCCATTAACAAATCCCCACTGAAGCATTTGTGCACAACACCCTCCTGCAAGAGCTGCTGCAATTGACGTTCCGTTTTTTCTTATAAAGCCTCCACTAAGTTCCGCGCTTCTTCCAATATCAGCTCCATAAACATTTACAGCGGGAGCTGCCACATCAGGCTTTATATTATTATCATTAGTAAATCCCCTTCCTGAATTTGGGTATATTGCTTCTGTAAAATTATCATATCCGCTAACATTAATTACATTCTGTGCATCTGAGGGTATTGTTAATGTTATATCCGGATTTGGTTTCAGGAAATATGTTTCTGCATTTACAAACTTTCTTATATTAGCCCAAATGTTAAATCTGCCATTTACAATATTGCTGCCATATACTCTTATGGTCCACAATCCGGGAGTAGGCCTTATAAACCTCATAAATATTAGTTCTCTTCCACCTCCTGCCTCCACCAGACTGTAATCCACTTCAATGGTAGTATCCTCCAAAAGAAAATTTACCTTTTTGCTTACATCCTTTCTTGCAGGAATTCTTTCCACTGTTTCCCCTAATGGTGACACAAAAGAAACGGAAAACAAATCAGGCGTATTACCCCACAGTTCTAAAACAAACCCTTTGTCATTTTCTCCGACTCTTATCTCCACCTCATCATTTTTCCCGTCATTTAACGCACCACTATAATGGAGTCTTTCATTGCCTTCGTTTCCACTACAGACAACAACACAGTGTCCTATATATTGTCCAAGTTCATTTAGATATTGTGCCAGGGGAGAACCTCCTGCCCGATCTCCGCTTCCTGTTCCAATTCCAAGTACAATCACAACAGGCATATCGTATTTAATCCTTAAATTTCTTAAATAATTAGCTGCCAGCATAATATCATTTTCCTGATACACTTCATCTTCAGTATCAAGCAAAAAGTAATCCTTCAAATAATTTTTAGCCGGCTTTAACTTAACCATGGCTATATAACTTTCCGGAGCACTGCCTACAAAATCCCTTTGTTCATCATATTTACCACAGGCTACACTTGCCATAAATGTACCATGTCCGTTTTCATCCCTATGGGAAACAATATTTTGCGGTTCATCAAATTCTATGGCAGAATTAATTTGTTCCATAGTATACTCACTTCCGTAATAAAAATTTTGAGGAGGAGTTCCACTGTTATCTGTCTGATCCCATATACTGATAATTCTGGTCTGTCCCGTAGAATTAAGAAAACATTTATTTGTGTAGTCAATTCCTGTATCAATAAAACCCACAATAACACCTTTTCCCGTCAGTTCCAGCCTCAGTTGATTTTGCAGTCTTATTGAACCTGTCGCTGCCACAGATGTTGTGTCCATAAGACCGTATAATTTAGGAATGGCATTATAAGTGTTTGCTGCCACCCCAAAGTTTGGAATATTGGTGAGTTTTTCATAGGCGCAATAATATCGTTCATTAATTATCTGAAGACAGTCATTTCCGAACCTCTCTAATGCCTTTTCACTGCCCCCTCCATACTCCACAATAAAATCTCCATAGTCCTGAGACATTATTATTTGTCTACAATCAGGCATTTTCCAATCCTTTCAAAAAGAGAGGATATTATAACTGCTATAACATCCTCCCTTTTTTTATTATTAAAAAATATTATTATATTATATGCCTTGATTTCAAAACCGTTACTGCTTATTCTTCAATAAGATTTCGTCCTCTCATTCCTATAACAGGGCCACCTGTTCCATTAATATATTCTTCTGTTATTTTAACAGTGCCAATATGGTCATCCTTTGGAATTTCGTACATAATATCCAACATAAACTCTTCTATTATTGAACGGAGAGCTCTTGCTCCTGTTTTCTTTTCCATAGCTTTCTTTGCTATTGTTTTAAGAGCTCCTTCAGTAAATTCAAGTTTAACCTCATCTAATTCAAGAAGCTTCTGGTACTGTTTAATAATGGCGTTTTTAGGGTCCGTCAGAATCTTTACCATCATTTCTTCCGTCAATCCGTCAAGGGTAAATACAATTGGAAGTCTGCCAAGGAATTCCGGAATCATTCCAAACTTTCTTAAGTCATCGCCTGTAACCTTGCTTATAACATTTTTGTCATTGTCATACTTGTCTGTTAAATCACCCAGAAATCCAATGGAAGCCTGCTTGTTTAATCTCTCTTTAACAATGTCTTCCAAATCAGGGAAAGCTCCACCACAAATAAACAGAATATTTTTTGTATTTACTGTTGCAAGAGGCACCATGGCATTTTTACTTGTAGCTCCGACAGGAACTTCCACTTCACTTCCTTCAAGAAGTTTAAGCATTCCCTGTTGCACTGACTCGCCACTTACATCCCTGCTTCTTGTAGTGTCTTTCTTTGCAATCTTATCTATTTCATCAATAAATACAATGCCTGTCTCTGCTCTTTCAACATCATTATCTGCTGCTGCAAGAAGTTTTGAAATAACACTTTCAATATCATCTCCAATGTATCCTGCTTCAGTAAGGGATGTAGCATCGGTAATGGCAAGAGGCACATCCAGTATTTTCGCCATCGTCTTTACAAGATATGTTTTTCCACATCCTGTAGGTCCAATCATTAACATGTTAGACTTTTCAATTTCAATGTCATCCATTGTGTTAGTAGCCACTCTTTTGTAATGGTTATAGACTGCCACAGACATAACTTTCTTTGCATAGTCCTGGCCGATAACATATTCATCTAATTTTTCTTTTATGATATGAGGTGCAGGTATTTTCTTTAAATCTATAACAGGAGCTGCTTCTTTTTCCTTTGTCTTTTTCTTTTTAAGTTTCTGCTTGTTTGGAATATCTCTTCTAAAATCTTCCGGAGTCATCATGTGAATTCCCGGCATGTTAAGAAGTTCCTTCAATTCATCCTCGCTAATGTTTATATTCATCCCAATATTCTGAAAACTGTTAAAACTCTTCTGAAGACAATCTGCACAGACGCAAATTCCACCGGGCATATCAATCATTTTTCCTGCCTTGCTTTCAGGTCTTCTACAAACATAACATATTTTTTCGTATTCATCTTCATTGTTATTTTTGTTTTCAGTTGACCCTGAATTGCTACTGTTCGTTTCTTCTATATTGTTTTTTAATTCTTCGTTGTTTTCAGTGTTATTACTCTCTAAATCTTTATCGCTCATGTACTTCAATTAATGCGTATATTACTACGCACATTCTCCTTTCATCGCAATATAAGCATAGTTCATTTTCCTTACGTCACTATAGTTTATCATAATTTTTTATAAAGATAAACCACATAAACTTGGGAATATTTTCATTGAAAATTCATATGTAAAAATGTATAATTGATACATGATATTCGAACGGCACATGACAATTTAATACAAGGAGGATAAACATATGATTACTAACAGAATTGTAAAGTATTATGCCAGAAAAGATTCCCGTATTGCCATTAAAGTAATACCGGGACATTTTGTAACTACTCATTCACACGTAAGTGCTTATCTTGATATGACTACAATGAAAACACGTCAGAACGAAGCTGAACGTATTGCCATTGCCATGAAAGATTATTATAACGTAATGGGCAAGCCAATAGATACTATTGTATGCTTAGACGGATGTGAAGTTATAGGTGCATTTTTAGCCAGCGAACTTAGCCGTGCCGGTATTTTATCCCTCAATGCACACAAAACCATCTATGTAGTTACACCTGAATTTAACTCGAACGGACAAATGATTTTCAGAGATAACCTGAAACCTGAAATTGCCGGAAAGAATGTTCTTTTGCTTCTTGCTTCCGCATCAACAGGAAAGACCATTAGAAACAGTATTGAATGTATTGAGTACTATGGTGGTATTCTCCAGGGCATCTCTTCTATTTTCAGTGCTGTAGATTCTATTGACGGACACAGAGTTGATGCACTTTTCAGAGCCGAAGATATTCCTAATTATGAAGCATATTCATCCCACGATTGTCCTTTATGCAAGGCGGGACAACGTGTAGAAGCTATTGTAAACGGTTACGGATATAGTGAATTGTAAAACCTGAAAAATAAACTTTTGTTTTTTAGTCATAACCACCGGTTTTTGCCGGTGGTTTATTTGTTCTACAATAATGGGCTGTGCTCTAACCATTATAAACAGTTAGAACTCAGCCCTTATACATTCTTAATTATTTAATAATACCTTATTGATATACTAGTGTTTCATTGCCTCATAAATTTCATTCACATTATAATCCGGTGAAAACTTTTCTGCAGTTTCATATATTTCCTCTATATCTGTTATCTGCTCTTCAAGTTCATCAGCTATCTGCTTCATTGTCTTGTTTTTCTTTATTTTTTTACATACCATTTCAATCAGTTTTAATTTCTGACCGATCTGCTGTCCTGCCAATTCACCTTCCTCATATGAATCCTCGCGAATGTGTGCCATAGTTTTTGCTTCATCATATTCCATCCTAAGCATATCTGCTACCTCCGATTTATGTTCAAGCAGAAACTCCTTTAATACATCATTTTCTATGCAATAATTAATCGCTTTTGTTATTGCATCCTTTAAGTCATCAGTACTCTGCTTAAACTCTCTTATTTTCGATATCAGTATAGCATATTCTCCCAAGATTGAACACTGGTCTAACAGTTTTTTATTATGTCCGTAGTTAATGTTTAATACAATGGCTGTCCATTCAAATATCCCCTCTTTCACCGGTACACTAAATGCATCTGATAATTTTAGAATTTCTTTTTCAGGTTTGTTTTCATCCCCATTATAAAAAACATAGTATTGTGGTGTTGGAAACTTAATAAGTCTTCTTCTAAATATATCAATGTTATTTTTCATTATGTACTTATTATACAATTCAGCACTGTATCTAAACCCTCTTATGGGCATGTTGTAACTCCACGTGCTCTGGTGTTCATAAACTGCCAGTCTGCTGTCGATTATACATGACACATCATTTTTCATCTTCATATAAAATACATCATCTAATGTATCTATTTCCAAATCATCCACGTTGGTATAATCAGTCCCATTCAACGCATTAAACAGCGACAACAAATTCTCCTTGTACTTTTCATAGCCAAATATCATTCTAAAAACCCTATCTTTGTTTTTCCTATTTACCCCCGGCATTTCTTTTTCCTTTACATCATTTGTGTGTTATTATACATATTCTGTGTGATTGTGTCAATAGTTAAATTTTATACATCTAAAAAACAGACTGTTACCGTAATAATAGTCTGTTTTTTTAGATGTACATTGTAAAATGAAGCTATCCACCAACATCCCTTATCTCAATATTAAAAGTATTAATGTAATAATAACCAGTAGCCAGATACCCCCTGCAAATATTTGGTACACATACCCAAGCCATCTGTTTTTAAATGTTTTCTTTGGAAATCTTCTTGCAATATCCGCAATATTGGTCAAATACATGTAAGGTATAATAAAAGATGTTACATACAATGCTGATGCTACGACTTTGTTGTACATACTTACATTAACATATTCTTTATTAAATGGTGTCCGCCCAAAGGCAAATATTATGGTTCCATACATCAAGATAGCAAACATTGCATACAAGAAATTTCCGCTTCTAAATCCCGGAATAGTTTTTACAACATATCTGAATGTAATTGGTGGTAGCTTTTCTGCTCTATCCATTATCTGATTTTTGTTTGCACCATTTGCCGAATCCGATATATGTGCATTATTTTCCTCTTCCAAATGTCTGCATTGCAAAAGAGTATCTTTTAACTGTTTAACGTTTTGAAAGCGATTGTCCGGATCCATCTGAGTACATTTATTAATTATGTCTTTCAATTTTTCATCTGCAGATACATTGCTTTTCTGACACATTTCTTTTAAAACAATACCTATGGAATAAATATCACTTTTATCGCTTGTTTGTGAAAAACCATATTGTTCAGGTGCTGCATATCCGGCTGTTCCAAGTAACTCTGTGTCCTTAGCCTGTCCTGCATGTTGTTTTCTTGAAATATCAAAATCAATAAGTTTTAAAGTACCTTCATTACTTATCAAAATATTTTTGGGCTGTATGTCTCTATGTACGATTCCCACTTTGTGCAGTTCTTCCAATGCTATACATATGTCAACTGTTAACTGAATACACTGATTGTAATTTAACTTTTGATTAGTTATATAATCATCCAAACGTCTTCCGTTAATAAAATCTTCGATTTCAATACACTTGTCGTCATCCATATAGCAATCAAAGATTTTGACTAAATTTTTATTTTCTATAAGTTTTAATTGTTCATACACAGAAAACGCTGCCTTGTTCATCACTTTTTTCACTACCAACTGACCTGTGTCATTGTTTCTCATTAGTGTTGTTTTGCATTTTTCCGTATCAGCCAGAACGCACAGTTTGCTATATTTTTTCTCATAGTACTCTTTTATAATATTCATTTCTTACCTTTTTATTATGCTACATTTTATATCTGCAATTTGTGATTTTATCATTGTATTTTTTCAAATATGTTATAGTATATATAAAGTATACTTTAAAAAATTAAATTTGAAAACCTGAAAGGATTTTTTTATGAAGACAACCGATGAATTACTTAAAGTACTTAAAAGTTCTAAGAACATTGAACAGTTTATACAGGAAAACTTCGATGACGTTAATGATGCTACTTTTCCCCAATATCTAAATAAATATCTTGCTGATTGCGGAATGACCAAATCCGCAGTTATTGACAAATCTAATATTCAAAAAAATTACTGCTACCAGATATTTGATGGTTCAAAAAAGCCCTCCAGAAATAAAGTTCTTGCTTTATGTATTGCAATGGAACTACCTGTTATTGATACTAACCGTCTACTTAAATTGTCTGACCACAGCACTCTTTACCCACGCATTAAACGTGATAGCATTATTCAATTTGCAATTGAACAAAAATGTAATTTAATTGACACCAATATTTTACTTCACGACATGAATGAAGATATTATAGACTAATATTATGCTGTCAGCATAACATTTTCTAGTCTATAACATTTACAATAATCTTATGTTATACATAAATTTTTACAAGTGGAGGAAATAATTATGGAAGAAAATGTTACACAGACTAACAATGCCGTTAAACCAAAAAAATCTAAAATTAAATGGATTGTTATTGCAGTGATTGCAGTTATCATTATTGCAGCTATAGCCAATGGTGGTTCCGGCGAGAGCAATGAAGTTAAAAAGGTTGACTCAGAAAACAGCACAAAAACTGAAGTAAAAAAGGCAGATTCAAAGAACAGCACTAAAACTGAAGCCAAAAAGGACAGTTCTCAGAAAACTTCTAAGGAAAAAACAATTTTTAATGTTGGTGAAACTGCTGAATACAAAGATATTCAGGTTACTTTAAAAAAGGTTATTAAATCTGAAGGTAATGATATGTTTACCAAACCGGACGATGGAAAAGAATTTGTACTTTGTGTTTTTAAAATTCAAAATAACTCAAACAAGGATTTGACAATAAGTTCTATGGTGAGTTTTGAAGCATATCTTGACGATTCGTCTATAAATTGCGATTACCTTGGTACCCAAACAGATGAAGGAAAAAAATATAATTCACTGGATGGCGACATTGCATCCGGTAAAAAAATGGAAGGGGTTATATCTTACGAAGTTCCAAAAAAATGGAAAAATCTTGAGATAAATGTAACACCTAATGTATGGTCATCAAAGAAAATTACTTTTGCTATAAAAAACAAATAAAAAAATAGCCCCTCTTCAATTGACAATGATGTCATTTGAAACGGGGCTATTTTCATTTAATATTAATTACTTATCCCACAAACCGTCTTTTTTTAAACGCTTCCAATCAGCTTCAAGTATTTTAGGTTTTTTACCACGATACTCTTTCTCAGTCATATTTAAATATTTGTTATTCATCAAATCATCTAAAGCATTCTGGATACGTTCTCTGGAAATTCCGCTATGATTAGATACATTTTCTATTGTCTTGGAATAAGTTGCCATTTTGCGTCTCTTTTTTAAAATATATAAAGACTGTAAAATTGCATCATAATAATATTGTCTTTCCTGATTTGATCTTGGCATTTCCACATATGCATTGGCTGATGCCTTTATCTTGTTACTAAGTGAATGTTTCACGCCATATACAATAACCTTTTTCTTAATATCTCTAAGATATTTTATAACCAAATCAAAATGGGCATCTCCGGTAAAAATAATAAATACTTCCGGAGAATTTTTTCTGGCTGCTTCCCTATAGATTGCATCTAAAATAATAAAATCCGTAAAATCTTTGTCCACACCATCCTTTGTGCTTGCTGTGTGAACCACATTATCTGATATCTTCTCTAATCTTGGTAATTCATTTTCTATAGGACTTCCATGGAAGTCACCAAAAAACATTAATTTTTTTATATTATATTCTTCCTTTAGTTCTTCATACCATTCTTCGATATTAGGTTTCATGGAAAATATATTACTGTATCCATAATACCAATGCTCATAATCTACAAAAACCGCTGCAGTATGTTTGTCGCTTTTCCCAAATAATCCGTTAAACACGCCCTTCCTCCTTTCTTTATTATTTGTTTTATACAAAACACCTAATCTATTATAACAGAAAAAAAGCATGTATCAATAGCACAAATTATTGAGGATGGAATTGAATTTCTCCTGTTTTAGCATCCATTCCATCTACAATGGCAAGAGATTGTAAATCATATCCAAGATTTCTTATCATTCTTCCTCCCAGTTGAAATCCCTTTTCAATGGCAATTCCTATTCCCTCAACTGTGGCTCCTGCTGAAGTAACAATTGATATAAGTCCCTGCAATGCACAACCATTAGCAAGAAAATCATCAATTATTAAGACATAGTCTTTAGGTCCTATAAACTTCTTTGACACAATAATCTGATTCTTACATTTATGTGTAAACGATTCCACTTCTGCCACGTACATTTCACCGTCAATGTTAATGCTCTTGGATTTCTTTGCAAATACTACAGGTGCATCAAAATATTTTGCCACTACACATGCAATTCCTATACCTGACGCTTCTATTGTTAAAATTTTATTTATCTTTTTATCCTTAAAACGACGTTTGAATTCTTCTCCCATCTGCTCAAATAATCTTATATCCATCTGATGGTTAAGAAAACTATCTACCTTCAGCACATTTCCTTCTTTTACAATGCCATCCTTTACAATTCGTTCTTCTAAAAAATTCATCTTATGTCCTCCATTTGCATACTAAAAATACGGTAGCAAATTTTAATGTTTCTGGCAAGTGTTAACTTTCATTATACTTTAAATAATTATTTATTCTGTTGATATATAATAAAAAACCTATTACTTACATTGATATGTACTTTCTAAAGAATTAGTTCTTTTAAGTACCTGTAAGTAATAGGTTTTGTTATTTCTATTTATGCTTATCGAATTTATCTAACATTTTACTATACTCAATAAGAAATTCGGAATATAGCTCTTCTTTGTTTTTAGTCCTTTTAATTTTCTGTTCGTATTTTTCAAAAAACTTTCTATATTCTTTCAGTCGCGTTTTAGTGTCCTTTAGCATTTTTTTTGGAACGGCATTTCTTTCCAAATCTCTTTCCATATCATGGATTACGGTTTTTATAGTGTTTAAAGTTGACTGCATAGACTCTGCACCATTTTTAATTTCTATATTACCAACATACTCCACAGTGTATGTCGATGTGCCTGTCGACTTTATGTCAACCACTATTCCACCTATTATTTTTTTCTCTTTATATAATGTTACCACTACTTCTGACCCGTACTTTGAATTTTTATCCGGTCTCCAGAATATGATTTTCCCACTTTCTATTTCCCCATTATTTTCTAACACTTCATATGTGCCCTGGTCTTTTTCTATCATAATTTGTCCGTTTTCATTTTTTATATGAAGTGTTGCACCATCCACCTTGCCGGTTACTATCAATGGAATTCCGAGGGTACTGGACTCCATACCATATCTGTAATCACCTTCATTTATGATCATTCCCTTGTACACTTCTTCGCTCTTTTCACCTTTTTTTACTGCCAGACTAAGTCTGTCGTTTTCCTGAATTTCTACTTTTTCTGTAGCAACATTTTTCTTCGTGTTTTCTTCTTTAGTAATGTTGTTATTCGTATCTATTTTTTTAGTAATGCTGCTCTTCATATCCTTTCCTGTAAAAATATTGCTCTTAGCTACTTTTTGTGTCTGATTTTTCACGCCTCCATAAATTCCAACAACCCCTACCAGCACTACAAGAACTGCTACAGCAATTCCTGCTTTAACATTCCGGTGCTTAACCCAGGATTCCTGCGCCTGACTAATATATTTATCATCAATGCCCTCTAGCATTTTCTCAATGTTTTCCCGTTTCATAGAATCAATCCTTTCCCATACAAATACTTTTTTAATCTTTCTCTGATTCTGTGTAAATGAACAGTGACATAATTCCTGCTTTTTCCAACATCTTCTGCAATTTCAGGAATTGTTTCTAAAAGCCAATATCTCTTTACAAATATAATTTGATCCTGTTTTTTCAATTTACCCAGAAATTTGTTTATGTACATTTTCAGTTCCTGCGCCAATATTTCACTTTCCACGCTCTCTCTTCCTTCCAGACATTCCTGCAGTTCATCCAGTACCAGATCATAATAATTGTTTCTTTTTTTTGCTATATTGGCATGATATTTTTTTATTGCAATATTTCTGGTTATCCGATATATATAAGCAGAAAGTGGATTTGGCTTCTCCGGTGGAATATTATTCCACACTGCAAGAAATGTATCATTCACACACTCTTCAGCATCTTCTTTGTT
>URKY01000031.1 GCA_900548465.1 uncultured Eubacterium sp.
GCAAGGATATACAAGAGTTAGCTTAGCAATCAAAAAAATTCCCGACAATGAAGAGCTTAGACAGCCCTGTTAAGGAAAATAAGGCAGCTAATAGCAATGAAGCTCAGCCGGCAGTTAAAGAAGAGAAAATTGATTTCTCAAATGTAAAGATTGAACCTTTATTTGAAGAAGAAGTTGATTTTGAAACATTTAGTAAGTCAGACTTTAGAGCAGTAAAGGTTAAGGAATGTGTTGCAGTACCAAAGAGCAAGAAACTTTTACAGTTTACACTTAATGATGGTACAGGCGTTGACAGAACAATTCTTTCAGGTATTCACGCATACTATGAACCGGAAGAATTAGTTGGCAAGACACTTATTGCAATCACAAACCTCCCACCTAGAAAGATGATGGGAATAGAATCTTGTGGTATGTTACTTTCAGCAGTAAACAACCTTAAGGATTCAGAAGATGAAGAACTTCATCTTGTTATGGTAGATAATCATATTCCGGCAGGAGCAAAGCTGTATTAAGATGATATAAAGATGTACTGTTTTACCAAATAGACAGGATGTACTTCATTTGATAAAAAAATGGGCAATTCCAATCGGGATTGCCCATTTTTAAAACAAACAGAAATACAAATCGGAACTTAACACCACAATATGGAATCATCAGGATTCTTCACCTATTTACATTGTAGGAAGTTACGATTTTCACACAGCATATATTAAAGATAAACGATGTAGAAGGTTGCAAGAATAATGGTTACCGGATTTGCAAAATTTAAAGGAGAAAAATTATGAAAGAGATATATGTAACTAATAACGAAGTTGATCTTCAAATGCTTATTGGAATTTTGGAAAGTCAGGGTATAACCGCAGAGGTTAAGGCAGACGGAGCCGGAGATTATTTTAGGGTAGCCGGTTCAGACTTTAATATCAATAAAAGAGTGCTGGTAAAAGATGAAGATTGGGAAAAAGCATTAAGATTAGCTGAAGATAATGGATATAAGGAAGAAAAATCTGCAGTTAAAAGGGATAACAGACAGATTTGGGTAGCCAGAATAATTTTAATTGTTTGCGTTGCGGCTATATTTGTGAGTATACTTCTTAGTGTGCTAAACAATTAGATATAAAGGATATAATTACTGTTAAAATATACGAATAGCCGCCGACAGAATGGAGGGGCAGTACATATTATAAGAAAAAAGGAATTACATATGAAAAAATATTTAAGTTTTATACTGTCGTTTTTATTAATGATAACCACCATTACCGTAACACCGGTTCATGCAGATGGAGAACTGAGACGTGAAGTATTGTATATGGGAGTGAAATATGATGTTGCTGCAGGAAGCGAAAAGTAACAGTATGAGTTTCCACTAATTCGCTTGGAAAAATTATGGCGGATACAGTAGAAGAATTACAGCTTGGGCAGGAACTGGAATTTGAAGGAGAATTTGACAAATCATATTATTTTACGATGCCAAATAGTTTCTCACATGTAAAATTTGCCTGCCTGAATCCTACCGATTCTGACGGAAATAGAATATTAAACATGAGAGTCAGATATTTTCAGGAAAGTTCTTTGGAAGAGGAAACTTATATGAGAACTCCTGACAAATACATAAATACAGCCCTAAATCCAATTGATACAAAAAACAAACCTCATATCTTTAATATTTATGCACACAAATGGCCTCAAACCAGTGGCAATGAAAATATTACCACCAAATCGCTTTTGTAACTAGAGAAAAATAAATAAAAGTAAAAACCTCTCCGTTTGTGATATGTACCTGAAATTTTGATACATATCATAGATGGAGAGGTTTCTGTTTTTTATATAAGATTATTTTGATGATTTTTTACGTTTTAATGTTAGGATCAATATGCCACCTGCTGAAATAAAGAAAATTTCCATCCACAATACTATGCTGCTGTTTTCTCCTGTTTGTGGAGAATTTGTATCAGATATAGATGTTGCCGGCTTTGTTGTGGTAATTTCAGTATCAGTATTGGATGTTGCCGGCTTTGTTGTGGTAATTTCAATATCAGCCTTAGATGTTGCCGGCTCTGTTGTAGTAATTTCGGTAGCAGGCTTAGTTGTAGCCGGTTCTGTTGTAGTAGTTTCGGTGGCAGGCTTAGTTGTTGCTACTTCTGTTACAGTGAATTGAGTTTCAGCAGAACCTGTTGTTGAAACCACGCTCAAAGTATGTTTTCCAACGCTTAATGTTTTTACAAATTCACCTTTTATAGTGACAATTGTACTACCTTCCATAAGGATGTAGTTGCTTGGATCAAGTTCTTTGCCATCTATAAGAATTTTTTGAAAGTCTGCCAGTTCAGCACTTGATTTAAAAGTCGCAGACTTACCTTGCTCAACAAATTGGTTTGCACCCTCAATAATTTTTGGCTTATCGACAGGCTTTAGCTCAAGAGCAGCAATTGCATCTTCAATAGCTTTTGCCATTGCATCAACATTTGCCTGTTCAATGTAATCTTTGTCACGAGCGACAGCGTCTATGGCTGCCGTAACAGCTGTAAAATCCTTGTAATCATCTTTATTTAGGGCAGTTGCCTTCGCAATAGCATCATTTACTTGAGAATAATCAGCCTGGAACAAATATTTTTGGGTATATGTTGAGTAGTACAAATTATAATATTGGGTATCACCAATCTGTCTAATAAAATATGTACCACATAATTTATTTGAGCTATCAATAGTGAAAGCAGGGGGTGCGAGGAAAAGAAGCGCATCCTGGTCATATATCTTTTGTGGAAGCGCATCAATATTTCCGGTTTTAGGGTTAATGTAGTATAAGCAGACATTTTCCTGTTTGAGGTCACGGGCATTTCCATTTTCGTCTAACCATTTTCCGTCGGTTGCTTTTTCATACTGTTTGCCGCCTACTGAAACAGTTGAATTGCTTGTCTTAAGAGGCTCATATTGAATTGCCGTAATATATGTCAAAACGCCATTTTTAGAAATTATGGAGTATTCCGTATCGCCTGTCTTTGACACATCTGCAAATTCAGTATGTATCAAATTATTTTGGGCATTAGTGGAAACTTCATAAATTTTTCCTTTATTGTAATAGGTTAATCCCGGAATATCAGAATCAACGACTGAAGCATGTGTAGTACCATCCGTAAGGTTAGTTACATCATTTCCATTATTGACAGACATTTTAACTGTGCCTGGTTTATATTTATCAGGGTAAAAGGAATATTTCTGGGTCATTACCTTGTCGTACATTACATCAGAAACATGAGTTTGTTCTGTCGGTTCTTCAAAAATTGTCACGGTCTTATTTCCTACTTTGGCAATGGAATAGGATGATATATAGTTGCAATTTTTTGCAAAAACCATAGTAACAAGTCTTCCATTTTCATCTACAAGGTTATTTTCTGAATAAAAGGCGTTGGTTTCAGGGTTATAATAAAAACCCTCTATACCATATGAGCCGGTATCATTTTTAACGTCATGGCATACTACCCAGGAAACAAGTATTTTACCATCTATTTTGGTTACTTTTGGATTATATGTGCTAATATTGTCAGAATTATAATAAGATACATTGGTAGTTTTAAAATCAATCCACGTATTATTGCTGTCACAAACTGCAAGGGATATTCTTAATGCACTTGCGATGTCTTCTCCTGTGAATGTTTCTTTAAAGCCTTTTGTGGCATTGGTCCAGACGATTATGCCGTCATTGTTATCAGAATATATGAAGGGCTCCATGTCCCAAGTGCCATCATCCTCAATGGAAACAGGTCGGGAACAGCTTTGATTTCCGATTATAGAAAACCCAAGCTCAGAACGGTTCCAGACTTCCCTGTCACCGAAATCCGAAGTAAATACAAACATCTCTTTGGACATACTGGGATATGGTGCTGACTTGATTTCACTAAGATTGTACATACCTGCAAGTAACTTTAAGTCGTAGACATCGTCGTTTTGTGCTGATATGGTTGTAGGTATTAGTCCAATAAGTAATGTCAAAGATAAAACAAGAGATAGTAATCTTGTTTTGCAAAAAATTCTTTTTTTCATAAAACTCCTCCTTGAATATAAGTGAATAGGAAGCAAAGCATATACATCTTTATTTATAAATAATTCTACATTATTTACTTTTTAAAGTAAATAATGTAAAAAGAAAAATGCGGTAGGGATGACACATTGCCGTGAAAACATATTCGGACGGAAAAGAAGTTCTGGAGGGGTAAGCCATCTATTCCACACACTCAATTACTATAACTTCGCAACTCTCCAATTTAAGCACTTTCCCATTGATTTCCTTTATTCCAACATTTGAGAGAACAATTTTTTTAACAGGATATTTCAATTCTATAGCTGTAGATTCTTTTCCAAAATCTGCAACAACAAGGATACGTTGGTTGTTTGATACACGATAATATGCCATTACAGATTCAGTATCTTCATAAGCAGGTTCAAATACACCGTAAGTGAATACTTCATTGTATTCAGGTGATTTACGTGTAGCTACTAACTTACGATAGTAGTTTAAAACTGAGTCAGGGTCATTTTCCTGACTTTGTACGTTAATATCTTTATAGTTAGAATTAACTTTAAGCCAAGGAGTTCCCGTTGTAAAGCCGGCATTATCTGCGTCGCTCCATTGTACAGGAGTTCTGGCATTGTCACGACTCATTTTGCTACAAACAGCCAAAGCTTCTTTATCAGATAGACCGGCACTTATGGCAAGATTGTACTGGTCAATTGTGTTAATGTCGTTATATTCTTTAACATCATTCCAAATAGCATTTTGCATTCCGATTTCCTGTCCCTGATAAATAAAAGGAATTCCGCGAAGAAGTATGCTTACAGTTCCAAGCATTTTTGTTCCAAGAGGATTTCTTGCATATTCAGGTAAAAATCTTGAAACACCTCTAGGTTCATCATGGTTTTCAATAATATTAGCTTCAATACCACATTTTTGAACCTGAAGCTGTGAGTTTATAATGGTTTTACGCCAATCATTAAAATTAATATCAGGTGCATCGTACCAGCCGTGGGCTCCATCGCTAAGGGTATGGGCACTAAAGTCAAAAATAGTAGAGAAGTGTCCGTTTTCACCGATAAACTGTGAAAGTTCATCTTTATGCATATTGAAAACTTCAGCAACAGTAAAGGCATCGTACTTTTCAAAAGTATTTTTTTTAAGGTCTTCTAGGTATTCACCAACACCTTCAACATTTTCAACCATTTGCCAACAACCGGCAAGACCGTCTGCGCCGTCAGGTTCCAGATTTGGAAAATCTAAATCTTTTTTTATGTTTATAATTGCATCAATCCTAAAACCGGCCAAACCTTTTTCAAGCCACCAGTTAATCATATCGTAAAGCTTTTTGCGAAGAGTAGGATTTTCCCAATTTAAATCAGGTTGTTCTTTGGCAAACATATGGAAATAATATTTATCAGTTCCGGGAACAGGTTCCCAACAATTGCCACCAAAATAAGAACGGTAATTACTAGGTGGATTGCCGTCTTTACCTTTTCTAAAATAGAAGTAATCGGCGTATTCCCCATCAGGGTCAGCTAAAGCTTTTTGGAACCATTCGTGTTTATCTGAACAGTGATTAATAACCAAGTCCATAATAATATACATATTACGTTTTTTAGCTTCTGCCAGCAGTTCGTCAAATTCTTCCATTGTACCAAATTCTTTAGCAATAGAATAATAGTCAGAAATATCATATCCCTGATCTACAAAAGGTGATTTGTAAATAGGAGAAAGCCAAATAATATCAATTCCTAAATCCTTTAAATAATCAAGCTTAGAAATAATACCTCTTAAATCTCCGATTCCATCTCCATTACTGTCTAGAAAACTTTTTGGATATATCTGATAAGCGACTTTGTCATGCCACCACTTTTTTTTCATTGCTTTTACCTCGTTATTGCCATATTAATTAAGGCAAACTCTTTCTTTTATTTTATATTGATTGTTTGAGTATACGGATTATTCTGCGCCTTGCACTATCACAATTTTTTGCTTACATTATCATATTGTGAAATATTGCTTTATGTATTATACTGCTATTATAAAATAAAAAAAGCTATAGTTCTTGCATAATTTTTACAAAGTATAACACAATACTGCTTTTAGAGGAGAGATTTATGATAATGCTTAAAAATTAATCTCTGGCATCTTTTCTATATTTACCCGGTGTAATTCCGTATTTCTTTTTAAAACACCTGTTAAAATAGGACAAATTATCAAAACCGGTATTTATTGCAATATTAATTATGTCATCAGAAGTTGTGGTAAGAAGTTTTGCTGCAACTTCGAGTCTGTAATTGTTAAGATATTGTACAAAACTCATCTCCATGGTTTCTTTAAAGAACTTCATAAAATATGATTTACTATAGAAGCAATGACCGGCAATTTCTTCTATGGAGATATTATCCTGAAAATGTTCAGCAACATAAGAAAGAATTGTTTTTATTTTTTCAAGAGCTTTTTTGCTAATTGGTTTAATTTCATTTCGCCCACAATTGGATATCAGAAGGTAAAAAATCTGAAAAAGATAAGATTTAACAGCTAGCTGATATGCATAAGGACGTTTGTCACACAATTTATCTATTTCGTTAATTAAAGAATAGAGAGAGTCGTGAAAATCAAAGTTACTATTAATTACAGGATATATATTTAGATTTCCTGAAAGTAAAGGTTGAATAAACTTGTCATTGCACAAATCATAGCCTGAAGATTTGAGAAGATTCGATTTAAAAAGAATATTTTCATATTCCATAGTACTATAATCTTTTTGGCTAATAGAATGAAGTTGTCCCGGAAAGACGAAAACAACATCACCGGCGTTAACAGTATATGTTACAAGATTAACATTAACTAACCCCTGTCCTTTTTTGATTACAATTAGTTCAACTTCGTTATGCCAGTGAAGATTAACTGATTTGAAATCTAATGGAATAGAGCACAAATAAGTGTTATAAGGAAAGTCATTTGGCGTATGTTTTTTATTTTCGTGGTAAATTTCGTATTGATTCTTCTCCATAAAGTACCTCCAAAAATCAAAAAAAGATATTATTGTGCAAAAAAACAAAACTATAATGCAATATTTTTAATAATAACAATATTATAATATAGTTACAAACATAAAACCATATTTTTTAGGAGGTATTAAAATGAATCTTTCGGAAATTATTAAATCAGAGTATAATAAGTCAATTTCAGAGTGTACAAATGAAGATATTTACAATGCTTTACTTACTTTGGTAAAAACAATGGCAGAAGGAAAACAGCATAAAAATTCAAAGAAGAAATTATACTATATTTCAGCAGAATTTTTAATAGGAAAGCTTTTGTCTAATAACCTTATTAATCTTGGAATTTATGATGACATAAAAGAAGAACTTGCAAAAAATGGCAAGGATTTATGTGAAATAGAAGAATTTGAAAAGGAGCCATCTCTTGGAAACGGAGGACTTGGAAGACTTGCAGCCTGCTTTCTAGATTCTATTGCAACATTAGGACTTAATGGTGACGGAGTAGGATTAAACTATCATTTCGGATTATTCAGACAGGTATTTAAGAATAATGCCCAGACTACAATTCCAGATCCATGGCTTACAGAAAAAAGTTGGCTTACAAAGACTGATGTAACATATACAGTTAAGTTTAGAGATATGAATGTTACTTCAAGAATGTATGATATTGATGTTACAGGATATGATAGCACAACTAATAAGCTTCACTTATTTGATATTGAAAGTGTAGATGAAAACATTGTAAAGGACGGAATTAATTTTAATAAAGAAGATATTGAAAAGAATCTTACACTTTTCCTTTATCCTGATGACAGTGATGATGCAGGTAGAATTCTTAGAATTTACCAGCAGTATTTTATGGTGTCAAGTGCAGCTCAATTAATTCTTGATGAAGCAGTAGAAAAAGGATGCAAGTTGTATGACTTGGCTGATTATGCAGTTATACAGATTAATGATACACATCCAACAATGGTTATTCCTGAACTTATCCGTTTGATGGTTGAAAGAGGAATTGAAATGGATGTAGCTATTGAAGCTGTAACAAAGGCATGTGCGTATACTAATCACACAATTCTTGCAGAAGCTTTAGAAAAATGGCCTATTTCATATCTTAAGAAAGCAGTGCCACAGCTTATGCCGATTATTGAAGTGTTAGATGATAAAGTAAGAAGAAAGTATGATGATAGTTCAGTTTACATTATTGATAGAGAAGAAAGAGTACATATGGCTCACATTGATATTCATTATTCATCAAGTGTTAATGGTGTGGCATCACTTCACACAGATATCCTTAAGAATGTTGAATTAAATAATTTTTATAGAATCTATCCTGAAAAGTTTAATAATAAAACTAACGGAATTACATTTAGAAGATGGCTTATTCATAGTAATCCTCAGCTTACAGAGCTTATTACATCTCTTATTGGAGATGGATATAAGAAAGATGCAACTGAATTAGAAAAACTTTTGGATTACAAAGACAATGAAGAAGTATTAAACAAAATTCTTAGTATTAAAAACACAAAGAAAGCAGAATTAAAGAAGGCCTTAATGGAAAGACAGAATATAGAAATTAATGAAAATTCTATTTTTGATATTCAAATTAAGAGACTTCATGAATACAAACGTCAGCAGTTAAATGCATTATATGTAATTCATAAATATTTAGAAATTAAAGCAGGCAAAAAGCCAACTACTCCAATAACAGTAATTTTTGGAGCAAAAGCAGCTCCGGCATACATTATTGCACAGGATATAATTCATCTTATACTTTGCCTTCAGGAATTAATAAACAATGATCCTGAGGTAAGCCCATATCTTAAAGTTGTAATGGTTGAAAATTATAACGTAACATGGGCTGAAAAGTTAATTCCTGCCTGTGATATTTCTGAGCAGATTTCACTTGCATCAAAAGAAGCAAGTGGTACAGGTAATATGAAATTTATGCTTAATGGAGCAGTAACTTTAGGTACTGAAGATGGTGCTAATGTAGAAATTCATGACCTTGTTGGAGATGATAATATTTACATCTTTGGTGATTTAAGTGAAACAGTTGTAGAAAGATATGCCAACGGAAGTTATTGTGCTGCACAGTATTATAATAACAATCCGGTCATCAAAGAAGCAGTAGATTTCATAACAGGAAAAGAACTTATGTCCATAGGTGACAAGGAACGTCTTGAAAGACTTTCAAATGAACTTATTGGAAAAGACTGGTTTATGACATTCCCTGACTTTGATGAATATGTAAAAACAAGAGAACAGGCCTATGCCGATTATGAAAAAAGACATGATTGGGCTAAGAAGATGCTTGTAAATATTGCGAAAGCAGGATATTTCTCATCAGATAGAACAATTGAAGAATATAATAGAGATATTTGGAAATTGGAACAGTAGCATATTATGCTCAGATAATAAATAATTTTTAGCTTTAAAAGAGAAGTCACACATATAAGTGTGTGGCTTCTTATTTATTAAAACTGAATTAAACAAATCTAAAATATATGGAATTAAATACTTTTAAAATCGTATCTGAAAACTATAAAAATCAAGAAAAAACTCAAAAAAAATACCAATAAAACAAAAAAAACATTCTCATATAATAGCATATTCACTAGAACGAAAAATAACAAATATATTCCAAATGCATAAAAGATACATAAAAACGGTATTAATATTGTACAATATATACAAAAGATGAGACGGAAAATTAGCTAAAAAGCCGAATTGTGAAAAAAAGGTGAAAATAGTATTGTAAACGTTTCCAAAAAGTGCTACCATCAGGGTACAGGAAACGTTTCCAAACAAATTTCAAGTACAAACATTTATTTGGAAATGACGGATAACCTAAATACAAATTTTTAATAAAAAGGAGAAATGAATATGCGTAAGAAATTATTAAGTGTAGCATTGTGTGCAACAATGGTAGCAGGATTATTAGCAGGTTGTGGTAGCAGTTCAAAGAGCGAAAAAACGGGCTCAGATTCAAAGGGCTCAGTTTACTGGTTAAACTTTAAACCTGAAGCAGATGAAGCTTTACAGGGAATTGCAAAGACATACGAGAAAGAAAAAGGAGTAAAGGTAAAAGTAGTTACAGCAGCTTCAGGAAACTACAATTCAACATTAACATCTGAGATGGGTAAGTCAGCAGCTCCAACATTATTTGTTGTTGGTAACCAGGCAGCAGTTAAGACTTGGGATGATTATTGCATCGATCTTAAAGATACAGATGTTTACAAAGAATTAAGTACAGATGCATTTAACTTAAAAGATGAAAACGGCAAGGTTGCGTCAATGGGTTATTGTTATGAAAGTTACGGAATTATTGTAAATAAGAAATTACTTAAGAAAGCAGGATATGAAATTACAGACATTAAGGATTTCGCTTCATTAAAGTCAGTTGCAGAAGATATCCACAAGAGAGCAGACAAGCTTGGATTTGATGCATTTACATCATCAGGTATGGATGACGCTTCATCTTGGAGATTCACAGGACATTTAGCTAACATGTCTTTATTCTATGAAGGAAGAGATGACGGATGGAAAGAAGCTCCTGCAGAAATTAAGGGAACATACTTAGATAACTTCAAAAATGTTTGGGATTTATATATCAACAACAGCAAATACGACAAGAAAACTTTGGCAACAGGTGGTTACGATGCTGAAGCCGAATTCAAGAAGGGCGAAGCAGTATTCTACCAGAATGGTACATGGGAATATGATGCTTTGAAAAAGTCAATTTCAGACGATGATATGCAGATGATTCCAATTTACTGTGGAGTTGAAGGTGAAGAAAAAGCAGGTCTTTGTTCAGGAACAGAAAACTGTTGGGCAGTTAATGCTAAGGCTTCAAAAGCAGATCAGAAGGCAACACTTGAATTTATGAAATGGTTAGTAACATCAAAAGAAGGAACAAAAGTTATGGCAGAACAGTTTGGTGCAATCCCTTATAAGAAGGCAGCAGACAGCGGTAACGTATTCTTAAAGAATGCTAACGATTTACTTGAAGCAGGAAATTACAATGTTGACTGGTCATTTAACTACACACCTAACGTAGATGAATGGAGAGCAAGTCTTGTAGCAGCAATGAACAAATATGATGCAGGCGGATCATGGGATGATGTTAAGACAGCATTCGTTCAGGGCTGGGCTACTCAGTACAAAGCAGCTAACAAGTAATAAGGTTTTAGATTGATAAGTATAAAATCATAATTAAATTATTAACACATTGTGGGGCAGGCAGTGTCTGCCCCTTTATTAAAAAATAGAAAAATATTGAAAATTCTATTTTGAATAAGAATTAGGAGGAGATTGAAGTGAAAGGAAAAAAGAAAAAACATAATGGTGGAACATCTGTAAATTCTAAACTTCTTCGCAAACCTATTCAAAGATGCTTTCTTCTATTTTTAGCACCTACATTTTTAGCATTTTGCATTGGATTTATATATCCTTTCTTGAGAGGTATTTATTTATCATTTTGTAAATTTGTTACAATAGGTGATGCTTCTTTTGTAGGTTTTAGAAATTATATGGATGCATTTAATGATGCGTCATTTATACATGCATTTTGGTATACAGCTTTGTATGCAATAGTATCCCTATTTATAATAAATGTGTTAGCTTTCTTAATAGCATATTTATTAACATTGGGGATTAAGGGAGCAAACTTATTCAGAACAGCATTTTTTATGCCTAACCTTATAGGTGGTATTGTTCTTGGTTATATTTGGAGTATGATTTTCAATGGCGTTTTAGGAAAAATTAATACTTCAATTCTTATGGAAACAAGATATGGCTTCTGGGGATTAATTATTCTTATGTGCTGGCAACAGATAGGATATATGATGATTATCTATATTGCAGGTTTGCAGGCAGTTCCAGGAGAATTAATTGAAGCAGCAAAAATTGATGGAGCAACAAAATGGCAGACATTGACAAGAGTTACAATTCCAAATATTATGCCATCAATTACAATTTGTTTATTTTTAACAATAACAAATGGATTTAAACTTTTTGATCAGAACTTAGCTTTAACAAACGGACAGCCGTTTGAACAGTTAAAGGATGGTTCAGTTATAAAGACAACAGAAATGTTGGCACTTAACATTTACAACACATTTTACGGACAGTCTCTTACAGGTAAGGGAGTTGCCCAGGCGAAAGCCGTTATATTCTTTATCTTAGTTGCAGGTATATCAATTATCCAGCTTAAGGCAACAAGATCTAAGGAGGTGCAGCAGTAATGAACAATGAGAAAACAGTGAATTCAACAATTAAAGATTCTACAGTGAAAGCTACACCGAAAAAGAAAAAAATGAAAGAGACAAGTGAAATTCCATTAAAACATGGAAAACTGTTGACTACAATAATGACAATTGTAACTTTAGTTTATGTTTGTCCTATATTTATTGTGTTAATGAACTCTTTCAAAGCTAACACCTTTGTAAAAACAGACACATTTGCATGGCCTACTGGTGAGGCGTTAGTAGGTTGGGCAAACTATATCAAAGGTTTTACATTTGGAAATTATCCGTTTTTTAAATCGGTATTATATAGTTTTGTAATTACAGTTTTATCAACAGCGTTGATTTTGATTTGTACATCAATGGCAGCATGGTACATAGCAAGAGTTGACAGCATGGTTTGTAAGATAGTATATTACTTGTTTGTATTTTCAATGGTAGTACCATTCCAGATGGTAATGTTCACATTGTCAAATACAGCAGACTCATTGGGACTTAATACACCTTGGACTATTCCGGTTATATATTTAGGATTTGGTGCAGGTATGGCAGTATTTATGTTCACAGGATTTATTAAAGGTTTACCACTTGAGATTGAAGAAGCAGCAGCAATTGATGGATGTGGACCAATCAGAACATTCTTTATTGTTATTATTCCAATGTTAAAACCAACATTAATATCTGTAGGTATTCTTGAAATTATGTGGATATGGAACGATTACTTACTTCCATATTTGGTTCTTGATCTTGATCAGTACAGAACTATTCCAATTCATATTCAGTACTTACAGGGAAGCTACGGTTCAGTAGATTTAGGTGCAATAATGGCACTTATCATTTTAAGTATTATACCTGTAATATTCTTCTACTTAACATGTCAGAAGCATATTATAAAGGGTGTTGCTGCGGGAGCAGTAAAAGGTTAAGTAACATATAAGGAGGAACTATGAGGGCTAGTGGAATATTATTACCCATTTCCAGTTTGCCGGGAAAATATGGAATAGGAAGTTTTTCAAAAGAGGCATACAGGTTTGTAGATTTTTTGAAAGATTCCAAACAGCAATACTGGCAAATTCTGCCTATAGGACCAACAAGTTACGGAGATTCACCGTATCAGTCATTTTCAACTTATGCAGGAAACCCATACTTTATAAGTTTAGAAGAGCTGATTGAGCAGGGACTGTTAACAGAAAAAGAATGTGACAAGGTGGATTTTGGTGACAAAATTGACAAAGTAGATTATGAAAAGTTGTATAATGGCAGATTTAAACTTTTGAAAAAAGCGTACAAAAGAAGTAATATCCGTGAAAGGGAAGAATTTAAAGAGTTTAAAGATGAAAACAGATATTGGTTAAATGATTATGCAATGTTTATGGCTATAAAGGAAAGGTTTAAAGGCCAAAGTTTTGACAACTGGGCAGAAGACATAAAACTCAGATGGGGATACTCAATGGAGTATTATCAGAATGAACTGAAAGAGGAAATAGAATTTTATAAATTTGTTCAGTATGAATTCTATAGGCAATGGTACAAATTAAAAAAATATGCCAATGATAATGGTGTGAAAATTATTGGAGATATTCCAATATATGTAGCTTATGATAGTGCAGATGTGTGGTCACACCCTGAGTTATTCCAAATGGATGATAAGGGAAAACCTATAGCAGTTGCAGGATGTCCCCCGGATGGCTTTTCAGCAACAGGTCAGTTGTGGGGCAATCCATTATACAAATGGGATTATCATAAACAGACCAACTATGATTGGTGGATAAAAAGAATAGAGCGAAGTGTCCAGCTATATGATGTCGTAAGAATTGATCATTTTAGAGGTTTTGATGAATATTATTCAATACCTGCTAAGGATGATGATGCAATCGATGGACACTGGGAAAAAGGACCGGGAATAGATTTATTTAATGCTATAAAATATTGTTTAGGTAATGTTAACATCATAGCTGAAGATTTAGGTTATATAACCGATTCAGTAAGACAGTTAGTTAATGATTCAGGATTTCCTAATATGAAAGTTCTTGAGTTTGCATTTGATAGCAGAGATTCTTCAGGACCAAGAGAATATTTACCATACAATTACAATAAGAATTGTGTAGTATATACAGGAACTCATGACAATGAAACATTAAAGGGATGGTTAGGTAGCATTGAATCGGAAGAGGTTGAGATGGTTCAAAAATATATTGGCAGAAAAATTGATGATAAAGATGAGTTAGTTGACGAAGTTATTCGTATGGCTCAGGCATCAACAGCCAATACATGTATTATTCCGTTACAGGATTATCTTCATTTGGACAATAAAGCTAGAATGAATCGGCCTTCAACTTTAGGCGGAAATTGGTGTTGGAGAGTAAAATCCCGACAGATAACTAAAAAATTATCAGCAACTATTAGAGAATTAACAGTTCTTTATGGCAGAGGATAGAAATAGAATGATAAGAAGCTGCGAAAAAAACCTTTTTCGCAGTTTTTTGCATAAATGATATGTATATGATAAAATATCAAATTGTGGAATTGGGAAAAATTTTAGTACATTTAGATGAAAGGGGAAAGACATGGCAAATTTAACAATAAAAGACATAGCAAAAATATGTGGTGTTGGAATTAGCACTGTCTCTCGAGCAATTAATGATGATCCAGGTATTAATCAGAATACCAGAAAAAGAATTTTAAAAGTTATAAAAGAATATAATTACGTGCCTAATAATAGTGCAAGAAATTTAAAAATGACAGAATCTAATACGATAGCACTTTTAATTAAAGGTATAGATAACCAATTCTTTCAGGGGATGTTAAAAAGTTTTGAAGAAGAATTAAAAAAATTAGAGTACACATTTTTACTTTATGCCGTAGGGGAAGATCAGGATGATGTAAGTGTAGCAGTACAGCTTGCCAAAGAAAAAAGACTTAAAGGTTTGATTTTTCTTGGAGGTCAGATGGATTATCTTGACACAAGATTAGAAGAAATAGGTGTACCATATGTGTTATGCACAGTTGCAGTTAACATGATGGCACCTAAAAGAAACGGATCTTCAGTCTCTATTGATGACGAAAAAGAAAGTTACAAGGCAGTAGATTATCTTTGCAAGAAAGGTCACAAGAAGATTGCTATAATTTCAGGCAAAAGAGGTGATCAGGCAGTTGGTGGTCTTCGATTGAAGGGCTATAGAGAAGCTTTAAAAGATAATGGAATTGAAGTTAACGAAAATCTTATAAGATATATGAAAGATGACATTCCTGAATACTCAGTAGCCAATGGTTATCAGGTAACAAAGGAATTATTACAGTCTAAAGAGGAATTTACTGCACTTTATGCTATTTCTGACTTAACAGCATTTGGTGTGTACAAAGCCATTTCAGAAGCAGGGAAAAAAATACCTGATGACTATTCTGTGTTAGGGTTCGATGGGATTGAAATGTCAAAATATTTTCAGCCATCACTTTCCACAATGAAGCAGCCATGTGAACAGATGGTAAAATCCTCAATAGAACTGTTAATGGAGCTTATAAGCGGAAAAGATGAAAAGAAGCAGTTGATTTTCCAAGCTGAACTTTTAGAAAGAGATTCCGTAAAAGAAGTATAGAGAGGAAGAAAAAGTGTTTGGAATAGACAGTAAATTTTATGAAGTGGTATCGAAAATAGCAGATTTGGTAGTTTTAAATTTATTATTTGTTTTGTTCTCGTTGCCTATAATTACTATGGGCGCTTCAACGACGGCACTTTACGGAGTGACTAAAAAGATGGCAGAGAACAGAGAAGGTTATATTTTTAGAAATTTTTTTCAATTGTTCAAGGAGAATTTTAGACAGTCAACGGTTATGTGGATTATATTATTAGTAGCAGCAATGATTCCTACTGTAGATCTATATATAATAAATAGTCTTGAAAAAACAGTAATAACAACAGCACTTAAAGGGTTAATACTTGCAGCAGCACTTACCGTTCTGCTAGTTTTTTTATACGCTATGGCACTTCAAAGTACATTTGAAAATACTATAAAGAACACACTTAAAAATGCATTTCTTATGGGAATAGGTCATTTCCCATGGACATTGTTAATATTGCTTATAACATTATTACCAATTATATTGATTGTTCTGCTAGGAAAGACAGCAGGAAGTGTCGTATATGTAATGTTGTTTGTGGGATTTGCCGTATTAGCATATTTAAATTCTTATATATTCAATCATATCTTTAAGAAGTATATGTAAGAGTTATAAGAAATTTTCCAGAAAGAAAAAAGTACGCAAATGACCGACAGCGAACGTGCCATCATCCACCGGTTATTGGATGAATATGACATCCAGACGACTAATACAATGGATGGAAGTTATTAAAAACATTGTTAAAATAAATTGGAAATGATTACAAAAAAATATAGAATTAACAGAAGAGAGATTAAAAGAATGAAACCGGCATTTATTATTTGTGAATAAATAAAATTACAGAATAATAAAAAAAGGAGAGGCAATGCAGGATAGTTCCGATACAAAACAGAATATAAATAGAAAAAAAGTAATATATAGATATTATTCAGGAAGAATCAGGAGAGATTTGAAAAATTTTTTTAAATGGATTGTGCTTGCCGTACTTACAGGAGTAGTAGTTGGTGGTGCCAGCAGTGTGTTTGCCGGATGTATAAGAGAAGTTACATTGTTTAGAAGAGAGCATGAGTGGTTATTTCTTTTATTGCCGGTGGCAGGTCTGTTAATTGTATTTATGTACCAGAAAATTGGCAAAGATGATGGTGGAACGAATCAGGTGCTTTCAACAATTAAGGCGAAGGATGATGTACCGTTAAGATCGGCACCTTTGATTTTTGTGTCAACAATTTTGACTCATTTAACAGGTGGTTCTGCCGGAAGGGAAGGCGCAGCAATACAGTTTGGTGGAAGTATAGGAAACCAGTTGGGAAGAATTGTAAAACTTGATGAGTTTGATCATCATGTAATGGTAATGTGCGGAATGAGTGCGGCTTTTGCAGCGGTTTTTGGAACGCCTATGGCAGCAGCGGTTTTTGCAATGGAGGTTGTAAGTGTCGGAGTTATGTATTATGCGGCATTACTTCCATGCGTAATAGCTTCCATAATAGCGTCAAAGTTTGCCGCAGGAATCGGAATTCATCCGGAACTTTTTCATGTAACGAAAATCCCTGAGCTTACTATTATAAACGGATTGAAAATGGCTGTAATTGCAGCAGCCTGTGGTGCTATAAGTATATTATTTTGTGTAGCATTAAAGGCGGCTTCTACTTTATATTCAAAGTATTTAAAAAATCCATATGTAAGAGTAGTTGTTGCAGGCATTATAGTAATAGGAATAACAATACTTTTAAACACAAAAGATTACATGGGAGCAGGAAATGAATTGATAGCGAAAGCCATAGAGCAGGGACAGGCAAGACCTTTTGATTTTCTGTGGAAAATAATATTGACGGCAATAACAATGCGTGCGGGTTACAGAGGTGGCGAGATTGTGCCGGCATTTTGTGTTGGAGCGACTTTAGGCTGTGTTATAGGTCAGTTACTTGGATTTTCGCCGATGGTTGCGGCAGCGGCAGGTATGGTGGCAGTGTTTTGCGGGGTAACGAATTGTCCTATAACTTCGATGTTGATATCTTTTGAACTGTTTGGTTTCGCAGGGGTATCTTATTATCTTATTGCAATATCCATCAGTTACGCATTGTCAGGATATTATAGTTTATATAAGGACCAGACTATAGTGTATTCAAAATATAAAGCAAAGTATATAAACAGAAAAACAAGATAATTTGAAGTGGACGTAATGGCAGAAAAGATGAAAAAAAAGAGTTTTAATATTTTAATAATAATTGTAATACTGGCATTATTTAATTTTGTATTTTTGGGAACGGAATATTTATTTGACAATATGATGATGTACGTCAGTGATGCAAAAGAGGTAGTTATATCACAGGGTTATGTTCTGGGGGTTAGTGCCATAGGATTTTGTCTGTTCGGATTAGTAAAAAAAATGATTAACAGCCGCACAAAATTTATATGGGCATTAATATTTATTGCCGGAGAAATTGCAGGTGTTTTTGTTATGGAGCAACATAACTCCTATGGAAGTGTGCTTATTGCCGGATGCATTGTTTTTGTTATGCTTGGTTGTGCAGGCAGTGCAGTGTGCTATATGATTGCCATAAGATTACAGTATAACGGTCATCTTGCAAAGGTTGTTGGCGTTTCATATGCCATTGGGCTGTTATTGCAATTTGGTAATAATAATTTGATTAATAATGATCTGATTGAAGCTATTGTTATATCAGCATTTATATTAGTCTGGGTAATACTAATTCTTGGGGTGAACGAAAATACTTTAGAAGTCAGTGAAGATTCAGATAATGACGAAAGAATTAAAATGAAAAATCCCATGGTTGCGGCAATAACATTAATTGTAATAGTAGCGTTAATGTCATGTATTTTTGCAACTCTTGATAATGTAGTTACACTTTTTCATTCGGCTGGAGGAGTGGATATCGGGCAGTTGCCAAGAATGATTCTGGCATTAAGTGGACTTTTAGCCGGGGCTGTTTTTGACATAAAAAGCAGAAGATGCATGTATATAATAATGTATTGCGTAACCCTATTATCTACGATTTGTGTACTTGTAATTATTACAGGGGGAGCTTTTATAATTGGGTTAATTGTTTTTTACCTTTCGGCAGGCTTCTTTGCGGTATTCTTTACGACTGCATTTATAGAATTGTCAGTATATATGAATAGACCGGAATTTTGGGCAGGTCTTGGAAGAGCAGTTAATAATATATGTGCGGCAATAATAGGGGCAATATCCCTTTCCTTGTTTGAATCAGGAAATGTTATTTTAAACAGCATTGTAGCTTTAATTCTATTTGTTCTCATAAGCATATTTATGTTTTTGTATTATACTCAGCTGGAAAATGTTCATAGTGTAAAAGTTAAGCTTCAGCAGGAAGATGAAAAAAATCATATAGATCAAAAAGAAAAATTTACAAAGTTTTCTGAAAGATTTGCATTGACACCAAGGGAGAAAGAAGTTTTTGAAATGCTGTTAACTTCAGATGAAAATGTTCAGGATATTGCAGGAAAGCTGTTTATATCAAGGGCTGCCTTATATAGGCACATATCCAATCTTAATGAGAAAACAAAAACAAAATCACGAGTAGGACTGTTGCAGTTTTACTATGAATGGAATGATAAATAAAAATACAAAATTATCCATACATGTGGTATAATTTAAATGCTGTGTGCGCAAATTTTATTGTTATGGCATATAATTTGAGCATTTATATTTTACAAATTTGAAAGGATAATAATAAATGTTATCGATTATTGAACAAATAAACTCGGCAGTTAATGATTTTATCTGGGGTGTGCCGGCTATGATTTGCATAATCGGCGTAGGGCTTATTTTGACTTTCAGAACTAAATTTTTGCAAATTAGGAAATTTCCGTATGCAATGAAAGTTACTATTGGCCGTATATTTAGAAAAAAGGAAGCAGCAGATGGTGCAATGACACCATTTCAGGCTGTGTGCACTGCATTGGCAGCTACTGTAGGAACGGGAAATATTGCAGGTGTGGCAGGAGCCATTGCGATAGGTGGTCCCGGGGCAGTTTTCTGGATGTGGATATCAGCAATTCTTGGTATGTGTACAAAATTTTCAGAAGTAACCCTCGCTGTACATTTCAGGGAAAAAAATGACAAGGGCGAATGGGTTGGCGGACCGATGTATTACATAAAGAATGGATTGAAGAAACATTGGCACTGGTTGGCATATCTGTTCTCAGCATTTGGAGTACTTACTGTATTTGGAACAGGTAATGCAACTCAGGTTAACACAATAACCACAGCAATCGATTCGGCACTGATGAATTATGGAATTTTATCAGCGGAAAGTGCAGGAACAATAAATGTTGTAATAGGAATTATATTGGCAATTCTCTTGGCACTGATTTTACTTGGTGGAATAAAGAGAATTGGCAGGGTTACAGAAAAACTGGTACCATTTATGGCACTTTTATATATTGTTTTAGCAGTAGGAGTTATTGTTTTGAACATAAAAAATGTTCCGGCAGTTTTTTCGTCAATTATGGAAGGTGCATTTAATCCGGCGTCGGTAACAGGAGGAGTGGTTGGAAGCTTTTTCCTAAGCATGAAAAAAGGAGTTTCCAGAGGAATCTTCTCAAACGAAGCAGGACTCGGTACAGGTTCCATTGCTCATGCATGTGCTGACACTAAAAAACCTGTAAAGCAGGGATTCTTTGGAATATTTGAAGTGTTCGTGGATACAATAGTCATTTGTACATTAACGGCTCTTGTAATTTTGTGTAGTGGTGTTCCTATTAACTTTGGAGAGGCAGCAGGTGCTGAACTTACAATATCAGGATTTACATCTACTTATGGAAACTGGGTATCTATTTTCACGGCTGTAGCAATGTGCTGTTTTGCATTTTCAACAATTGTAGGCTGGGGACTATATGGAGCCAGATGTATTGAGTTTTTGTTTGGTTCAAAAGTAAATAAACCATTTATGCTGGTGTATTCTTTAGTAGCTATAATTGGTGCTACAATGAATTTGGGTCTTCTGTGGAGCATTGCCGAAACCTTTAACGGATTAATGGCAATACCTAACCTTATTGCTGTATTCCTGTTATCCGGTGTAGTGGTAAAGATGGTGAAAGATTATTTTGAAAAAGGAACGGATGTATAAATTTATATCAGGACCTATATCAGGTTTTATAAAAATACCCATATGTCAGATTTTTAATAAATCGGCATGTGGGTATTTTTTTGTAAAAGATTAATTGGTTTGGAGACTTTAATTGCCCATTTTTAGGGGCTGAACAAAGAGTGAGACATATGTAAACTTGAAAATATGTAAAGTATATGGAATATTCATAATATAAATATGGGAAAGGGGATTTTGCACCCATGGATATTGCCAAAGCCCCGAGGCGGAAAATGTATAAGGTATAAGATGAAAGGAGAACTATATGAAAAAAAATTTAAGTTTAATTATTAGTTTGGTATTGATAATAGGAGTAATGCCACAAAACATTCCGGCAGCAGATGGACCATGTCAGGAAGATTATCCACCGGCATATATCAGTCTCGTTGATGATGAGGCGGGAACAATACCTTTGTTTTCGAATTATATAGGAGATAATGTTCAAAAAGTAGATGGTATTGAATATGATAAATCTGACAACACATTAACATTAAATAATGTAAAACAGAATAAGACATTGGTTACTAATGTTATGGGGGATGATTTTAAAATTAAATTAAAGGGAAATAATGAGTTAAATGGAATTCTTGTATGGGGAGATGAGTATGGTGGAAATCTTACCATAACAGGAGACGGTAAGCTTGTTATAAATAAAAATAAATCCCAGAAATCATCAATAGTTATGTATGCTGAAAAGACACAGGGATTATTAAAGATAGAAAAAAGCGCAAGAGTGGATATGTATGCATCAAAAGGTAATCCTGTTATAGATACTCTATGGTCAACAAATTCAGTTACAGCAGATGCAATCGTAATTGAAGGAAAAACATCTTCAGAAGTAAAAGTTGAAAGCAGACAAGCAGAAGTAAATGATATTATAACGTCTAAAGCTATGAGTGTTGATAGCAGATGTTATCTCTACAAGTTTAAGAAAGACGGAAAAAACTACGGCGGACAGGAAAAGTATGACAGTAATGGTGAAAGCACTGGTGAATATATTATGTTTGAGGTGATAAATGATGAAACCTACGGTAATATTGGCGTTCCTGTTAATAACCTAAAAAAAATTATTCCGGCGGATTATGGATACGAAAAGGTTATGGTAGATTCGGAGCAACAGGATGAATATAGAAATGTTCTTATTTTTGATAATTGGACATATACTTATCAGATGTATCACAGTACTGAAAAGGATAAAGATTATGGTGTACAAAATATCCATTATACCAATGGTGATACCGGAAAGGAAGAAGACTACTATGCCGTATATGACATAGTAAAATATGGAAATTACGGATATATTGCAGTGCCTGTAGAGGGAATGGAAAAACTTGATAAGTTGCCGGCAGATTTTAAAGAGCTGTTAACAGATCCGTACACATTGTATTACTATACGGTAGGTCTTGAGAAACTTTTTATTAACAGTCAGGGAGAAAATGATACTGAGCCAACAACTAAAGGGGATAATCCAACAACAAAAGCAGATAATCCAACCACAAAGGCAAACGATCAGACAAAAGCAGCACTGGAGAAAAAACCGGAGAGAATTACCGGCATAAAAGCTGCTAAAGCAAAGAAGAAAACGGTTTCCATTACATGGAAAAAAGTTGCAAATGCAAGTAAGTATCAGATTCAGTATTCATTAAGCAAAAAGTTTAAGAAAGCAAAGAAATTCAGAACCAAAACAGTTACTACATCAAAGAATAAGTATACAATTAAAAAACTCATTAAGAAAAAGACATATTACGTTAGAATAAGAGCAATAAATAATAAAACAGTTGGACAATGGTCAAAAATTAAGAAAATAAAAGTGACAAAGTAAGAGGTGACATAATATGAAAATAATAAAAAAGAGTCTTGCTATAATACTTACGGTGATATTAGCATTTAGCATTTATATAAAGCCCACATCAGTCATGACTAAAGCTGAGGATAATGATCAGAATGAATTAGAAAATTATGTGATAATAACAAATGATATTGAATCTGATGATGGAACAGGTGTGGTAAAGTGGACGAAGGATAAGACATATGTAATATGTTCTTATGATATAGTTGAAGCACCATATGTAAAATGTAAATTAATAATTGAACCTGGAACAACAATATTATTTGGAACGGGAACAGGAGGATTGGATGGAGTAGAAAATTCAGAAGTGCGCCGTAGACCCTATTCTATTTTTAGAGTGGATGAAGAGGGAAGTATTGAGGCAAAGGGGACTAAGGAAGAACCCATAACATTTAAAAATATTAGTACACATGCAGGTTGGAACGGAATAGAAATAACACTTCCTGAGAGTGGAGAAGTTACGGACACTTTTGAATATTGTAATTTCATCAATGGCGGAGCACAGTTTAGGGATTTTACGGAAGGTTTGATTGATGTATCTTACGGAACGGAAAAAACTAAATTTAATCTTGTGGTAGATCATTGTACTTTTGACAGTACCGAGTTGATTAATAGGGATGTTTTGCAACCAAGTGAGGTACAGTCAGGAATTTATTATGGTGATCATAGTGGTAACACAGTTCAGACAAATATTAAAATTACAAACTCTACCTTTAGGTCTTTATCAATGGCAATTGAAACATGCAAACAGGATGAATATAATAATGCATCAAAGTGCATAATTGAAAATAATGTATTTGAAAATAATATGGAGGGGGCCTATAAGTCTTCTGTTATCTGGCATGGAAATGCAGAAGTCAGAAACAATACTTTTTACACAACAAAGGGAGGCTCGTTGGAAAGAAATGCATGCGACTTAGCAGGTAGAAGCAATTATGTAATTGAAGGTAATACTTTCCATGGAAGTCAGTCCACAGATAAAGAACAAATGAATAAAGAGGCACCAATAAGAGTACAGTTTGGAGCAAACATTAACGCAGATACAACAAAAACTTATAAAGAAAATATTTGTGATTATTCATCCCCATATGGTAAATATGTTCAATTAAATGGAGAATCCAAGACTGCTGAAAGTTATATAGGTAATATTCCGGGATTAAAATATTATTTAAAAGATTGTGTGGCTGCAAATACAGACGGCGGAAAATCCCTAGTAACATTTGAACCTGGGCTTACTATGGTGGCAGACAGTCTGTTGGCACAGTATGGTGGCAGTGTAATTGCAAAAGGAACAAAAGAAAAACCTATCAGATTCGTAGGAGACTGGGATTTAGGAATAGGAAAGTACAATCAGGGACAGGTAGGTTTAATGCAGAGTTGGAGAAGTGCTACTTCAAAGGCACAATTTGAAAATTGTGAGTTTGATGATGTATGTTTAATTGGTAACATAACCAGTGAAACTGAAAAGCCGGGGTATGATGAACAGATTCCTACGTCATTTACAGTAAAGAATTGTACAATAAAAAATGCCAGAAGAGGACTTTCTGTTAGTGTAGTTGGAGATGATACATACATAGGTGGAAAAGCAGTTATAGAAAATGTAAAAATATCGGCAGCTCCTGAGTGGGCATATCAGGGTGTGGATATACATGTTCGAGGCTATAATATTCCGGATGAAAAAGTAATTGAACTGAGAAACTGTACGGTTTACGGTTACAAAAGTAATAATTATGATACCTCTCCGGTAGGATTAAATGTATATATTGAAGAAGGAGTAAGCAGCGATGTTGCTTCTTTGGAAAACATAACAGTATCAGGCGGATACATAGGGGTTGAAGCCAAAAGTAATTCAATGAAGGAACTACCAATTATCAGAAATGCAATTATTGCAGGAAATGAAATAGGTTTTGATGTACATGATGCACTTGATATGACGAAATTAGAGTATTCCTGTATATATAATGAAAGCAAAGATGTAGGTGACAACCGTGTAGGAGAAGGATGTATTTTTAAAGATCCCTTATTTGCAAATCTAGAAGCCGGTGATTTACATCTTAAATCTAAAGGTGGCAGATGGGATGGTACGAAATGGGTAGCTGATACTGTTACAAGTCCATGCATTAATGCAGGAAATCCATCAAGTGATTATTCAAAGGAGCCTGCTCCTAATGGAAACAGGGTAAATATTGGAGCTTACGGAAACACAGCTGAAGCTTCTAAAACTGATGATGGAACCTTTGTACCCGGCAATCCGGAAACTCCGACAAGTGAGGTTCCTACAACAGGTTCCACAAATAACAATGGTTCGACTACTCAGGCACCGGCACAAACACAGAAAATTAACAATCCGGTGGTAACAGAAGGTGGTCGAAATGAAAAACTGAAGACACCGGCCATTAAAAAGATGAAAAATGCTTCAAAGAAAATAAAGATTACCTTCAAAAAAATAGCAGATAAAAATCCGGGATACTATGAAATACAGTATTCCACAAACAGAAAATTTAAGAAGGGAACAAAGACTCTAAAAGTCAATGCAAAAAAAACAAAAGCAACAATAAAGAAACTTAAGGGGAAAAAGAAATATTATGTTCGCGTCAGACTTTATAAAAATGTTGCGGGTATAAAATTGTATTCCTCATGGACTAAAACAAAATCTATTAAAACGAGGAAGTAGAATCCTCAAAAAAATAATGGAACCATTCATAAAATAATGTCGTATTTCTATCTTTGCTACGCCGCATATTAACAATTGCTCTCGCAAACTCAGCCGCTATGCGGCTTCAGACAATGCTCCGCAATTGTAGCTATGCTCGCAAAGATAACGAAATACTTCCAATTATTTTATGAATGGTTCCATTGTTTTTTGAGGATTTTCCATTCGTTTACATTATTTTTATTTAGCTATAAAAGATAAAAAGTGTTATACTGTGGAAAGATAAAATTTTGGATTGGTAGAGAGGTTTTAATATGAGTGATATAAAGAAGAGAATGCATAGTGGAGAATTGTATCTTTCGGGGGATGAGGAGTTAATGAAGGAACAGATGAAATATCAGGATATGCTATGTGACTATAATATGACAAAACCCTCAGAAAGTGAAAAAAGAACTGCCATGTTGCAGGAAATGTTAGGAGATTGCGGAGAGGATGTATATATAGAGGCACCTTTCTATGCTAATTGGGGAGGACATCATTGTCATTTTGGAAAGATGGTTTACGCAAATTATAATCTGACATGTGTTGATGATACACATATTTATATTGGCGATTATACGATGATTGGTCCTAATGTTACAATTGCAACAGCAGGACATCCTATATTACCTGAATTACGAGAAAAACTGTATCAGTATAATATGTCTGTAAAAATCGGAAGAAATTGCTGGATAGGTGCAGGGGTAACTATTGTACCGGGAGTAACTATAGGAGACAATACTGTGATTGGTGCAGGAAGTATTGTAACCAAAGATATCCCGGCAAATGTTGTGGCTGTAGGTAATCCATGCAAAGTTATGCGCCAAATCAATGAACATGATAAGGAGTATTACTTTAAAAACAGAAAAATAGATATATCTTTAGACAATGTTTAAAAGGTCGCTGAATTGGTTAATTATATAGGCACATTCATTAATATTGTCTATGTTTCCAAAACCATATTCTGCATATATAAAATCAATTCCGGCAGTTTTTGCAGCGGTGAAATCTCCCATGGTATCACCTACATAAGCTGCCGTTTTTATATTATTCCGTTCAACTACAAGTTTGATATTTTCTCCCTTTGGAACCTGATTGTCTCCCCAGTTCTGGAAATCCACAAAATATTTATCTAATTTATGGGCGGCGAGAAAAGCCTGAATATACCCGGCCTGACCATTACTTACAATACAGAGTTTATGGTTTTTGGAAAGGGCAGCAAGAGTTTCTTCAACCATGCGATATAATGTGCCACCGTTTTTTTCTAAATATTCATTCTCAACAACACAGCATCTGTCAAGGACTTCTAACTGCTTATCTTTCATAAGGGATGGAAAGAGTTTTGCAGCAATTTCATCCATTGGAAGTCCCATAACACTTTGAAGCTGTTTTAGACTTATTTCTGTTCCCTTTAATTCATCAAAGTCCTGAATGGCAATGTTCCATGATTTTCGTATATTTTCAGTGGCATCCCAAAGAGTGCCATCTAAATCAAATAATAAACCGCTATATTTCATATAAATCTCCTATCTGTCAAAAACACGACTTAAAACTTCATCTTCACGAAGAAATTGTTTAGCCAATGTGCGGTACTGTTCTTCGTGAAGGTAAGTGTGCCTGTGAGGCTTTATTTCAGGTGCCATATCAATGGCTTTTTCATAATCTTCTCTATTCAAGTTAAGAGTGCTTACATAATCCCAGAAACCGGTCTTTTCAAAAATAGCATTTACGCGGATGTATCTATGATCTTGGACACGACTCATAAGGTAAGTTGCAATTCCAACCTGAATACCATGTAGCTGAGGATGGGCAAGCATTTTATCCAAGGCGTGGGATATCAAATGCTCACTGCCGCTGGTAGGCGTGCTGCCACCGGCAATTTCATTGGCAATACCGCTCATTGCAAGGGAATCAACCAGCTCTCTTAAAAACAAGTCGTCATGAATTGTCTCAAAGGGTGTGCGGACAAAACTGTTAACGGCTTTCTTTGCAATCATAACGGCAAAGTCGTTCATCTCCGAATATCCACGTTCAGATTCAAAATTCCAGTCATAGAGGGCTGTGATTTTTGATACCATATCTCCGATTCCTGAATAAATAAATTTTTCAGGGGCACTTTTTAGTATTTCAGTATCTGCCACAATGCCGTAAGCCATTCTTGCAGGAACGGAAGTACGTCTTCCGTTTACCGTAAGGGAAGCACTGGCACTTGAAAAACCGTCACTGGAAGCAGAGGTCGGTATGCTTATAAAAGGAAGCTTTCTGAGATATGCGGCATATTTTGCCGTGTCAATAACCTTTCCACCACCTATACCTACAATTACCTGTGCTTTTGGTTCAATGCTAAAAGCCAGATTAATAATATCTTCTATTTTGGTTGTATCAAGTTCCATATAATCAAGAATTGTTATGCCGTCTTTTTGCAGTGATTCAATAATGTCATTTCCAAAAAGACTAATCAGTCCGTTTCCAAAATAAATTACAGCATTTTTGAAACCACTGTTTTTTAAATAAGATCCAAGGTTTGGCAAAGTATTTTTTCCAACCTTCAGAATAGTGGGAATTGCAATATAACTTCCAGCCATAGTATGCCTCCTTATGTTTTATTTTTTATATTATGTCGTAATTATAGCAAATTATAACATGGGTTTCTATAGAGGAAGACGGGAAGTTCTTACATTACAGTATTTTGGAAATTTCAAACAAAAAGAAATAGCAAAGCTTCTCAAAATAACACCGGAAAATGTACGGATACTTTCACACAGGGGAAAGATTGAATTAAAGAAATATATGGAGGATTGTCATGAAGTATAGCGAATTAATAGAATTGTATAAAACAGGAAAATTAAGTGAAGAAGAAAAGAAAAAGGTTGAATATGACATTGAAAGACAGAATGCAATAAGCGAGTATTTGTTTGAAAATGATGAAATGTTGGATTTAGAAGATAACGACATATTAGATAATGTTGAAGAGAAAAAGCAGGATGACGGGGAAGATGTATTTCTTAAGTCAGTCAGAAAATCCATTAGAAGAACATTTATAAAGTACGGAATTATAACGGGAACAATCGTTATTATCATTACTTGTTTTGTGATTTTTGCACTGCCTAAAATCGAGGATAAATTTTATTACAATCCGGGTGAGAAGGTTGGAAGTTCCAAAGACATAGACAATAACAGATTGTCCCTTGATATGGAAGTATATTCAGAGATGTTTCTGCCTGAAAAATACCGTGACAGTGCCACAGTTGTCAGCAATGGCAATGGGAAATATGACGTGGTGATTAATCAGACCTCCAGTTACAATGGAAAGTATAATCATGTTGCAGGAACAATAAATAAAAACAAAATGGTACTGTATGATGCCAATCTTTTAGAGTTTCCTACAGGTAATGCATTTAATCCATCAGGAAAAATAGTTAATGATTTTTATGAGGGTATAGGAGCAGCAGGAAGAAAAAAAGAGGCTTTTGCTGAACTAAAAAAGCTGAATAAAGAAGAAATGTATAATGCATATTTTACATTAGATAAAGTTATGACATATCAGGAGTTTCTGAATTGGACAAGAAAGAATGACTCTCTACCTGTATGGTGTGCTTTATGTGTGACTAATGAACATTCAGGTGACGAGGCAAAGTACATGACACTTGACCGCACCATAGGGTTCAGATATGGAGGCTGCTCTTGTGGAAGGTCAGATTTTGACAAAAACAAATATCCATTGTTAACACAGTTTTCTTTAGTAGAGGAAAGCGACAGTAAGTCGGAGGATTATTACAGTGAAACTGATGTGAAAACTCATATTTTAAGTATGCTTAAGTTCATGAAAGACGAATCAGAGTTTGTCAAAATGGTAGAGGGAGAAGATGATTTATCCTCAGATATAAACAGATTATCAGAAGACATAAAGAAAAACGGAATACACATATACGGTTTCTTTACAGTGGATGATAAAGAAGAATTACTGAGACTAAGTAAGTTGGACGGAATCGATTATGTCTATACAACACCTATTGAATAGGGTATAATTTTTACAATTAGATTGTGAAAAGAGGAACGATATATGGACAAAAAAGAAAAGTGGCTGGAGTGGGCGATGGAAATTCAAAGCATAGCTCAGGCAGGACTAACATATTAAACCAACCAAGTTAATTGCCGTACAGGATAGAAATAAGCACAATACTCCGGTGTATGCCTATGGAGTTGTCAAAATATTTGTAATGTGTACATTAATTGGTGGCAGTTTCGTTGAAAATATTGAGACTACAGAAACTAAATATTTTGCAAGAAATGAAATTCCTGAAAATCTTGCTAATGAAAAGGTAACAAGAGAACAGAATATAATTAATCTCAATGCATGTATCGCTTATACGGAAACGGAGGACGAACATTTAACAAATGACAGTGTAAATTATCATGAACACCTAGGATACAGCCTCGTGGGAACTTTCCATAAATGCGGTTATAAATTCGGGAAGTGGTATGACATGGTGTGGATGGAAAAAATGTTGGGAGAACATCCGGACAAGCCATTAGCAGTAGTTGGTTTTCCGAAAATAAAAAAATTTAAGAGTTCACAAAATCTTCACAAAAAAATTAGCACTCACCTCTTGTTATTACAGCGTAGCTTTTGTCTTAGTTCATAGAGTGCCGTAAAGTGCTTATTTACAGGCTTTTTACGGGTTTTATGAATTTATCACATTTCATCAAAAATCGTCAATATACAAAAATTTGGTGTCAAAATTGGTGTCAAATAACCTTGATTTGAGATTTTGATGAGTAACACATCAGTAAAAAAATTGAATATTTTATAGACTATGGAACGCCTAAAATGACGTTCCTTTTCTATTT
>URKY01000032.1 GCA_900548465.1 uncultured Eubacterium sp.
AGACGTGTGCTCTTCCGATCTCAGGAGAAAAGAGAACTAATTCCTTGAGATTTTTTATTATCTGAAGAACAGGTTCTTTTACAAGAAACAGTGCTACGACAATGGCAACAGAGGAGTCAATGTATGGTATTATGAATTTAAGTTTTGTATTTACCAAAAAAAGCTGACATAGAAAAGCAACGGATATACCCAATGTACTTACAATATCAACCTTCCACAAATATAGCTCTGACTGTATAATCATAGAAGAATATTTTCGGCTTAAATGTTTTAACGCAAAATACATAAGAATGCAGCCACCACAAAGTGATGCCTCATAAATCAATACATTTAATGCATTAACAGTATGTCCTCCATGTAAAAGTACAACAACGTTAGAGGCAATCATATTAATAACTACAACCAAAAGTACAACATATTTAATTAGCACTAAAAGTGATTCTATTTGTGAACAGCCATAGGGCTTGTCTTCTGAAACAGGTTTGTAGAGAAATGGAACCAATACAAACATTGGAAGTAAGAGAAGCAAGTCAAATAAATCGAATATTCCGTCTGTCATAACGGTTTTTGAACCTAACAGAAATGAGGCTATAATCTCTAATAATGTAAAGGCAACTGTGCCTCCTAAGGAAAGTTTTAAGATTTTATTTTCTATTTTATATTTTTTGTCTTTCATAATGAATAAAAGTAATCCTTTCTAAAGAACAATAATTTTTTCTGCCTTTTTTATCCTAAAATATAATAAAGTCTGGTATAATACTAATGTCAATAGAATATATACAAGATAAATATAGTAAAATAACAAACATTATTAGTGTATATAATAATAAAACATTAGCATAATACAAGGAAGAACGAATATGAAAAGAAAAAAAGTATTTAACATAGGTGAATTATCAAGATTATTTAATGTAAGTACGGATTCTATAAGGTACTACGAAAAAATAGGAATATTGAATCCTGTGCGTAATGAGGAGAATAATTATAGAGTGTATACATTGTCAGATATACGTCAGCTTACAATGATAAGGGAACTGCTGGGACTTGATTTTTCCACGGAACAGATTAAAAAATTTGATAAAAATCAGAATGTGGAAACAACTAAAACATTGCTTACTGAAGAGTTAAATATTGTTAACCAAAACATAGTTGAACTTTTTGAAAAAAGAATAAGTATTGAAGCCAGAATAAAATCTTTAGAAGAAAACATGAATTATACCGATTTGGAAAATATCAGACTTAAACATTTTGAGGAAAGACATTGTGTAATGATAAGTGAATCAAATTTAGATGACGAGGATGTTGATTATTACCTTGTTAAATATATGCAGTCCCACAAAAATAAGGTAGACACTATTGGCGCCTGCGACTGTTATGTACTGGATACTGAACATATAAATGATGAGGATAACTCTTACATGACAAAGGGTGTGTTTTTCTATTCCGACACACTTCTTTATAATAGCAATTACTCTCTTCCTGCAGGAAAATATCTGTCATTGTTTTATAAAGGCTCATCCACAAGAACAAAACAGGGAGTGGATAAGCTGATAGCTTACGCAAAAGAACACCATTTAAAAATAGTCGGGGATCCCATAGAATTTTGCCATATTGATGACTATGAAACATCAGTGGAAGAGGAGTGCCTGACAGAAATTCAACTCCCTGTAAAGTAATATATTTATATAGTGGAAAAATTGGTTGGCATTACTTTTTCTGAAGTAAAAAAAGGCGGTTCATGCCTTCCTGCCATGGATATGGAAATTCCAGATAACGCAAAATATTATAAGACTTTTCAAAACTTTGTTTCCAGGATGCAGTATCAAGTTCACGGTATCTTAAAACACCATCTTCTTCGAAAAGATTGTCTTTAATCTGAGTCATATTCCATTCTTCCATATCAGCCTTATCGTAATATGGATTTAATTTTACAAACATAAGTCCCTTTGGAGACAAAAGTTCTGTAAGACGGTTGAAAGTTTTTACAGCAACATCTTTAGGCATAACGTCTAACACATTTGAAAGAATTATTCCGTCAAAAGAACCTTCCTCATAACCGTCAAAATAGGATATGTCCCCTATATCAAAGTTCAGACCTTTATAATTGTTGACAGTAGTCATTTTACGGGCAAATTCAATGCCGGCAGATGATAAGTCAACACCTAAACCAAAGTCCATATTTCCAAATTCGTAACATTGGAAAATAATATCTCCGGTGCCACAACCAAAGTCTAAAATATTTTTGCACTTGCTGGCAAAAATATCCAGACATATATCAAACATAGGCTCCACGGAAAGTGATTTTCCCTTTAAATCAACTATTTTACACTTCGAATAAGTTTCGTTCCACATATTAACGGCACGATTATAATCTTGTCTTATTATTTCATCTTCTTTATTCATTTATATAGACCTCTTTTCTTTTTATATTTCTCAGTACTAAATAATTATAATAAATAATTTAATTTTGGGGAAGTAGGAAATATTAAAAGAATGATTTAAGCATTCCAGCAAAATCTTCTATATAATATCCTGAATTATCTTTTTTCCAAAATGCACAGTAGGTTTTTCTAACGGACTCATTATTTCTGGTAAGGGGGATGCGGCATACAGCAGTGTCAAACCAGATTTGTTCCTCAATAACGTCTACAGGCATATATCCCTGCCCGGTTATAATTTTTAGCCTTGCTTCCTGTATATTATCAGCAAATAAAAATTCACCCTTTAAGCAAACAATTGTTTCGTAATATTCCTGTTCTTCTTTTTGACCTGCCTTATTAATAACAAGAATGCAGGGAATATTTTTTAAATCCTTAACATCAAGATTTTGTAATTTGCTGAGAGGATTTTTAGATGATAATTCAATGTATGCGTTGTAATGAAAAGCGTGTTATGGCACGGTCAGTAGAATGGGGAAGACGTGGTGCATGACTGAATGATATAGCACCGGGAATTATCGTGACCCCACTTGCTATTGATGAGTTCAATGGACCATGAGGAGATTTTTATAAAAATATGTTTGCAAAATGTCCTGCAGGAAGACCGAAAACAGCGGATGAAGTGGCAAATGTTGCAGAACTTTTGATGAGTGATAAAGGCGCATCTATCACAGGTTCTACATTTTTAATTGCTGGTGGTGCAACATCATCTTACTATTACGGTCCGTTAAAGCTGGAAAAATAAAATCGATGAGTGGATTGCTGAAATAAAACGTAGTTTGTAAAAATTTTTTATTTTAATAAGACCTTTATTGCTGTATACTTAATAAATATAGGAGTGGTACGGCATGGATAATATAGAAATTTTATTTTTTGAAGAATACAAAAAACTAGATAACTTATGTAAGGATTTATTTAAAAGCGATAGAGGTGTTTCACAATACATAGAGGAAATGGAATGCACACCATTGTCGAAGAGCAGACTGGTTGGGTTATGGCAGGATGATTATAAAATGCTTAAACATGTAAGATGGATACGTAATAATATAGCTCATAATAATGACTATTCAGGGTGCAACAAAAGTGATGTAAAAAGTGTACAGAATTTTTATCAAAAGATAATTAATCAAAAGGATCCATTTTCGGTAATTGCTCAAAATAGCAGAGAATTACAGAGACGTAATAACAAAAATTATAATACGAGAAGAACTGACGAAACAGCTGTATATAGAGAAAATAACAGTAACGCCGACAATGAGTTGAAAAGTATTATTATAAAAATTTTCGCAATTATCTGGGTGATATGTGTTTTGATACTTTTTATTTTGGTGGCAAATAATATTTAACCATGTAAAGTTAAGAGGAATAGTTGGCAGTGTGTTGATAGGTGTTATATGGAATTTAGATATATGAATTTGTAATTGTGAGTTGTAGCGTTTGATTATTTTAGATGTAATAAGAACTATATATTATATAAATCCAATATACATCAAAGTGAAAATTTGATATATTAATAAAAAGTATCACAGGTAAGGGGGATTACAATGAAAATTAATATTGCAGTATGTGATGATGATCGAAATTTTTTAGATGTGATTCAAAAAGAATTATATAAAATAGCAGAAAAAATGAATATTGATATTGAAATTTATTCATATACAGATGGAAATAATGTTGTACATTTAATTAGTGACAATAAAGAAGACTTTGATATTTTATTTTTAGACATTGATATGCCCAATACTTCGGGTATGGAGGTTGCAAAAAAAATTCGAGATAATGAAGCTGAAATCATGCTGGTTTTTGTTTCCGCACATGAGCAGTATGTATTTGAGTCTATAGAATATAGTCCGTTTCGTTATATTAGAAAGAGTAGAATTGATAGAGAACTTTTTTTAGCCATGAAAGCAGCATATGCATGCCTTGAAAAAACGAGAGAAAATTATATTTTTGTAAAAACAGAGGAGTCTGAAGTGAGAATAAAATATTCGGATATTATGTATTTTGAAACCGTATCAAGAAAGATTGGAATTTTTTTGAGCAATGGAGAAGTACTAGTTGTGAGAAAAACAATTAAAGAATTGTTTAAAGAGTTAAGCAATGAAAGTTTTGTAAGGATACATAGTGGATGTGTTGCAAACTTAAAATATATCGAAAGATTTTCTAACAGTAATATTACATTAGATAATGGAAAAATATTGCCGGTAAGTAGGGGAAGGGGTAAAAATATAAAGATTGCATTAATGAATTATTGGGGAGATAAAGTATGACGGTATTTACTGTAATTATGAAATGTTTAGCAATGTTTATTGAAATTTTTATGTGTTGTATTTTTTGTAACACATTTTTAGCAAAGGAAGGATTAAAAGTTGATAAAATAGTGTTATGCGTATGGTCAATTGTTGGAACGCTGTTTGTAACTGTTACAGATGCAATACAAATATTTCCGTATGTAAATTCAATTTTGATATTTTTAATATTAGTACTTATACAATTATTAAATTATAGGGCACGAATTGGATTGTCAATTTTATTTACATTAATATATTCAGTAATTTTGAAGGCTGTAGATTTTACTATTGCATATTTTTCCGCATTTGTCGTAGGCTTTGATGTAAGATATTTGCTTGAAAATAAAGGGGTAGGGCAAACTGTATGGCTATTTTTGTCAAGAGCAATATTAGTATTGATAGTATTGACTATTAATAAAATATTTGAAAAAAACACGAAATTTATAAAAAAATATGTTATAATTATGTGCATTTACTCAATATTTATTTTAATTTCAATATTTGTGATGGTAGAACTTAATATTGAAAAAGGAAATGCAGAGACAGAATTATTTCTTACAATTTTTTTTGTCGCTATTATTGTAATAGAACTGATAATGTTTTACTTTGTTATAAAGACCGGGGAAGTATATGAACAAAAGCAGCAGGTCAAATTGATTAAACTAAAAAATGCTATGCTTCAAAAATCGTTAGATGAAACAGAGCAAACATTTAGATTATGGCGCAACAGTGTACATGATTATAAGAACAACATTATTGTGTTGAGACAACTTTGCGAAGATGGAAATATCGATGAAATAACTAAATATTTGACTCGTGAAAGTGAATTGATTAATAAAAAGATGTTTTATATACATACAGGAAATTCAAGTGTTGATGCCATTGTAAATATAAAACAAAATATTGCAGAGAAAAAAGGAATTGTTTTTATGATTAACGCATCCATTCCGCAAAAGTGTTACATTCGTGAAATGGATATAGCAGGAATATTAGGAAATCTCATAGATAATGCGATTGAGGCATGCGAAGGTGAGAGTGAACCATATATAGACATAACAATCCGTCAGGAAAAGTCATTTGTTATAATTAAGATTGTTAATAAATTTAGTAGGAAAATTTCAAAGAAATTGGAAACAACAAAGCATAAAAAGATATTTCATGGGGTTGGAATAGGAAGTGTAAAAAGTATTGTGGAAAGTTATGAAGGTGAGTTTACCATTGAAAAAAATGGTAATGAGGTTATTGCTAAAATATTGATTCCAAATTATAAAAAAGAATATCAGTGAAAATGATGTCGATGTAATATCGGCATTTTTTTATTAAAAACTGCAAAATAAACACAAAAACATACAGAATAAGCAAACTTTTTTTGTGAACTAGATATTTGGGTTATTATGTCTAAGTGCAATGAATAAAAAGTGCGTGCGTAAAAAATCTTAGCACAATAACGAAATTAATTTCAATAAAAATTTTATATGCAAAGGAGATTAAAATGAGAAAAAAAACCTTTATTAAGAGTTTGCTTGTTATTGCAGGAGTTGGAATTTTGACAGCAGGGATGTATTTTGGCGATATTACGTCTAAAGCACAAGTAGCAGTTAAAAATGAAAACAATCACATAGAAACGGAGGATGTAGATGAAATTATTCCGAATGAAACGATAGAAGCAGACAATACGGATAATTTGTATGTTGAATTAAATAATAAGTTGATAGAGGCAATGGATGATTATAGTAAAGGAAAAATTGATGAGGAAGAATATTTGGATATTTGTAAGTCTGTAAATAAACAAATTGACTCAAAAAGTGAATATAAGGAACTTAAGAAAAGTGAATCGGAATTCAAAAGTGAAAAATAGGGGGAAGTATGAAGAATAAGATTATTATGCCGTTAATGGCTCTTTTTATGACAATTGCTGGAAGTTGTATTTGGGGAGAAATGAATGTTTATGCCTATTCGGGAACGTCATTGACAAGTCAGGAGATTTCGTTGTATTCGGCACATCCTAAATATGCAGTAAAGGTAAAAAGTTGTGCAGATAAAGCAACACGTGCATCGCAAAATTTATATAAGGAATATACTTTATGGCAAGGAAATGGGGATGCGCATAGACATGCATATTGGTCAGCATTGATGACAAGGGAAACGACCGAAAATTTTGCTTGGAAAGCAGGGCTTGCACATGAAGGCTTAGAACCAGGGTATAAATTTGAAAAACAGGACGACGACACGAAAATGGATATTCAAAATAATTATTCCGGAAGAATGCTGGGACAAAAATATCCATCAAAATCAGATGATTATATGTCTGTTTTTATAAAGAATATTTGTAGTTCTGGAGGACTAAAAAGAATAAGAATATACACAGACAAAAAAAGTAAAAATGATAAGACTATTTCTGGAACAATGACACAATATGTCGGATATTATGTAAAAACTACTGATGGAGGGTTGAAAAAGAAATAATTTATATAAAATATACCAAATATGATATAATATATCGTATTTGGTATATTTGGTATGTAAATGGAAGTATATAATGAAAAAGAAAAAATATATAAAAAACGGATTAATTATAGCAATAACAATTATTGTAGCAATTTGCTTTTGTTATTATGAAAACAATCATATAGTACTGACGAAATATCAATACAAGACAAAGAAATTGCAACAAAAAAGTTATAAGATAATACAAATTTCAGATTTTCATAATAAAGAAAATACAAAAACTAATAAAAGGCTGATTAGCATTGTTAGCAAAGAAAATCCCGATATAATCGCAATTACAGGTGATTTTATTGATTCATTTAGCATGAATACGGAGATATCCCTGAATCTTGCAAAACAACTGGTCAAAATCGCACCGGTTTATTATGTTACAGGAAATCATGAACATGCAGATGAAGAAAAATTATATAGTTTTCAGGATAAACTGGTAAATGCGGGAGTTCATATAATGGATAATGAAGTAGAGGTGATTTCTGACAAAATTACTTTAATTGGGTTGGGAGATTTAAGTCTTAACGATGACACGCTAAATCAATTAATGAAGAAAGTTGATAAAGAAAATTTAAGTGTATTATTGGCACATGAACCGCAATATCTTCAAAATTATGCTGATGCGGGTGTAGACATTGTTTTATCCGGACACGCACATGGTGGACAAATAAGAATACCATTTACAAATGTAGGATTGGTTGCTCCTAACCAGGGTTTTTTACCGAAATATACTTCCGGTCAGTATAGTAGTGATAACACATCTATGTTTGTCAGCAGAGGAATAGGAAACAGTATTTTGCCGTTAAGAATTTTTAATTGTCCGGAAATAGTTGAAGTGGAAATAATGGCGTAGAAGTAATGATATTTTATTCTTTAATCATTTATAGTTGTACATTGAGCAAATATAGGAGCGTTACAATAGGTGTAAGTGGAGTTAAAAATGACGAAGGAAGAATGGTACAAACAATTATTTAGCAGACTTAATAATTCAAAATTTCGCAGCAGTTTTCATCTAAAACAAAAGGACATTAATTACATAAATGAAAAAGGAATGGAAACCATAAAGGAACATGCAAGAGAATTTATTTTTAAAAGAGAAGCTCCGGCATTTATTCCTAATGACGGAAAGCAGACTCCAACTAAAGGTCATCCGGTGTTTATTGCCCAACATGCAACAGCAACATGCTGCAGAGAGTGTATTAGAAAGTGGCATAAAATTCAGCAGGGTAAGGAATTAAGCAGGATTCAACAGGATTATCTGGTAGACGTAATTATGAAATGGATTAAAAATGAAGTAGACAGGCATAAAAATTGAAGTAATGGAGAAACAAAATGTGGAAGATTAAGCATATATTTGATGGCGATTATGGATGTGAAGAACGTTTGGAAAGTGAAAATCCAAAGGTGACAGTAACACTTGTAAATGAAAATGACAAGAAAAAAATAGTCTCAGTAGAGGACAAGTGGCTTATGGAAAATAACTTAGATGAAGGCGGTGAATGGCCTGAGAATTTGCTATAGTATTAAAAGGTTATATAAACACGAGGACTTTATATGATTAGAAAATTCAGAGAAAATGATTTACCCTCAATTATGCAAATATGGTTCGATTCAAATGTAGAAGCGCATAGTTTTATTCCAGCTAAATATTGGAGGGATAATTTTGAAATGGTTAAGGATATGCTTCCTAAGGCAGAAATATATATATATGAAAGTTTAGGAAAAATAAGTGGTTTTATAGGATTAAACAAAGATTATATAGAAGGAATTTTTGTTGAAAAGAATATGAGGTCAAAGGGTATAGGAAAACAGTTATTGAATTATGTTAAGAAATTGAAAGAAGAAATGTGTTTAAGCGTATACCAAAAAAACTACAAAGCAATTTCGTTTTATAAAAGAGAACATTTTGTGGTCAAGTCGGAAAGTATTGATAATGATACAAATGAAAAAGAACTCCTTATGGTTTGGAATAAAAGATTGGTCAAATATAAAAGAAAGGGTAATTTATAATCGAGGTGTTGGGGGATTGAACACAGATGAGTTTTTGGAGAACATTAATACGTTGCATTTAGACCTTGAACCACAAAAGATAGTATTCCTGATGCAGAAATTTATATAATGGCATTTTATTCTGCAAATATAGGAGCATTACAATATGGAAAATATTAATGAAAAAGTAGCATAAAAGTGATATAATAACTATTAGACAAGGAGACGATGTTTATGCATTATGAGATGTCAGACATCAGCGAACGGAACACGAAAATAAAATAGAGAAAGGAGATGTGTATGAGCAAAATCCAAAGGCATTTTAAGATGATGATTGGTGGCTTTCTGTTTTTCACAGTTTTTCTTATAGGAATGAGATGTATGAGAGAGTCTGTCTATGCACTGGGAGATGTGTCAAGATATCATACTGAATTTATTAATCAGGCATGTCCAAATATAAAAGTAATAGGTAGGGCATATTTGGTTGGTCCTGACAATGTGGCACATTGGAAAAATCATATTGCCATGGATGTAATACCTGCAGGAACAAAGATTCAGGGTAAAACAGTAGATCCTAAGTATCTGCCACAGGATAATATTGAAAATTTAAAGGCACTGTATTCAAGTGTTACAGGATATCAAAATTTCACATGGATTAACGGTGCGTATTTGGAAAGTGAAACAGCCAATTTACAGGTGGTAGCTTATGATAAGTATACTGTTACTTTTTGGAGTAATGGATATAAAAGTTTTACAGGAGCACCGGTTATGTGTGCCCAGTATTTACTACAAGCTTCACATCCACCGGGATTTTATAGAACATCCAGAAACAATGTCTGGATTGATCTTGACAAAGAATATAACCGTATACCAGAAGGCACAAATATTACATATGTTGCTGAGGGAAAAGTAACATGTGGATTTATTGGTATTAGTCCAATACCGGGAACAGCAGACAGTGGTGATGTATACAGAGTAGGAATAAACAAAAAAATATATATAGTTACCACAAGAAGACTTTATTCTAATACACCAGATACAGATGATTTGTATTACAAAGTTATATTCCAGGGGAACAACAGTACCAACTATCTAATGAACGGATATGGTTACTATTATGTAAAAAGTAAGTACATAAACCTTTACAAAAATGGAACAAAAGTGCCAAATGATGCTGTAATGAAAAAAGTTTATAACTTGAAAACATTAAAGGAAATTGGTGTTAGAAAATCAAAGGATGAGTCGAATAATGACAATGTTGTAGGGTTTCTTCAGGCAAATGCAGAGATAGAAACATTGCCAAAGGAAAGTGATTCAAATTGGACCACGGTATGGTTTAACAGTGAAAGAGCTTATGTTAGAACCAAATATCTGACAAATGTAGAGCTGGTTGAAAAGAAAACTAAAGTGAAAAATCTTTTTGTAAGCAATGTAAAAAATAATCAATATGTATTGTCATGGTCTAAGTCTCCTGGATGTACAGGTTACAACATTACATATACCGGTATTGGGAAAAAATCGAAAGCTTTCTTTAAAAAGACCAATTATAAGAAAACAACAATTACTGTAAACAGATCTTATTTTAAAAATAACAGAAATACTATTCTGGTGAATATTGCAGCAAATTATAAAACAGGAGCAACGGAAGCTACACAGATAGTTCTTTCGTTGGACAACAGACCACCAAAGATGAAGAAGAAGCGTCTTAACATAAAGAAAAACCAGATATCCTTTAAAAAAATGGTGATACCTGTTGAGATTGTTCAATATTCAACAAATAAATCATTTAAGAATGCTAAAACTGTATGGGACAAAAAGGGTGGTGGACTTAAGGCAATTAAAAAGTTAAAGTCTAACACAACTTACTACATAAGATATAGTATTACAGCTGACGTATCCACTCTAAAAGGATATAAGAAAATTGGTGGAATTTGGTCCAAGACGGTAAAGGTAAAGACAAAAAAATAATACTTTTACGTCCGATACACAGTCACTATTAAATTTAATAGTAGCTATAAAAATAATCACCTTCAAGCTATAATTGAAAAAATATAGTTTGAAGGTGATTTTATATGGCTAGATACAAAAAAATTAGATGATGATAAAGCCCAGTGTTGGGAAGAATTTATTAAGAAACACTTAGAAGTAGAATATTGGAACGAATATTTGGCAGAAAGTAAGGTTATTTTTCTGTTTAATCTACCTGACGGTTTCAAAAGGTATGAAGTAATAGATTATGAAAATGATGAAGTTTTAAGTTTAGGTGAAAAATTATGCGAGTGCAAATTTGAATCAATTAAAAAAATGTTGTCGGATAATTCATTTTATAAAAGTGTAATTAAGTAAATGTATTATAAAAAATAGAAAGAGATTATCAGTATTGTCTATCTTACAATAATATTGAAATTGAGATATAATAATGCCAATTTTACACCGTGCAAAAGAGATAATTGACGCATATAACTTATAAAATTTAATTTTTATTTTTGAAATATAAATGAGAAAAGTGGGAAAAATAATATAAAATCAAGGCAAAAAAGCACTGTTTTTTGAAAAAACAGTGCTTTTTTCTTAAAAAAATGGTATGATTTTACCATAAATGAAAAAAGGAGAGAGAATAATATGGAACCATATAAAGCAAAATTTATGCCATTAGATTATAAAATAGATAAAGAAATCCTTAAACTGATATCTGAAGCAAACGTGAAATATGGAGAGTATAAGTCTATACTAAAGACATTAGAATTTGATGCAGGTTTTTTCTTAAATTCTGTTATCCTAAACGAAAGTTACAAATCTACTCAAATTGAAGGCACACAAATATCTCAAGATGAAATGTATTATTTAAAGTATATGGAAAATACGGATGATAATAAAGAGATACAAAATTTGAAGAAAACAATAGAATATGCGTCTTCAGTTTTAAAAGAGGGAAATATAATAAATTTTGAACTAGTAAATGAGATGCATAGAATTATTATAGATAGCGTAAGGGGCTCACAAAAAACTCCGGGACAAATCAGAACAACACAAAACTGGATTGGACCTAGAGGATGTACAATAGAAGATGCAATTTTTGTACCTCCTGCGCCAGAGGATGTGTATAGTTTGCTTATCAATTTATATGAATACATGAATGACGCATTTATAGATCCGTTGTTAGTGAATGTTGCTTTATCCCATGTGCAGTTTGAAACAATACATGCGTATAAGGATGGAAATGGACGACTTGGAAGAGCATTAATACCGGTACAAATGGCATTGCTTGATGATAGTACACCAATTTTGTATATGTCAGAAATTTTGGAATTGTATAAACCGTCTTATCAGAGAAACCTTATGGAATGTAGAAGGGGAAATGTGGCAGGTTATATTAAATTCTTTTTGCAATGCACAATTGATCAGTGTAATGCATATATTTATAAACTTGAAAAAGTAAAACAGATTTATAAAGAAGATATGAAAAAAATAGAGAGTATAAAAGGAAATTCGGTATATCGAATTATGCCGGTTATTATGAAACAGATTGTGTTTACCAAAAAAGAAGTAGAAGAGATGTCTGGAGTATCTAAAAATGTTGTGAGCAGAATAGTAAATCAGTTAGTAGAGTTAGAGGTAATTGTTCCCGATTCGTCAATTATAAAAAAAGGGTTTAGATATCAAAGAATTTATGATGTTTTCATTGGTAAAAATGAACTATAAAAGTGAAATGGGCAATTTTTACTTTGAAATGAAAGACAAATGAAACAATTAAGAAAGTGCAGGTTTTTTAGATAATATGAAAATAATTACATTTGAAGAAAAGTATAGAAACGACCTTATTTTTATGATTTTGGAAGCAAAAAACGCTTTGGGTAGAGTTCCGGGTTTGAATGAAGATTGTGTTATGAGAAAAGAAGTTTGATTTATTATAATATTGACGATTGATCGTTATCAATTGCAACACAAGGAGAAAATATGGCACAAAGATTAATACATTATTTATTAGGAGAAATTTTTTCAAAAGAAATTGAACTAAAAAGCAAAGAAAGATTTCTATTGGGAAGCATAATACCTGATGCATATATGGATTTAAAGGACAGAGACAAAACCCATTTTGCCAATAGAACAGAAGAAACAACATATTTTGATTTTAACTTATTTAGGGAGAAGTTTGACAGGCAGATTAATGAAGATAGCTTGTATCTTGGCTATTATATGCATTTGGTTGAAGACGTTTTTTACAGACAATTTATACATAGGGATGAGTTTAGAGTACCGAGAGGTCAGGAAGAAGTTTCAATGTTACACAACGATTATCATATTTTAAATTCTTATATAGTTAGTAAATACAATTGTCAAAATATTTTACAGGAGAAAATCAACCTTGATTCAGAAAAAATCATGGAAATTGCAGAGTTTAGAATAGAAGGATTTTTGAGAGATTTTGCAGGAGATTTTTCAGATAAAACTCAGGGTGAAACAGTTTTTGTAACGGAAAATATATTGGACCAATTTATAGAAGAATATGTGCCTTTGATGCTGGAAGAATTAAGAGCAGTAAAAAAAGGTAACTATATTCTGGTAGCAAAAGATTATAAATGGAAAAGAGTGAAGAGATGATTGAAGTAAATTTTTATGATGAAATAGATGATTCTTTACTGGAATTTGCCGTTATTATTTCAAAAACAAATGGTAAATGGGTATTTTGTAAGCATAAAGAAAGGGATACATTTGAATCACCGGGAGGTCATAGAGAACCCGGTGAGAAAATTGAAGATACCGCAGTAAGAGAATTAAAAGAAGAAACAGGAGCTGTAGAATTTAACATAAAACCAGTCTGTGTATATTCAGTAAAAGGAAAAACGCGTGTGAATGAAAGTGCTACAAAAGAATCTTTTGGAATGCTTTATGTAGCAGAGATTTTTTCTTTTGAGGAAATACATAGTGAAATTGAAAAGATAGTTTTAAGCGATGACTTAATACAGGAGTGGACATACCCTATGATTCAGCCTAAGTTAATTGAGGAAGCGAAGAAAAGAAACTATATATAAGAACAGAACAAAAATGCAAACATACGGAGGAACCCAATTTGGATATTGAAAAAACAAAAATGTGCTATAAACAATTAAGCAGTCGCGATTTATGCAACTGCGAATATTGTCAAAATTATATTAGAGAAATCAAAACAACATATTCCAAAGTATCTGAATATCTATTTTCTTTGGGGGTAGATATAGAAAAGCCGTTGGAAACAATTCCACTTGAGCCGGATGAAAAAGGAAATATAGAATATTTATCAGCACAATATATTGTTTGGGGAAAATCAAAAGATTTTGTTAAAACAACTATAGAATCTGTAACTGTGGATATTGCAAAATCACATCCGGAAACACAGATAGGAGTAGAGCATTTTGTTATTGAAATATATCCTATTGAGTTGAAGTGGGTAATGTAAACAATTAACATTTAAGTGAAAAAAAGCGACTAATCCATATTCTGATTATGGATTGGTCGTTTGTTTGTTGATAAAAAATATTTTGGAGTGAAAATAAGGCATCATACTAATAGAGCAAGAACGAAAAGTTATGGTACAGTATAATAATATCTGAGTATAAATACACATCTATTTATTGTATATAGCACAAATCTACGATATGATTTAGTTATACGCGCAGAAAACTAGAATGACAAAAATTAAGGAGGTTCCACAATGGCTGAGTTATGGGATGCATACGACAAGAATTTTAATAAAATAGAAAATATGACCTTGATCCGGGGTGAATCTATTCCCAATGGAGTGTATCATCTGGTAGGCGAAGTTGTGGTAATGCATACGGACGGCACATATTTGCTTATGCAGCGTGATTTAAGAAAACATCATGGTGGAAAATGGGAATTAACAGCAGGTGGTTCGGCGTTAAAGGGAGAAAATGAACTAGAATCTGCAATAAGAGAATTAAAAGAAGAAACAGGTTTATGTGGTGAAATGAAGGAGATTGGTCGTGTGGTTCATGATGGGCATCATTCACTTTATGTAATATATATGTGTGTGTCTGATTTTGAAAAGAACTCAGTTGTTTTACAGGAAGGCGAAACAATCGACTACAAGTGGGTGGACAAGGAAACGTTGCTAAAGATAGACGAGAAGGAGTTATCCGCAAGTAGAACATTGGCGTTAGTTAAGAAACTGGATTTGTAATAAAAATAATCAAGGAAGAAATTAGAATTTAGGAGGGGCGTTATGTGTTTAATATGTGACAGAATAGAGATGATAAAGAAGGGAAGTAATCCATATTTTGTAAAAGAATTAGAAACGGGATATGTTGTTATTGGAGATAATCAGCATTTTTATGGGTATACATTATTTTTATATAAGAATCATGAAAAGACAGAACTGTTTCAATTAGATATGGATGAACGAAAAGCATTTTTGGAAGAAATGTCAATAGTAGCAGAAGCAGCAGCAAATGCTTTTGGACCAGAAAAAATGAATTATGAGTTGTTAGGAATGGGCGACTCACATCTTCATTGGCATTTATATCCACGCAGAAAAGGTGATATTGACAATTATGGTAACAATGGTGTCGGACCGGTTTGGTGGTATCCAATGGAAAAGATGTATAGCGATAATAACAGACCGTCAGAGGATGAGTTAGATAAGATGAAAGAAAGACTTCTGGAGGAATTAGAAAAACTTATCTAAATATATGGAGGTTACATATGCAACAAAGAATAATGATAATTGGTAGCCCCGCTCTGGAAAAAGTACGTTTGCAAGAAAATTAAGGGATAAAACAGGGTTGCCATTATATTATTTAGACATGATAAAACACAAACCTGACAGAACAACAATTTCATCAGAAGAATTTGATAAAAAACTAGACGAGATACTTAATAAAGATAAATGGATTATCGATGGAAATTATCAGAGAACATTGGAAGTCAGAATGGAGAAAAGTGACACCATAATATTATTTGATTTGCCGACAGAGGTGTGTTTGGAAGGAGCTAAATCAAGAATAGGAACAAAAAGAGAGGATTTACCTTGGATTGAAACAGAAAAGACTTTTGAAAGTGAATTTAAACAATGGATTGTGGAATTCTCGGAGAAGAGTCTGCCGGAGATATATAATCTTCTTGAAAAATACAAAGATAAAGAAATAGTAATTTTTAAATCAAGGGAAGATGAAAAGTTCTATTTAAATAATTTATAAAAAATAATATACATTTAACTCAATGTTCAGTTGCGTTTAATAAACACCTCATTGTTTGATACAGTGGGTTTTCCATGTTATATTTTAGACACGGTACCGAATTAAAAAATAATGAGGAGGAAGCTGTTAGACAGCGATAATAAAATATGAATTCAATAGGAAATAACATAAAATCAATCAGAAAACAGGTAGGGTTAACGCAGGAAGAACTTGCATTGCATATAGGTGTAACGCCACAAGCTGTTAGTAGGTGGGAAAATGGAACAGGAATGCCTGATATTTCACTGGTCGTGCCTTTGGCTAAGACACTTAATGTATCAACAGACTATTTATTTGGATTAGAAGAAAATAAGATTGACGATGATATTTATGTTAATTTGAAAAGACAAATAGAAAAGATAGAAAAGGAATCGGAAACAAAGTCGGAAGCTGCTCTTGCTTCATGTCAATTTATGTTGAAGAAGGTGTATGAATCTCCAGACAATTATATTTATTCAGTTGTTTATGTTGAACAGGTTGCGAATTTAAGTAGATTTGTTGACTTGGAGAATTTTGCGCAGGATAAATGGTCAGAATATAGAGGATTAGCTATAAAATATGGTTCAAATGCCATAAGATTTACAAATGCCAAAGAGTGGGTTGAACGTGCTCATTTTGCATTAGCGTGGATTTATATACATGACAGAAATTATGTATATGCAAGGGAACATATTGAACAACTTCCATCAGTAGCATCAAACAGGCTTCAAGAAAGCATTTTGGCACAGCTTGAAGACTTTGAGAACGGAATTGATGCAATGGATGAGACGGTTACTAAGAATCTTCAGAATTTTGTACGTGCTATTAATAAGGAAAATATGTATGCAATGGAATCTTTTTCGTGGAATAAACCTTTGCGTGCGGTAGAATTCGGAGAGTGGGCAATTAGGTTAATGAATGTGTTTGGGGAAAATATATATTTAAAATCATACTGTAGAGGCTTTTTGAGGGACATTTATAAATACCTAATTAATGCAGAGGTGAATTTGAACAGATTTGATGATGCCGCAAAGCATTTTGAAGAATTGAAGAGACAAATGAAAATGCAATATAAATATCATCAGGGAGTGCTTTCTAATGAAGAAAAAAAATCAAAGTATAATGCAAGACAGATAGGATATATGGAAGCTTATACAGAGGAGTTTATGAAGGAAAAACAGCAGGACATAATTGAGTATGTCTTGGGGTGTTGGCACGGAGAAAAGGCAGAAAAATTTGCAGGAGCAATAGGATACAGTTTGCGATAAAAAATGGTACTAAACATGGAAAGATATTTAAAAGAAACAAAAATGCTGAATTACTCAAATTCCAGAATTCAGCAGTTGATTAAGAAAAGAAAATGGAATGAGTTAGACAACTTCCAACGAATAAAGGCAATTTATAATTTTGTCAGAGATGAAATATTGTTTGGATATAACGTGGATGACAGCATTACGGCGTCAGAGGTTTTAGCAGATGGTTATGGGCAATGCAATACCAAGGGTACATTATTTATGGCGTTATTAAGAGCCTGTCGTATTCCGTGTAGAATTCACGGATTTACCATTGATAAGAAATTGCAAAAAGGGGCAATGACCGGGCTTGTATACAAAAAGGCTCCACAAAATATATTTCACAGCTGGGTGGAAGTCTTTTTTGAAAATAAATGGTATGAGCTGGAGGCATTTATTCTGGATACAATGTATTTAAACAAACTTCAGGAAATGAATGGCAATTGTGCTGGTGCATTTTGTGGTTATGGTGTGGCAGTAAATGATTTCAGAAATCCTATTATAGATTTTAACAGGAATAATACATACATTCAGAGTGAAGGAATTAATCAGGATTTTGGAGTGTATGATTCGCCGGATGATTTGCTGAAGGAGCATCATCAGGAGATGCCAAAAGTGAAGGCTTTTTTATACAGAAATTTTGGCAGGAGAGTTATGAATCATAATGTAAGCAAAATAAGAAAAAGTTAAAAATGTAGAATTGTAATAAAGGAGAGTGTTACTAATGAATTTAGAAGAACAAAAGGAGTATGTTTTAAGTGGAAAAATGTATAACGATCTAACTGACGAGTTAGTTAAAGCCCGTGAAAACACAGTGTTTTTAACAAATGAGTATAATGCAAGTTTTGGCAAGCCGGCAGAAGAGAGGGAAGCTATTCTAAAAAAAATTTTGAAATCCATAGGCAAGGGAGTTTATTTTGAACCAAATTTCAGATGCGAATTTGGCTACAATATTTCTATTGGAAATAATTTTTATGCCAATTTTGATTGCATCATGTTAGATGGAGGAGGCATTGAAATCGGTGACAATGTACTTTTTGGACCGAGAGTTGGAATATATACATCCAATCATGCTGTGGATGTATGGGAGAGAGTTAATGGCGCATGCTACGCTAAGCCGGTGAAAATTGGAAATAATGTATGGGTAGGCGCAGGTGTACATATAAATCAGGGTGTAACCATAGGTGACAATACAATTATCGGATCGGGTAGTGTTATTACAAAGGATATTCCTGCCAATGTGGTTGCAGCAGGCGTTCCATGTAAAGTAATAAGAAAAATTACGGAGGAAGATAAAACAAGTTATCGCCCATATTAAAATTAGGATATCATCACTTACACAAGGTGTTTGATATAAAAATATAAAGTTATGCATTATATATGTATATTGGACAGGAAACAGCTGGTTGCTTTTTTTTAAACTTATTCTTCTGTATAATATGGATATAAGGAGGAAGATTGATTCTTCGAGATGTAACAAGCGACAACAAACTACTTTTATGGTTTATGGATAACATAGAACTTCCTCTTGCAAATCTGTGCGGTCACGGAGATGTGAAGATTGCAAAAAGAGCAATGGTTATGGAATGTTGCAAAAAGGCAGGTTTAAAAGTTGAAAAATTTGAAATCCGTAAAGGAATGCGTATGCATTGTGTTGTGAGAAAAATCTAAAGGAGCATATGATTATGAAAGAAAAAATAAAGGTAACAGGCGTACCTGAAACAATGATTCAGACTTTATATGCAAGAGCTAAGGAAACAAAGAAAGATAATGCAAAAATCAGAGATGATATAGCAGTGGAGATTGTGGAAAAACTTGATTATGACTTTTCGAAAGCTGATAGTGATAAGGCTATGGAAAGTGGTGTAATCGCAAGAACAATTGTGTTGGATAGTATGGTGGAAAAGTATTTAAATGAACATCCTGACACCATAGTTATAAATATCGGATGTGGTCTGGATACACGGTGTTACCGAATGAAAGAAAAATATATTTCATGGTACAATGTGGACTTACCGGAAACCATAGAGATAAGAGGTCGTTTTCTTGAAGAAAAAGGACCAATTTATCAGATTGCAAAGTCTGCAATGGATATTTCTTACACAGGCAGCATTACATATAATGGAGATAATGTGCTTGTAATAGTAGAGGGATTATCTATGTATCTCAGTGAAAATGATGTTAAACAGATATTTTCCATTATTGAAAAATCCTTTAAGACAGCTACGGTAATGATTGAAACAATGTCACCGTTTTGTGTAAAACATATAAAGGAAAAGTCAATTGAAGGCAGTAATGCTAAGTTTAAGTGGGGAGTTAAGAAGGGAAGAGAACTGGAGAAAATAGTTCCTGAATTTACATGGAAAAAAGACATAAGCCTGGTAGAAGGAATGAAAAAGATGATGCCAATCTATAATGTAATTGGAAAGATACCAGTGGTTAAAAATATTTCTAATAAAATTGTAGTTATGGAAAAATTATAGAAGAATAATATATAATCGAATGTAATAATGCGTACTAAGAGAAAGTGGGTAATAATGATATTTGATGGTAATGGTACAAAAAATCCTTTATGAATACAGGGTTGCAAGCCTTGTATATCATAAAGGATTTATTAATTATGTTTTATTTTACCATTACTCTGCAGACAACTTTCTTCGTACCTGAAATTACAGTAATCTTAGCCTTTCCTTTTTTCAGTGCTTTGATTCTACCATTTCTGTAGACTTTGACAACCTTTTTATTTGAAGTTACGTAAGTGATTTTGTCGCGACTGTTTATTGGTGTTAAAGTAACTTTAAATTTAAAACTCTTACCCTTTTTCAAAGTCAGTTTCTTGCGGTTTAGTTTAATCTTTTTAGTAGTAATTTGGCCTGCCTGTGATTTATGAGCCGAATTTGCAGGTGTTTTTGTAGTTGTCTTAGAAGAAGCTATTTTTGCAAGTGTTACAGAATATACTTTTCCACAAGTGCTGCAGGTCTTGGATTTTAACCCCTTTTCTGTGGTTGTAGGTTCTTTTACGACTACATATTCTCCGTAACTATGTCCTGTTGCCTTTATGCTTCTTGTTTTTGTTTTGCCACATACAGTGCAGGTAAAAGTTGTTACGCCGTTTGCTGTACATGTAGGCTCTTTTGTTACTTTTCCGTCATCCCAGGTATGGTTGCCGGTTTTTTTAATGGTTTGACCATATGCCAGTCTCCTTCCACAATCAGTACAATATGTGTCTCCGGTATAACCATCTTCGCCACAGGTAACGTCTTTTTTCCTGCGGATTTCAGTATGTTGATGTCCTGTTGCATCAATGCTCGCAGTTTTGGTTTTGGCACATATACTACAAGTAAATGTTCGAACACCTTTCGCTGTACAAGTAGGTTCTGTTGTGACCTTTCCTTCATCCCAAGTATGAGTAGTTAATTTTGCAATGGTCTTACCGGATGAAATTTTTGTTCCACAATCAGTACAATATGTATCTCCTGTATAACCGGTTTCACCACAGGTAGCAGCTTTTTTATTACGGATTTCAGTATGAAGATGTTTTGTTGTTTTTGCAATGTTTTCTGTTTTTGTCTTACTACAAATGCTACAAGTATAGGTCTTTACGCCTGTCTCTGCACATGTAGGTTTTTTAGTGATTACTCCCTTATTCCAACTATGATTTTCTGTTTTTGCAATAGTATTGCCTGATGAAAGTTTAGTTCCACAGTCAGGGCAATATTTATCACCGGTATATCCTTCCTCTTTGCAGGAAGCTTTCTTTTGATTTCGAATTTCAGAGTGGAGGTGATTTGTTGCATCTATGCCAATTTTTTCAATTTTTGTATTATTACAAATAGTGCAGGTATAAGTTTTTTCACCTTCCTTTATACAAGTTGGAATCTTTGTAACTACACCCTGATTCCAATGATTATCACAGTCATGTACAATAATTGTTGCCGAAGTTGTTGATGGCAATCCGTACAGTGATGTGGTTAACGTGGTGGTACCTTCTTTAAGACCTATAATCTTTCCATCACTATAGGTGGCAATAGAAGGGTCATTAATGGAAACGGTTGGAGTATCTAACACGGTACCGACTGATCCAAATTGATTTATAAGAGAAATTATAGGTGTAATATTTGGAGTTACTGTTTCTCCTAATCTTAGAACATATGAATCTTGGTCAAAATATGTCTTATAATTTGTAATCCAACTTTTAGTTACTGAAACAGTAACAGTTTGTTCATTGTCATTTGCCGGTGTTTCTGTTGTATTAATGGAAGGTCTGGAGGCAAATTCTTCAACCCAGTAGTCATAGCCGTTGTAAGTGACATGACCAACTCCAACGCAGGTAAATTTATAATCTAACATATTTCTACGGTGCCCCTGACCGGCATAAGGTTCGTTATCTTCACGCCATCCGTTATTTACTGCTTCTGCCTTAGAATAAACATTAGGACTTGCTACTGCAATATTCTCACCTGTATCCAGTCTGGTTATATTTTCTTCAGTATAAATAGTAAAAGGACTTTGACCATTTGGGCGGGTGTGTTCGTAGGATAGTGCAATTTCTGCTGCACGTTTCATTGCAAGTCGCTCTAAATCATAGTCATAGACAAGTTCTTTTAAACCGGGATATGCAACTTGTTTGGTATCAGTTTTGTCCCAAGCCCATGCGTCAGTAGGACTGGTTCTCAGTTCATTAATCATATCTAAGATTCTTCGGGCTTCTGTCTGGCCATATTTTACAGATATATTGACCGGAATGATTTCTTCTGCATTTACCTTTGTAGGAATTATCATAAGTAAACTCATAACAAAGGAAAATAGCAGTAATTTTAAAGATGTTTTTTTCATATATTCACCGTTCCTTCCATAAATAAAATATTGTTAAGGGAAAATGGCTTTCCCGCTGTATAAAATTTAAAAAAATTGGTTAAATTATATAATTATATTTTATTACATTTTTTTGCGCCTGTATATGACATTTTAGGTATTATATTAAAAATTTAGTTTTTGTGGTAAAATTAAGTATAACATAGTTGTACAAGGAGATGAGGTATATGAATGAACATGTAGAGAAAGCTATGACGTTTAGGAATGAAGTACCTATGATTAGTAATTGTGCTCAGGCGGTTCTTAGAGCGTATGCACCGCAAATAGGAATGTCTGATGAGTTGGCACTTGCCATAGGAAAGAATTTCGGTCGTGGAATGAAATGCGGTGAAACGTGTGGCGCAATAACAGGAGCCTTAATGGTGCTAGGAGCATTGGGATTGGATACTCCTAATAAGGCTAACGAGTTTAGAAAAAGAATAGCAGACAAACATAATGGAATGACAAGATGTGCGGATTTGCTTAGAGCAAATGCCCAGACGTATACACCGATGAAAGAACATTGTAACGGTTTAATAGTGGAAGCAATAGAAGCTATTGATGAGATGGTTAAAGAAAACTAATAATATTACTGGATTTTGAAAAGGCGATGTAAATGCTTAAATATGGAATTATTGTTAAGGTTGTGGAATTGATGTGTTTTAAATGTGCATTAAATAGGTTTGCACAGGTATGTACGAAAATTAATATTGAAGAGTATTAGAAGAAAACAAAACGTGAGTATAAATGATAGTAAAAATGTAAAATTTAAATACAAAGTCTGAATGGATAGAAAATTGAAATTCATTAAGGAAAAACAGCGTAGAAAGTCTTTTCTTATGCTGTTTTTGTTGATATATAAAAATTTTATATTAATCTTATATTTTGGCAAATAAATACAAAAAGCAAAAACAATAATAAATAATAACGAATAGGAAAAATGCCAAAAACCTAGAAAAAATGAACAATTATATTAAAAAATAAGACAATAAAAGAAAAGAAGTAAACTTAAATTAGTTTTACAAATATGGTATAATATGGAATTGAAATGGTTTTATATAAAAGTGCGAAAAAACACTTTTTTTAACAGGAATATTATAAAAAATATATATATTAATTAAATTAAAAGGAGGAAAAAATGAAAGTAAAAAAAATTACTTTTAAGAAGAGATTTACCCGTAAAGTCTCAAGTCTGGCAATGGCATTTATGATGGTTGCAAACCTTTTAGGTGGGTATTGTGCAGCGTCAGAAGTGTCAACAAAAAAAGTCAGCGCAGCAACTACGAAACAGACACAGGTTCCTTACCGTAATGTAATGTATTATGGCGACTGGTCAATTTATGCAGGTCAGAAGAATTTTACACCTGACAAAATTGATGGTAGTTTAATTACACATTTGAATTTCGCATTTTTGGATGCAGATGAAAATGGTGATTTAATTACAACGGATACATGGGCAGACTACGAAAATCCAAATGTAGGATATTCAGTAGGCACTGACAACAAGTATGCGGGAGTTTTAGGAGCAATGTTACTCTTAAGGCAGAAGTATCCTAATATGAAAATTGGTATTTCAGTTGGTGGATGGACAAGATCAGGAGATTTTCCTAAAATAGCAGCATCAGATAAGACAAGAAAAAATTTCGCAAACAATGTGGCAAAGTTTGTTCATTATTATGGATATGATTTTGTAGATATTGATTGGGAATATCCGACCGCAGACAGAGATCCTGATCCGGAAGGAAATGGCGTAGCTATTGATAAAGGATGTAAAGGGTCACCGGCTGACACACAAAACTTTACATTATTATTACAGGAAATTAGAAATTCGTTAGACAGCTATGGTACTAAGGATAGTAAACACTATGAATTGTCAGTAGCAATGTCTGCATCACCAAAAATGATGTCAGCAATAGAGTATGATAAAGTATTAAATATTGTAGATTTTGCCAATATGATGACTTATGACCTAAACGGTGCATGGGAAGGTTTTACAGCTCATCAGACAGCGCTTTATACAAATCCTGCTTATAGTGAAGGTGATGCAGGACTTTCAGTTGATTCCTGTATTAAATATTTGGAAAATAAATACGGAGATAACATTGACTATTCGAAAATAGTAGTAGGTGTTGCTCCTTATACAAGAGGATGGAAAGAAGTAAAGAAAGATACCGGTAGAGATTCAAAGAACCCGGGATTATACGCAGATGCAACAGGTGAAAATGGTGTAACTTATGCATACTCGGACATTGACTCATTAGTTAGTAAGTACAACTTAAAGAAATACTGGGACGATGTGGCTAAGGCAAATTATTTTTATAGTGAATCATCAGGAATGTTCTTTACATGTGACACTGAAGAATCAGTTGCAGAAAAAGGAAAATATGTAAAACAGAAACATTTAGGTGGACTTATTTCATGGATGGCTTCTCTTGATGCGGCTAATTCCATTACTAAGACAATGAAAGAGTCTCTCTATGGATCATCTTCTATTCCGAATCAGGATATAATTGTGCCTGGAAATGATGGAGTTACGACAGATGTTACAACATCAGGAGATGCTTATACAATTACAGTTAAGAATACAAATTCTTCAGTAACAAAAGCCAGTGGTTCAAAGGATATTACAATTATGCCATGGGCAGAATATTTTGGAAAAACATTAAGTTATCCATCTATATCAATAGAAACACAAAATGGAGAAACTTTGAGCGGTGATTGGAGTTCAGGTGGAACAATTACAAGTGAAAATGGAAATACAGTTGTTACTCCGCCTGAATGGAGTTCAAAAACATTAGAGCCCGGTAGTTCTTTAACTTTTACATTGAAATCAGGAAAAGGAACGGCCAGCCAGGCAAACATTAAGAAAATTACTTTGAGACAGAGAGCAGTTTCAGGTGGAGAGATTCTTTTCTCAACAGTAGTATATGAAAATGGTGCGTCTGTTGAAACGACAAAAACTCAGGAAGATGCAACAACGAAGGAGCAGACACCTACAACAAAAGCATCTGAACAGCAGACAACAAAGAATGAAACTCAGACAACGAAGAAGACTGAACAGTCTACAACAAAGAAAGTTTCAACTGGAACCTACCCTGAATGGTCACCAAATAGTGTAAGCTACAAATCGGGAGACTTGGTTCAGTATCAGAGAAGAGTATATGAATGTATATATCCACACGTTTCAAATTCAGCATGGACACCGACAGCAGCATTTACCTTATGGAAAGAAAGAACAGATTTAGTAGCAGGAGATGTAGAGACAACAAAAGCCGGTGGAAGTGAACAGGGAACAACAGAAAATAATTATACAGTAAATTCTAAACTACCTGAACATATGGTAACAGGATATTGGCATAATTTTCTCAATGGATCAAAAGCACTTAAATTATCAGATGTTCCATCGTATTACGATATGATTTGTGTAGCTTTTGCAAATTCATCAACAACTCCGGGAAAGGTTACATTTGAACTTGATAAGGATTTAAGCAACTCTTTAGGAGGATATACAAAGGCTCAGTTTATTCAGGACATAAAAGATGCTAAGGCAAAAGGACAGCATGTAATTATTTCAGTAGGTGGAGCAGAAGGTACAACTTACATAACTAATCAGGAAGCAGCAAATCAGTTTGCTACAAGCCTTATATCAATGATAGAAGAATATGGGTTTGAAGGCGTAGATATTGACTTTGAAGGTGGCGCAGTATCAGGAACCGACTATATTGCGGAAGCTCTAAGAGAAGTCCATGATCATTTTGGAGATGACTTCATTATAACTATGGCTCCTGAAACATACTATTTCCAGGATGTAAATCCTAATGGAACAGCGGCAACATCTGCATATTACAGATTGGCATACAAGATTAGAGATATTCTTACAATTTGTTACCCACAGTTCTACAATACAGGTGGAATGACTGGTTATAACGGATTTAATGCCCGGGTCGGAAATGCAGACTTCTTGACATCACTTTCAACATTATTATTGGAAAATGGACTAAGAGCAGATCAGGTAGCATTAGGATTGCCATCAACACCTAACGCAGCTTCAAGCGGATATGTTTCAACAGATGTAATTTCTACAGCAGTGAAATCACTTGTTAATGGAACATCATCAGGCAGCTTTACAGCACCAAAGGCTTATCCAACATTCAGAGGTGTAATGACATGGTCAATTAACTGGGATGCTACAAATGGTTATGCATGGGCTAAAACAATGGATACTCTTATGGATTCATTGGAAACACATGAGCAGCCAACAACAAAGGCAAATACGACGACAACAAAAGAAAATATTACAACAAAGAAAAATGAAACTACAACTGTTCAGCCGGTTGTTAAGCCAACTGAAGTTATTGGATTAACACTTAATGAACAGAAAGACGGAACAGTAAAATATTCATGGGGTCAGACTGAAGAGCAGATTGCCAGCGGTCAGATATATAAAGTATATATTGATGGAAAATATGTTGAATCTTACAATTTAGCAACAACAGCATCATATACATTTACAACAAATGGAAATCATACAATTAAGATAACAGCAAATCTGAACGGATATGAAACAGAAGGTAAAGTACTTAATGTTGTTATCACAGGTTTAAACACACCTACAACAGTAACTACAACTAAGGCAACAGAGACAAACCCTGGTACAACAACAGATGGATTGTCATCAAGACTTATGATTGGTTACTATCATACATGGAATAATGACGGAAATCCGTTTATTAAACTTAGAGATGTAGACAAAAACTGGGATGTAATTAACATTTCATTTGCTGAACCGGTACAGGCAGGAAGTACAGATGGTAAAATGCAGTTTAACATTAGTGGTCTTTCATCAACATACACAAAGGAAGACTTTAAGAAAGATGTTAAGAATTTACAGGCTCAGGGCAAGAAGATTGTATTGTCAATTGGTGGATATGAAGGATACTTCTCATTAACATCAGACAGTGCAGTAAATCAGTTCGTGAGTGATATTAAATCTTTTGTAGATGAATATGGATTTGATGGAATTGATATTGACCTTGAACAGTCTTCAGTACAGTTTGAGAGTGGAAATGACAAAGATATTAATAACCCGACATCACCAAAGGTTGTAAATATGATAAAGGCTATTCGTACAATTTGCGACAGCTATGGAGATGATTTCATTCTTTCATGGGCACCTGAAACATTCTATGTACAGTTAGGATATTCATTCTATGGCGGAATTAATCAGTATTGCGATGCAAGAGCAGGTGTATATCTTCCAATGATAAATGCATTGAGAGATAAAACATCATATGTACATGTTCAGTTATACAATTCATCACCTGTTACAGGACTGGATGGAAAATCATATAATATGGGAACAAAAGAAGGCATTGTGGCAATGTGTGAAATGCTTCTGAAAGGTTTCCATGTCGGAGCATATTACACAAATTCAACAGATGCTTCTACATATTTTGCACCACTTAGACCGGATCAGGTAGTAATTGGTGTACCTTCATCACAGGGTGCTGCAGGAAGTGGACAAGTTGCAAATTCAGTACTTCAGAGCGCATTTACGGAACTTAATAACAACTATCCGGGAATACGAGGAATTATGGCATGGTCTATTAACTGGGATTCATCACAGAATAACAATTCTTTTGTAGATGAAAATGCCGCTTTCCTTGAAACATTAAAGAACGATAAACCAACAACTGTGGCGCCAACAACAAAAGCCCCTACAACAGTAGCGCCTACTACAAAGGTAACACCAACAACGGTAGCCCCAACTACAACAGGTGGAGCTTTAGAAGGATATACAGAAGCAACAGTTAATCAGTGGACACCATCAGGTAAATGGGGATGT
>URKY01000033.1 GCA_900548465.1 uncultured Eubacterium sp.
ATAATCTTTGGTTAGTGTTCGGATTATTAAGAGGTCCCTTGCTGGATATATACGGGCCTAATTTAATATAATGAAAGAAATCAAGTTTGATCTCTTCGGATAATTTATCTCGTCCAGAATACCAGCCAATTTTTAAATTAGGATAGTTATGATAAAGGTATTCGGCTAATTTATTTATATATGCCGGATTTGCATCACCGCCCATAAATAATATAGCTGTTATTCCTTTATTTTTGCGTATCAATTGTTGAAGTGCTTCTTTTGTTAATGATTCTCCTATATCCTGTGACAGATAAGAAGAGTGGCACCCGATGCAGGCGCATGGGCAACCACTTATATTTATTGCCAAAGTAATTTCATTAGGCAATTCTTGAAACACTATTTTTGTATCTACATATTTCATACCTGGGATTTACCATCACTATATATACGGTTTCTAGCCTCTTGTTGTCGATCACTTCCAAATGCTTTTGTTGGGCGTAAATATCCGATAACTCGTGTATATTGAGTAATATTATGGCTACCACAACAAGGGCAAGTATCAATGGGTCTTTTTATGATTTTGCCACAATCTTCACATTTACTGTTTGGTATATTAAAGGTAAAGTAATTGGTTCCATTGGCTATGGCAAAATCAATTAATTTCAGATACTGCTCTTTTGATAAATGATCTTCCAAATTAATGTGAGCTGCCGAGCCTCCATCAGTGTACTGATAGGTTTGGTGCCCATGTAATATAAATTTATCTAGTATAGAAGTGTCATCATGGGCATTATAAAAATATGAGTTATATAAATTCTCATCCTCTGGAACAACATATCCACCTTCTTTATCCCATTTATAATTCTTTCCTCCCAGTCCTTCTGCTGGCACAACTTCTGAATTAAACAAGAAAGGTCGTTTTCTGTCATGGATAGAATGCAGTTTATTTTGTTCTTTAATAGTGCCCAAAATGAGTTGAAGGAACTCAATATATTCCGGGTTATTACTTACCTTCATTCCCAAGAATCTAGCGGCTTCATTCAACCCATTGATGCCTATGGTGCTATATAATTTACTGATATGAATATAACCGCCATTTGAAGCGGCAAACATTCCCTTGTCTTCAAGGTCGTATAGCATTGTCTTGAAAGCAATATGATACTTATAGACTCTTTCCAAAATCCTAGTTACATAGTTCTTTAAATCATTTTCAATTACTGTTACACGTAAGGGATTACCTATAAGTTTCTTACCCTTAATTAAAGGTGTTCCATTTAATGTGTGGGTCAATGCCCAATCTTGAACGATTCTATTGATATTCAAAGTAATCACATTACAACTACCTGTCATAACACCGGTCAAGCCAGAAGTGGGGCTAAAGGTATTTTCTGCCAATTCATTTCTAAGCCTACAGCATGATGCAAGGCTGTCTGCACTATCGGAAATATAAGTAAAGAACGAGTGCCCTTCCGCATACATTTCGGCACAAAGTTGTTTGTAATTTAGGTCGATTATATCATCGCCATTATGAACCATCGCAAAAGTTTCTACCGGAAAGGTTAATACTTGCTTTAAACGTATTTGATTAAACCATTTCATAAACATACGTTGCAATGTATCAATAGCTATCCATTCAGGCTTACTTCCATCCGGATAACAAAATTCTCCAAAGAGCGATGTGAAATATGTATGGTCATAATAAGAAATATTTGTAAATGGGCTTTGATAGCTACGATTTCCGGCTGGTTGGTTAACGCCCCACACAAACTGTTTGAACGCTTTCAGGATATTATCACGTACTGTTCTTTTAATTAAGCAATGTGGCGAGGAAGCCTCGCAGTCAAGTTTTTCATACCATTTATCTCCAAACTCTTTAACTACATAGTAATTTAGTGCAATGAAATATTCACCTACGGCTACCGCTCCTTTACATTGGGAAGAAAGTAAGAATATCAAGTTGGTTATTTGCCCACTAAACGACTGTAAATCGTTAGGCTCTGAAGGGGTAACACCATCAATATTGCCTACGCCTTCTGTTAGTAATGGATACAAACTAACCGCCATACAATATTGTTTTAATACTGGCGTAGATGCTTCATCATGTGTATAAATAATATGATTATCAAGATCTGTTTCGTATTGCTTTGCTACTTCTGGAAAGAGAATGTTCAACTCATCTTTCATACGTTGGCGTTGGATTATCCGATTAGTAGTTTTATAGACTTCACCTTCCAAGTTAGCTACATTTTTCATAGTTACATTAGCATTCCCATCGGTTTCTGATGAAGAAGCTGCATTGTCTGTTGATTGACTATATTGATTCATATAATCAATACGTTCTTTGACAAAACGCGTACTTTTACGTTGTTCACGATATAGGATAAAAGTCTTGGCTATATCATAATATCCAAATTGCATTAATACGCGTTCTACGTAATCTTGGATGGTTTCTACAGATACGGGAACATTAGTGTAGGTAAGGCTAATTAATTTATCAACCGATTTTACAATTGCTGGGTCGTATTCAACTTGTTTGCTATCAAAGGCTTTTTTTATCGCATTTCCTATTTTTTCTAGGTCAAAATCTACAATTTGACCTGTTCTTTTTTGTACTTTCATAATTATTCAGTCTTTCTATATTTTTCAACAGCTTCATGGAATTGATGAGTATTGGCATATCCGCAACATTTTAGCTCTGGACAAAAACCGCGATAAACACATGTTGGCACACACTTACTAACAAGAACCGGATCTATCTTTTTTAGTTCTTGCAACATTGCTGTCCATGCTTCTCTAGTTTCTTTTGAAGCACAATTACATAAACGTACTCGTGAAATAGCCATTATTTCTTGTGCATTTGCAGTCATATCCATTTCATTTAATTCTCCTTGCAAATGTTCTCCTCTAGGAATTTGTGAACCGGTACGATCCGGTCGTTGAGTATGAACAAACTTTTCACATCCTATATGATGACGAACGAAATGCACTGTTACCCATTGAGGTATTTGTTCCCATGTCCATTCATATTCTACCAAACGAATGGGAGAATGTTCTGCTAATAACATTTTTGCTTTCCATGAGTCTGAAGGTTCTTTTTTTAATGCTGACTTTCCTACGGTTCTGCGTGCTGCATTTAAAGCACGGCTCCAAGAAGTAACCGCATTTAGTCTAGTTACTTTAATCATATTTTCCTCTATGTTAAACTTGAAATAATAGATTCTACAGTCCGTATTAGACTGGATTCATCACTTGTGAATTTAAACCATTCTGTATGTCCGTTTTTGTAGAAAGGATGAGAAACCTTTAACTTAGCAAAACTGTTGAGTATATAATACTCACAATAGCCACACTTCTCCCAAACTTTTATAATTTTAATTGTTCGTTGATCAGTGTGGCTATTATAATACAGCTTACTAATACGATTTTTTACATCCTCGCTTGTTGCTCCAATTTTATATAATCCAGTTGCTTCGCATTTTAATAGGTACAGTTTTTTAGGAGCTGGGGTAGGACATGGTAAAGGCTTGAAAAAGCGCGATACCTTGTGCATGAATTTACTGTGTTAAAAGTCAATATAAAAGATCGTGTGTATCAATTGTGATGCGAAATTACTAATTATTTTCTTATTTACAAGATTATAGATATAAAAAAGTATCTAAATTGATTTATATAAATTATCAAATTAGATACTTTTTAAATCTTATATGTATATAATATAATTCCTTATTTGCGTTTGTATGAATACTATATGGAGGTCTTAAACCATACTTTTTATAATCCATTAAGCATCTCCAGAACTTAGCCTTTTTGAAGAATATGTCATCTGAAGCATAACTTATTGCTTCAATCAGTTCCGGAGATGGTGCATGAATTTTTAGGAAGTCAGATACTTCCATTAATAGTTTATATTCTATAGGAACTTCATGTTTCATCAGAAATCCGATCCGTGTCTGGTCGAAGTTTTTCAGACTGTGCCCCTTTGGTCTTCCGGGCTTTTTTTTGCGGCGTTTTGGTTTCTTTCTGCTGTTCGGAAACGTTTTCATTAGGTTTATTTTTTTGAGACGATGTTGACCGAGAATTTAAAAGTTGGCTCTCAATATCAACGCTAATATTAATAATCTTCATAATTTAAATAATATATGTCATTAAAAATCCGATGTATTCTGAACATCCATTATTACAATAATCAACTACACAATTACGTTGTCCGCCTTGTATTGTACAATGCCAATTTCCACGTCCTTTATTATGGGAATAACCTATTTTATATTTAGGAGGATCAATGGTGTTTGGTAATGTAAATATGGTACCACTGTGATGGGTATGTAATTCTCCTTGAATGGACACTACTTTTCCAACTTGACGGACATACAGTTTTGTTGTAATACCACAGTTCTGAACATTGATTGCAATCCATCCACTATCTTTGGGATATTCTATAGTTCTAGCTATAACATCAATTCCACCAACGAATAGTTTTCCTGTTACATATACGTCATTGTTGAGAACCAAGTTTCCAATGTTATTTTTGATATATAAATCTTTGTTAGAGATATTGGAATACCCCATATAACCGATTTGTTCTGAATTTTTGTCTTCCCAATTTAAACAGGTTATCAATTGATTGTCTGTCTTAGGAAGAGAGGCATTCTTTAAACTTAGGAGCGAAGAATCCGCATGGGATATTTTTACTGGTCCATAAAAAATACTAGCTTTAGATTTTCCTGTGATTTCTAGTATAACAGTATTTTTTCCATCGCCAATTTTGGTGTCCCGATAATAGGAATCTCCTTCATTGTACCCTAACATATTGATATTTATACTACCAGTATCAGCTGCAACGCCTGTATTATATATATGATTACTAGCTACAACAATATTTCCTGCCTTAATAGAATTTAAAGACATTGTGACTTTTAGCGTCATACCATTGGAGTCAAGCGAAGCCAATAAAGTATCTCCAATATAAAATTGAATAGCTCCGTCCTCTGTTATAGTTACTTTGTAAACAGGCTTTCCATTTAATTGGGATTGAATACTTAATGCTCCAGAGGCATTATAGGTGATGCTAGCTTTAGCTGTTCCTGATGTTAAATTAATCCCCTTTTGGGCTGTAAGGTCTTTATTTGCCGTTACTGTTCCATCAATAACAACATCCTTCTGTACAGTCTGAACTGAATTAGGGGAATCTATCATTAAAGCATATTTACCAAATAACGCTTCTTTAAGTCGAAGTGCTGTACCATCTGATGTAATACTGATAAATTGGGGTGGTGCTTCAGTTAGTACATCATTGGCTATTGGTACACTGGATGATACAGCACATCCGTATATATTCCGTCCATTTTTATCTCCGGAATCAGCATAAGACACACGTTCAACCGAGTTGTTCTCATACAAATACATAGGCCATTTAGAGACTCCAGATGTTCCTGCGCAATAACGTATTTTACCATTGATATAGACATATCCAGCACTAATACTTGTACCTGATACTTGACATCCGCTGATAATAAAGTTATCACACTCATCAAATATACTTGTAAAAGCTAATGCAAGATTCTGTAAATTCATAATATCATCAATGTAGGTGTAACGCCCACCTGTTTGTGAAGTAAACTCTTTCATTTAAGCGTATGTAACTTTAAATTTTTTTCCTGCAATACGATAACGATCTACATAATAAGTAATCATAGCTGTAAGTTCCTCTTGTGAGATTGTCTTGGTATTAATAGCAGGACAACTTACTACAAAACTTACATCACTTGTTGGCATCTTTTCATCTTTCCAACGCAATGGAGTGGTTGGGTGTCCGCTAACTTCGATTTCGCCTTCGTTATACAAAGGAAATTCGCATATATTTTTATTAGCATCTTCCCAATATATTGGTACTCCATTTATAGCACCATCTGAAATGACAATATGTTCAGAGGTGTCTAAAAAATACTTCCTAAATTTATGATTTAAAAAATATTCCATCATAATAACCTGGGAGGTCATTGCTGCTTCTATTCGTTTTTCGTCAGCCCATTCTTTCCATTTTATATTCAAAGAGTTTAACGGTTGTAAAATGGCTTGAAGAAATAATATCAGTTTTCGTCCTCCAAGATAATGAGGAACTAACTGATTTACTATACGGTCAGTATTAATACGATAACTTCTCATTCTGTTTCTAGTTTTATAACAATTGCCTCACGAAAGGTGGGAAGTTCACTTTCTGCATCTTGCTGTGTACTTTGTTTTGCATAACCGCTTGCTAAATAACACTTCCGCTCAATTTTGGTTAATGGTCCGAGTTCATTATTGTCATTGTATTGAGCGATAAATATTCCTTGTTCTACACTAGCTTCATGATCAATATGAACATCTGTAACATGCTCTACTTTTTGAATGGCATCTATAATTTTTTGTGAGTAGACAAGAGAATCAAATTTCATATTTACAATAAAATCAATAAGTGCTGTATCAATATTATCATAAAGTTCCTCTTTCGTAATGGCTCCATCATAATACACGGTGAGTCTGGGAACAAGCACATCGCCTCTGCGACTAACTACATTACACTTAACACCTGCAAATTTAATCTGATTAAGATATGCACGTGCTGCAATTAGTTCCTCATCAGACAATTGGGACAAAGAACGACCTTCTCCGGAAGCAACTTTTAATATCAAAATATTATCTTTGAACTCTTCATTATAATACTCTTGATAAGATACATGTGTAATCAATCTTTTTGTTGTATCTTCAGTTGCATAATGAAATGCTGTACCTTCATCATTGATAATTAGATCATCTCCATATTGCCATTTCAACATGGCATTTGCGTAATATGCTGAAGTCCCATTAATTCGTTGGGTAAAGGTTTTAGCAATATCTGTGGTAAAAACGTCTAACAATGTTTCAAATGAGTAAATTGCAGCAGCTGTTACCCATGTGAAAGCATTGATTATTGACATCTTTGAGTCATTTGTTAGCTCTGTAAGTTCCAGATATTTGTTTCTGGTCTCCACGGCTTCATTGTATATTTCTGTTAATGTACGGCTCATGCTATGTCTGAATTTTCATATTGATAAATCGTTCCATTTATATCAAAGCTCCATGAACCCGCTTCATTCCATGCAGTTTCATGGGTAATCACGTATATCGCTTCCATACCAGTTGTAATAACATAATTGCCATTACTATCTTTAAGCGGCTCCTTATATGTTCCAGAGGGTTGTGTATCTAATATAACTTTACAATTCCTCCGTTGATTATTATGCTTTGCAATATAGATTAAATAGTCATTGATAACTGTGTCTTCTGTATAATCAATATTTCTTAACTCTAAATTAGATAAACTCATATCCTGAATGGGAGCAAGGCTGGATAAACTCATGTCAGCCAGTTTCACCAAATATGTACCTTTACATAAAAATAGTCCTTGTAGAGAGAGATTGTTCTTCTCCGAAATTATCTCGTCTACCACCAAGGGCATAGTTGGCATGATTAAGCCATTAATAGAAGACAATTCCCAGGTTTTTAAATTGAAATCACCATACAATTTAATTGATCTTTCATCGGTATAATTATCGAAAAAATGCACATATTTCTGTAGAGTGGGAGATAGCGTTATAGTTTCCAGATCGCTATTATCTCCCCAATCAACAATAAGATTTCCGTCTCCGGCCATTTGTAATGCAATGGATGCTTCTTTGGGGGATATGTACACAACACATCGTAATGAGGCTGTTGTACTTTTGTGATATACATGTCGTTCCCCGTTTGCCGGTACAATATGTTCTGATTGTAATGTATTTACAATGCTGTCATATATAATAAATTCTTCATCCCAATATATTTCTTCATCTTCTTTTAATTGTGAGTGGAAGGATAAATCAGGATTGTTGATTAACAAATCGAATATACCTTCTATAGAACCATGTGTGCTTACTGCAACATCAAATATGTTCTGATTTCGTTTTACTTTATACACCTGCATCTGCTTCTGAAAAATCTAAGTCTAATTCCAGATCTCCTGAATAGGAATTAAAAGCGGCATTAATAATCTCCACTTTATCATCTTTGAATTCAGTTTGTAACTTTTCTGCTAATCCTGAATGACTAAGGTTGGCATGAAGATATTTAATTAAACCCACACCTGAAGTTGGATACCTATAGTTGTTGGACGGAACACATTGTAACAATAAGTTTCGGTTCTGAATATTTGCATTTATATTTACCATATCAGATATTGCATTGGACCATAAATATGCCACCCCTTTATTTATTTGTATAAGATAATAATCTTGACTAACCATTATTAATTGTGAAGCATACAAAATCTTATCTTGTAGGCCAAATAGCCTTGTATGCACTTCAAACCATTCAGAGTTATCAGTTGGGTTTATAACTATACGAATATTACCACCACCAAAGTCTCTACTAAAACGTATTTTTATTGGTTTATAGATTGGTGTATATGGTATCTTTATTTGCACACCAATCGTGTAAAGTTGCTTTATATCAAAGTTGGAAGGGAGTATTATTTGAGCGGTAAGTTGTAAATCAGTTTCTTCGATCCATTCAAACAAATATTCTTCTAAAGAGTTTTGATTTTTTAAAACTATATCACCCGTAATTGTATTTACATAAATATCTGTGCGCATTTACATCAATTTATTATTGACTTACTGTGGATTAAAATCATCATTTGTAAAGTCACAGAAATTTTGTATATACCAAAAAACAAAATCCCCCAGTGAAATACATCTTAAAATAATTTCTTTATTTGATACACGCACTTTTGAGATTTGTATTGGAGAACCTAGTACTGGAATATATCCTGGATAGAAAAATATACCATTTCCTTTTATTATTATATCAAAGTCACTTCTGGAAGCTCTTGTTGTCATAAATCCGGAATATATTCTAATTTCTGAACCATTATATTCTTTAATAGGGGTAGGAAGTTCTATAATTTGATCACCATATATATTTCCATATCTCGCTATAAAATATCTTCCTTGTGATAAATCCATAGGAGTTGGGGTTGAATCTGTGTTAATGTAAAATTCTTTATATGGTAATGATAATGAAGCTAATACATTTATATTACCAAATTCATCCCAAGTTAAATTTTTTGAAGCTAAATAACCAGAACCATCTTTTAATAATGCCCAGGCATCTCCATTTGATAATATTGCATCTGTGTTAATAAGAGACGTATCAATTTTTCCAGATATAATTTGAGAAGCATCAATTTTACCTTTAAAATTCATATTTCCGTCTTTATCCCATGTGATATTATCTCCTGCTAATGCTCCTGAACCATCTTTTTCTAAACGCCATTTAAATCCTCTAATACCATTAGAACTAATTGTTATGTCTCCAGATTTTGTTGTAAATCCAGAATTTGTTTGTATTCCACTAAAAATAGCTTTCTCATTAAAGTTCCAACCTGCAATAAAATTATCAGAACCTGCTGAAAACACTTTCTCGTTATTTTTATATCCTATCAGACCATAATTAGTGTTACTGATGCAATACATTGCAACACCGCCATATTCTTTTACCCAGTCTAATTGATTACCAATATCTTGGACAGAAGCAACATTAGCGATGGCTATGAATTTTTTTAATGAATTGATTCCTATAGTTCCATTGTAAATGCTATCGGCTCCTATGATCCACCCTGCAATACTACCACCAGATGTTTCTATTGTTCCTTTGAATGAGGCATTTCCCTCAACATCCATTGTAACATTACCATTGGCAAAAGAGGCTGAACCGTCTTTGTTTAATGACCAATGAATGATGCCTTCACTTTGAGCAGAAATGGTTCCTTCTGATTTTATGGATAATGTGCCATCTTCACATTGAATACCACCAGATGTAATATCCCAACCGCCTATTTTACCTCCGGTTTGGTCTATATGAAAAATTTCTTTGTTATCTTTATATCCATATATACCGGCTCCGTTATTTTCTGAAGGACCAATATATACCCCCGTTAATCCTGGAACATCTTCAAGACTGTCGTGACTACCAATTATTTTTTTTCCAACAAATATTTTGGGAGTAATCACATAAGAAGAGCCAATAGTTGTTTTATTGTTTTCCCAATCTTGAATCCAATCCAGCATGGTACTTTCGCGTACAATAGAAAATGTGAAACGCCCAGTTAACCCTGCACTTACTCCAGAAAGAACTGGAATTTCAATATATCCTTGTAATATATCAACTGGGAGTGATATAATGGATAATCGGTATCTATAGCTATCAACTTTTATTAGTTGACATTCTATATTATCGTTACTTTTTATAATAGTGCTGGAATCAATTTCTATTGGGGTTTTCTCATCTCCACAATATGCTGAAATAATAGTATAAGCATGTTCTAATTTAGGGTTAGAACCATCGAAATCTGCTTTAATCACACACGAGTTTGGGGTTAGCGACAACGAATAAGCATCGCTAATAGATACAAGTGTGATAGAAGATTTTGCTACTGTTCCCATAAATTACTTTTTCAAAAGAATAGCCTTTGAACAAAGTATTTGTTGATGCGAGAAGAGATAAACTATTTCTTAATCTCTTCTAATATTTCCTTGGCCATACGCTTTGCTTCCACTCTCCACATTTGCATGTCATTCCATTCTTTTTGATGCTCACTATCTTCATCTTCTAGGAGGTAATTATTAATAATGGCTTGCATTGCATCATCGGAGTAACGTCCATGAATAATAGCTGAAACCAATTGGCTATATGTGGGTGTTCCAACTGGAAGGGTTATCTCACACCATTTGTATTGTTCGTTTTCACCTTCTTTTACTATATGAACATCAAATGCAATTGTGTATTGACGCAACCCTAATTTTATATTGTGTCGTATGCGTTGAGGTTGCTCATTACCTTGATTATAAGTTATAAACATTGTACTGTGTTTTTTATTTTTACAACTTGAAATTTTCCTTGAATATAGCAAGCCTTCCAAAAATAATGTAGTTCTGAAAATGCTTTGCGCCTGATTCCGTATGACTGATAATGAATTAAGAAACCTAAATAAGAGTTTATAGACCTCACATTGGCATATATAGCTTCCTTGTCACAGTTTTTACATGCTTCTTCTAAATAACTTACAGCATTAATAAAGTTTCCAACAGTTCGATTCGATAAGTAAGCTCTACCCGGCTTAATTACTCCTCCTACCATTTTTATTCCTTTTTTAACTTCTTGAATATAGATTTTATTAGGGTGCATTTGAATATTTAAAATATATCGTAGTTGATTCCTAGAAGCTCTTTTGAAATAAATTGCATCTTCCTTAGTTTTGCACACAAAGCTAAAATCATCTACAAAACGTACATATTTGGCTCCTCTTTCTTCTGCTGCTTTAATAGCCCATTCATCAAAAAATGACATATAAAAATTGGCGAATAATTGACTGGTTAGGTTGCCTATTGGTTCACCTCTCATCCATTCAATGTAAAACAAGCTTTTGTTTTTAGGTAGTATTCTCCATAATTTTAAATTCCCTTGGCGTATGCAATCATCTTGTGGACGATGTCGTACAATTACTTCTGTAAGCCAAAGCACTAAATCTAAATCCTGTTCATATATAGTTCCTTTCCAATAGTTCCATTTTTCTTTGATAAATGGCAATAAGTACTTTAATAAGCATTCACAATCAATTGACATGAAAAATCCTTTAATATCAAATTGAGCATACCAAGCCTCATGGGAATAATTATCAGAGACTTCAATAGTATTTTTTGTCAACTGATCGATACATGCAAATGTTCCAAAACCCTTTCGACAGTTAAATGATACATTTCCGTGCTCAACAAAACGTGCCTCAAACAGTGGCTCTAAGCGTAGGCACAACCAATGTTGTACAATACGGTCACGGAAATTTGCAGCAAACACTTCCCGTAATTTAGGACGGGTAACTATAAAACAAGTACTTGTTGTTGGTCTATATGTTCGTTCATAAACTTCTCTCGCTAAATCTAATAGATCTTCATGCCAAATAAGTCTATACATAACACATTGTGAACTTGTCTTTTTTTTGGCACAGCAATCATCTAACGCATCAAACCATCCCTCAACATATTTATCGTTAAGTGCTGCAACCGCCCTCACCATGTTACTGTTGTACTTGTTGTTGTTGTTGAAGTTGCCATTACTAAAGTTCACGTTCCAGCTGTTGTTCTGACTGTTCTCACTGCTACTCCAGTACCGGCTTGCGGTTATTGCGTGTACTATCTTATTCTTAACTAGGTCTTTAACGCTTGGTAAAGGCCCAGTGACACGCCCATTTTTCAATAAAGATGTCCCTGTTATCATAGTCGTAACCGTTCAACAGGTCTGCTGCTCCAACACTTTGCTTCTCCAGCTTTTAATATGCTTTGAAATTTCCTTTAAAGATTCAGCAAAATGTGGCATTTGCTTGTTGCTAATTATGCGTGTATGAGGACTCCGATTTGACCACTCTTTTAAGGTGTCAATGCAAGTTTTCACTGTACGCATTTGCAAATAAAATGAATTAATAAGTTCAAGTTTGGAATCAGGATCTTCTTCATTTAAAGCCAATCCTATCACTGTTAATCCATCAAGCAGAGTGTCTATGAGACGTTTGCTTAATTGACGAATTCCTACACTATTAGGGGTTCGTTCTACCATTTCTATACAGAGTAACATTAAATTTTCTGTTTCTCTGTAAATAGGTGCACTTCCTGCATTACGAATTGTTCTTGCCATAATTAAAAGATTTTATTCACAATGTGTCTTATTACATATAGTTTATTTACGAATACTTTATTTTTTCTGTAGAGGTTTACAATTATGGCATATTTATTTTTGTGGAGCGTCAAAAGACGCTCCACTATACTAAAATGCTGCAACCGCCCTCACCATGCCACTGCTGCACTTGTTGCTGAAGGTGAAGTAGCCACTACTAAAGCCCACGTACCAGCTGCCGCTCTGACTGTACTCACTGCTACTCCAGTACCAAGAATTAGAAAAATCGTTCAAAATACCGGCATCTATTGCTTTTTGAAAAATTGCACCTATTTTATCATCATCATAATTCACTCCTTGCCTAGCGTGCCAATACATACGCATAAGTTCACCAACAGATGGTAGGTACCAATTATGATATTTAAATTTATTTGCCAATTCTTCGCCTGCTTTTACTGTAGGTTGATAAGCATAGCATTTGCTGGCAGCAGGATAATAAAATTGTTGATATTTACTAAGATTTTCATTGTTAGCAATTATGTTATTTATATACTGGGTTAACATCGCTTGTTCAGTATATAAATCAGTTGCTTCAGGTATCGGCAAATTAACTCCAGAATCTTCTAAGATTTTATTTCTATGTTGAATAATTTTTAAAGTTTTTGCTAAACCGATAGGAACTTCGTCACCTTTTTTATAGGCACCTGATAAAATGGCTAAATCCGCAGCCAATTCCTCTTTTCCTGTATTAGTCGTACCTGGAGCAGCGATACCATCTCCAACAGCAGCTGTTTTAACATCTGAATTTACAAATCCGTCAATTGTATTTTCATCTACATAATTATCATACCTTATATAGTTAGGAGAGGTATGACCTTGGTCGTCATATTCTGTAGGTTGTAAGCCGGTCTGTGTAATGTTAGCAATTGAACTTATATCATATACACTATAATTAACATCATCTTGTAATTCAATAGGATAAATTGCATATTGTTTATTCCACTCTTCTGTTTGTCCTGTATTTTGAGGATAAAGCCCCCATACTATACCTGAATTTTCAAGATTTGATAATGCTACCATACGTCTATCATTGGCATCTGCTGGATTTATGTAAAAACAAATTCCAACTACGGTTTTTCCAGCAGTTGTAGGACCATAAGTTCCATCATAAAATACATAATCTCCGAGATGAGCACGTCTGGGGTATAAACCAATATCCCATGATGCTTCAAGCACTTCACCATTCGTTTTTGTTAGATAACATCTTAAAGTTGTATGTGGAGCCAATGTATCTTCATCTCCTAATTGAGATACATTGATAACGCAATAATCTTTTGACGTATTGACTATTTTTGCATACAAATTGGTATCTAATGACCAACGAATACTAACTACATCATTCCCATTAGTGGTATTCGGCTTACAGTAAAAAGTGTGTTCACCTGTAGAATAAATGTATTGGCTTCCTTTGATTTCTATAGCTGCAATAGGAGTTGAGTAGTAAGTAATATGAAGATTGTTGTTTTCATCGTCTACATTTCCCCAATGATACAACCAGTCAATTTTATTGTTAAAATTAGGCCGGTTGGTAGTATTGTTTATTACTGCTATTTTTCCAGATACACTACTATCTGTAATAGAAGCCAAATAGTTAATCATATAAAGAGAAACCTCGGTCCAGTTTATACTTGCTAACTTTAAATAATTCAACGGTGCGTTACCTGTAAAGCATAAATTGAATATGGTACGCGAATCTACAATTCCTGCGCCAATTGACAGACTTTGCATTCGGTCAGCCCCTTCCAAAGTGATAGTTCTCAAATTGGGTTGTTGATCTAAAAACAAAGATGTCAGAGTCCCAGGAAGATGAACTTCTTCTAAATATTCGGTAGCTGGAAGAACAACGGAAGACAACATTGTTCCTACTAAATTCAACATTCTAAGTTTAAGCAAAATAGATAAATCTAACCCACCTACTAAACTAGCGACACGTTTTAATACTAGTTCTTGCAACAAAGGGGCAGTAATAGTCATACTGGTAGGACGGAATTCAACAACATCTTTTCCATCCACATGAAAGGCTGTTAGGCGAGCACCGCTTAAATTAAATGTTTCCCCTAAACTTTTGTCTGTAAAGTCACCAATGGAACGCATATAATCAATACCATTTAAGAAAATATTAGTATTGCCATCTGAAGTTCCAACATTGACATCGTATGTTTCTCCGGCTTTAATACGTGGAGACAGTGCGTTACCAACCCCATAAGATAGTGTCGAACCTATGGCAAATGAGGGGTACATCCAAATATGTGGTACAATAGAAAATTTAAATTGTGGACGTGTACCATCTGTTTTTATTACAGACCGGAAGTTTAATGAGCCTGCTGATCCTTCACCGTCACGCCTTCCAAAGTCTCCAAAGGCTGCATAAGAAGATATGTAGGTAAGTCTGCGTGCAACCCATTGCATTTCTGCTTGTAATCCATCTCCTAAACTTTGTGTTATGGGATCTGTACCATTTGTGTATTTATTTTCCGGGTCTGAACTCACATAGGCGGTTCTGGCACGTTCATATACAAGACGGGCCACTTCATTGTAAGCAACGGCTGGGAAATAACGTTGTACGTAAAAATAATATTTTTCCATACAGCCCATTAAAGTTCCATCATCGCTTAATTTAAGCATTGCTTGTAATATAGAGCGCATATTGGTACGCAATTCATCTGGAAAGGCATTTTCCATTTGGTTAAATAGTGCATTTCCTTCGCTATTCCAATAAAAACCTCCATCATTGTTTTTATCATGTTCTTCTACATAGTAAGGTTTTTCTCTTTGCCCTACATTATTTACAGGAAATATTGTGTCCAAATCATCTTGATGCCAACCAATTAAATGAGTTTTTGGGTCAACATAAAAATATATATTCTTTCCTCTGTTATCACTGGCTGCAATTAACTTACAAAAATTCATAGCAAAATGAGTTTCTGTAAGATTAAAATATTTTCCTGCATCAGCCTTGAACAATGCTATTCTAGCCGTTTTGAACGATGAGTTAATTGCATCCCAATCTGTACCGCTGGCAATATTCCCGCATTGTTCGTTGATATTTACAGTCGAATATCTTCCATTTTCAATCTTTTCAGTGCCTGCACCCACCCAAGTAGAAGTTATGAAATCATATCTGAATAAATCGAACTGTGCATTGTTACGCCCTGCTTTGGTCAGCCAATAATGCTTGGAGGTATCAAGATTTTCTGCTGCATTTAAATCTTCAATGGTACCGTTGAAATAATCTATATTATCATAATGCTTAAAGACAAAGTTAAATCCACTTTTGATAGGGGCGATCTTATTGGTATCCCCAAAAACCAGACTCATTTGCTTTTCGCCGTTATACATCCAATCTTCTTCACCTTCTAAAGTGACATCTTCATCAATCCAAGGTACGCGGCACATCACCAAAGCACGGTCATTATCAGCTCCTTCCAGGCATACATAATCTGGAAATTTTGTTTTGTCGTATCCGAATGTCGGTTTGTCTCCCTTACCTGGTCCAAAAGTCATAAAAGATTTAAATTGTGGTTCGGAATTCTCATCTTCTTGTACAAAGAACAAAAACGGTTTTTGAAGTACAGCTACACGACAATTTTCAAAACCTTCTGTATTAGTAATGGAATTACCTCCACATACAGCTTTAAATAAATCATTAAATAGAGCTGTAGAACCTATTTTATGACTTTGTGCTGAACTTGCAAAATTTACTTTCCCTACCAATTTGAGTGCTCCGGGTACATCGTTGGTTAACTGATAACATTTACCACGATTTACTCCATTCTCATCAACCCAATATCCATCTTCATTGAAGCCCCATTGTCCATTCCACCAAAAATACAACATAGACGATGTTCCTTGTCCTTTCTCATTCATGTCATATAGCGTACCACTATTCTCTGGTTTTCCAGGAATATGGATAATTAAGGTACCATTAAATTTATCCTTTTTGGTATTTCCATAAGTGGCATATTTCCCTTTCCAAAGGATAACGTTGTATTTTTCATAAACAAGATCGTAGCTGATAGTATTACCATTAAGAATACTATTAGAATCGCGAAATGCTATTTTTTCTTCACTATTATCTAAGGATGCCATATAGTTTTGGCGCACATCATTAGCTGTGAGTGCTTTCTTATACACCTTAATACTGTAAATGTCAATGTCGGCTCCAGAACTACCAATACGGATGCCTTGTGATGTTTGCTTTCCGTCTACATATTGTACGAAAGTGTCGTCTGTTGCATAGTTGATTTCACGGTTAATAATTCCATTTAAGAAAATGCGGCAATAGTTTTGTCCGGTGCTAGATAAGTTATACAATAAATTAACCGCGATTTTAGTACGTACACCTTCATTGTAGCCGACATCTTGATTTTTACGGGTTACTTTAGATTGGGTCATGAAACAGGCATCAATAGGTTTCATTTCCCAACCTAGCGGATTATTATCTTTTGTGTAAGAACACATGCGTAATATCGGTTCATCTTCGTTGGTTACATTGCGAATAGCATAGTCTATTTCAAATGTAAGAGAACCTGTTTTTTGAGCTTGGATAAAGTCGGAGAACGTCTCATAATCAATTGCTATGTTTCTTCCACTAGGAACACGCAAACATTTGATCCCATTATCGTCTTCAACCCAACCATCACTAATAAAACCAAAATTTTCAAAGGTCGCGGGAACATTCTCGCCTGAAACTGTATTAATAATAGTATCTGGGTGGGTTTCTGTATTACTACGTAGTTTTGGATTGATAATTAAATCGGCACCATCAGTCGGGGCAAAATTTTGGGAGTTATCTACATTAAAACTAATACGATCACGCAAATATTTTTCTCCAGTGCTAAATAACATATAAGCACTGAAATTCGTTTCTTTACTTTCGATTTCTATCATATTGCCAAATGTGTAAACCACACCATTTTGGGCTTGCTGTTCAGTGTAAGACAGATAATTCTCAACCTCTTGAATGTCTGTTAATTTAAAAGTAACAGGTAATACATCTGAACCTGGGTTATATATTGCCCATTGGAAAAATTGAACGGATGTCCAGTTTACAAGAGACTCGACTATCTTGTTCAACATGATATATGGAGTTTTATTGTCAGGATCTGAAACTACCATAACCTGTGAAACAATGTGTTCACTTTCCACATCTGTGCCGTCTACAGATAACCAAGCCTCAATTTCATGTACTCCATGAGACATAACTTTAACAGAATCGCCTTCAGTGTCAGTTACGTCAAACTGGTTTGGAGTTTCTGTGTACTCAACTTTACCAACAGCATATTGAACAGAACGTACACCGCCTTCACCACTGATTTTTAAATTTAGTGTTTTGGCTACAGCACCGGTATATGTATATAACAAAGACATAGCAGCACCAGTAATAGGCTGCTGCCACTCATTTCGGAACGTAAGTTTCAATTCTGTTTTTGTAACACTTTGGAACACTACATAAGTTGTGGTGCTTTGTGTTTGGTCTCCGGTTACAATGATACGTAATTGACAGGTTCCGCTGTTAAGTAATCCACTAATATCTACATCTGTATAAGTATCACTGTCAGCTTCTACACTCTTAATTGCCATTGTGCCAATTGTACGCCATGAATCAGAAGCGGAAGAACGCCTTTGAATAGTCATCGTACCGTCTTCATAGGTATTTGCATATTTCCCAGTAACAGGATTGTATGTTTGGGAAGTAAAACGCATTTTTAGAACTACGCTACCATCAATGCTTACATAATTTGTTTGATTACTGGCCGTAGTTAATTCTACAATATTCATTACCCCCTGTTCGTCACTAATAGGGATAGTAACATCAAGCAATTTTAGTGCTTGATTCTCATCAGGGTCAGCAAGCCATTCATTGTATGTGTTTTTATTAGCAAATGCTCGAATATGATAAAACCCATCCGGATCTTTTGTCATAGGAGGAATATGACCAATCTTATTGTTTTCATGGTCTTGTAAATAGCTCTTTATAAACTTTTGCACAGCCTCCCCAGAGTAGGGGAGAAGATTCGTTTCATCAGGTGCTGCGGGGATGGTATTGTTTTTATTGCCACCCCAATCCTCTGTAAACTTGCCAACAGGAATTTCGTCAGTTCTGAATTTCTTAGCCATAATTAATTATTTTTTGTAAAGCGTAATTTAAAAAAAATTGTTAGTTTTTCCAGCCTTCATCATTTTTCCAAGGAGATGAGTTAATCCAGAAACCAGATCCAAAGCAGGAGCGTATAGATTGCCAAACTAATTTTGCCCCTATGTAAACTGCGGTAACTATTTTGTTACCAACTCTTATTTGACTGACATCTTTGCCATTTATCTGTATCATTCTTCAAGTATGAAATAAACGGTATTTTCTTCTTTGGATTCGATTTGTTCAAAAGCCTCTTCATTTTCAATTACATCAAATGAAAGATTACCTACTTGTTTTTTGAAAGAAAAGGTGTCATTTGAGTTATTGTTTACGGCATTTATCAATTGATTAAATTCGTGAGCTGTTAAACGTCCACGGTTATTAGTTCCATTGTTTTCTTGCTTATTATTAAAATCAAGCAGGTTAGGGGATTGCTCTTGTTCTGCCGCCATACTTAAAATATTAAAGGGAATTCATACGGGAACATGTTACCGTTTAGAAGTTCACACATAAAACAGTCTTGTCCTGATATTCCATAATTTAATGTGATACTTGGTTTTGATCTATCAATTTCTTGTTGTACTATATTGCCTTCATTATCTCTTTGTTCTTTCCACCAATCAATCACTTCATTTTCCATATCAGGAAGATGATACCTAGTCCACTTGAATATGTAGTTTTTAGCTACATAATCCGGATCAACTAGTTTACCTTGATAATAGACGTTAGCGGTTAAAACAGTTTGACAACTATTGTTTTTATATGATACTCCTTGACTGGAAGTAATTTCAAGTGAATAGCCCACTATATATTGTTTCCGTATTGTGAATGTAGCGGAATACTCTTCATCACTAAATTTCACGATACAACGAACTGTTAGCGAGTTACCATTATCCCAATAAGGTTCAAAAGGCCATATTGTTAATGTCTTTCCATTTTCTCCTTCAAACGGTATATAATCATATCCTTGTAAATAATACCATTGTCGTTGACTGGAAGTAGACTGTAGGTTCTCTTCTTCCAGCGTTAAGGTAATGTCTGCCGGATTAGTAACAGGGTCGGCTCCTGTTAAGTCTCCTAAAAGAGTAAAGGTATCAGTTCCAACAATACGAATAGACTTACTGACTAATTCGTCTTTTACAGACTGGTCAAGGTTATCCCAAGTCATTGTCACATTTTTGCCAAATGTTACATCGCCATTTTTATTCCATTTAATATTTTTATTGGCAAAATGACCAGAACCATCTGTTTTGATTAATACAGAATTACTACGAGTACCAATACTGCCTTCTCCGTCAAAATTTAATTGAAGCAATGGGTTCTGGATGGTCCCACCAATGCCACCACGATTAAACCAAGCTCCATAATCCTCTGTGTAATTAAGTATAGTGTCAGTAGGTTGGTATTGTGTGACTAGTTCTCCTGCCTCTAATTGTGGTGAAGAAAAATAAAATATTGATTCTCCTGCATTATCAGAGGTATCAAAAGTTGGGACAATGGATAGAACCAATGCTTCTTCTGCCTGTTTCGGAGCTTGTAATTCAAATGTTACCTTTTTACGAGACCATATATTCGTGTTAGCAATAGGTATTTGAACGGTTCCTATTGCTTTATCATTTTGTAAAATAGATAATTGACATGCTTGCCCCGCATATATCCAAAAAGAGAATGTATATTTTTTCCCGATATGTTGCGCGAACCACTCTTCAGATTGGGCTATCATGCTTATGATTTTAGAGGCACTATATACATTGCCGATTCCAGTAGGGTTTTCTATTTGAGTGTCAATAGTAATTGCAGATGTAAAATTAACATCTAAAGAATTAACGAATACATTCCTATGAATTTTTCCGGCATAAAAAGTTGCAGCAAAACCATTCTCATCACCAGCAGTTAATGTTCCAGAAATATGAGCAGATTTTGAAGTAAAAAGTTTCTGTAAGTAACCTCCATATCCTTCTAATTGACCAAATACCGGATCTGTTATTCCATTCAATTTGCCAACACGTATTTTACTGGCATCGCCAAAGTTAGCAACACTAGACAGTAAGATGATATTGAAATCCGACACCCAAACTTCATCTGAAGGAGACATCTCACTTAAATCCAGTTTTACTGTTCGCAAATAACGTCCAGAATAATCGACAGTTATTGTGTGCAACTTATATTGCCAATCTGTTGTAATAGAAGTGGTTTCTTCTCCATCTGTTCTTGTTCCATCTTGGTATTCTAATGAAACTTTACAATTGACAGCTTTATTGGCTTTGATCTTATATGAAATAAGAACGCGGTTGGGGTTTTGAACATATTTGTAGAAATCTTGTTGTAGACCAATGAAACCGTAATATATAGCGTCATTTCTTTTAAAATGACAAATGCGATTATTGTCCGCTTCTGATAGTATGTAATCAGTGGTTACTGCTTCTGTTCCTCGTACTATATATTGTGATTCGGAATCTTCATAATCAGGAGTTGCAATATTTGAAGGCCAACATAAACTCTCATTGCGTCCAATACCGTCAATCACATCCATATATGGGGCATTATCGTCAGACCCAGTTAAATATATGGCTCCAGATCTATTTATATCAAACAGATTGGTAATTCTGGCAAAGTCTAAGATTTCTTCTGTTTTAGGCACATCGCCTTCTAACAGTGCTCCAATGAAATACTGTTTTTCGACAATATCATTTGTATTAGAATCTACAGTCTTATCTATTCCATAATCCAATACACACATTAACGAATAAATAAGATTCTTTCCATCAAAATATTGTCTTCTAACTATATCCCCAGTCCGTAATCCTTGTGTCTTTTTAGAATCGGACTGGAGAGAAATTTTATATTTCTTGTATTTATATACAGACATTATGATATTTCTTCTACTAAGTCTCCGGAACAGGCATCGCTGACCCACCAAGACCCGTTAGTCACTGATTGTTTCTGCACTTCCAATTCGTATATTCTCATTTTTTTACGAATTGTCAGATCATCAAATGTTGCACTGGTGTTGCCGGTCAATTTGTTTTGAATGATACCCCAGCCATTTCCGGCAAAACCACTGGAAAAAGTGACAGAACCTATGTCGTTGACAAAATAGGCATTACCATAGTGCTTAACTCCATTATCTAAAGCCAACCAATAGATTGAATCATCAAAGAATAGCTCGTTGGGGAGGAGGCGGGTTTTAGAATCTGCTATTCCAATTGATTTTTTTCCTTCAATCGGTTTGTCAAAAACAAAAAAATCAGCATCTGTAGAAAACATTAAGCTGGATGATTTTCGATTTAATGGGGCATATAAACTTAACGATTCTACATAGCCAAATGATGATTTTATTATTTCAGAGATTTGTACTGTATCGTCATCAGCTACTTTATTATATTTAAATGGAGCTTCAACAAATACGCTATCACCATCACTGTAAAATCCTGGTCCATCTTCTGATTTTAATCTAATATAACGTCTGAATATAACACCAGAATCTTCAGACGATTTTTTATATGTTTCAATCAATATATTCCCTAAATTGTGCCCTGCCTTAAATGATTCTGGAAAATATGCAGAACCAAATTTTGAAATCATTTCATATTCACCATCATCATCATAAATACTGGTTTGCAGGTTAATTTGTTTGGTATTATCGTCTCCCCAATTTAATATTTTGTTAGATGCAGAAAATGAGATAACATTGTTATTCTTGACATGAATAATGTAATTATCATCAAATTTTATGCCTCCTGTTACAATATTTAAATCCCCTGTTAATTGAGCTAACCGTTTGGCCGAAATAACCAATACACTTGTATTATCAAATCCCAAATCTACACCATACAAAGCGGTAATGCCGGATTGGAATGTGCTTGTACCTTTTACAGACAAGTTTCCGGCAACCGTTCCATCTTTCATGGTCCAGCTTACATCTTCTTTATTTGAATTCCCAGAATGATAAAACTCGTTTCCTTGATAGCTAATGCCATCCTTGGATATTTCTAAATCTCCAAGTCTAATATATCCACTACAAATAACATCGCCGTTTAATGCGATTATATCATTATCATAACTTATAACATTACAACCGTTAATGTATAATCCATGTGTGGGGAGATGCAATTCACCGTTAATAGAAACTATATTTTTTCGCTCTTGTGGATTACTTTCGGACGTTTGGTAAACATCCAATATTTTTATTCCATTGTCTCCGGCTGTAAAACCATACAATGCCTTTAATAAACCGGCCATAGAGTCACCATTTATGGAAACAAACCCACCGGTGCCACTTCCGCCGCCTTCTTCACTGCTTAAACTACTTATAATAGTATTTGCTAATAGATATGCAGAGTTCTTTCTGGTTATATTTTCATATTCATGTATTTCAAGATTGATTTTTTCTTCATTCACGACATAACCATCCACATAATCCGAACCTGTAAAATCTGGAAGTGTTTCGTGTGAAGCTTGTTCCATCCCTGTTAAGAGTCGATTGTACATTGTTTCCAATGCACTACCTTTCTTAATTTGTGATATACCTTCATTTAACTTTGCCATTATTCTGCCACTTTTACGGTTTTTGATAAAAATCCTGATATAGATGCTTTATAGGAGTTAACTTTTGCTTGAAGGGATACAAACTTTGCCAAATTAGCTGGAGGTTGAGGTCCCATCATAGTTGGGGTCATCATTTGAGATAATGCTCCTAGCCAGTCAACCAATAAAGTTGCTAATTGATTTCCAAGTACTGCTGGTTCATTGGCACTACCGCTACCCAAATACACTCCATCTTCTTTGATTATAATTTCTTTTGCATTATATTTTGCCAAAATTTGTTGGGCATCAAGAAGTATTTGACTTTTATCATGTTGGGATAAAATATCATCAGCGGTTATTTTGAATATACTTTTATCACTTTCTCCTTCTCCTTTAGCAACTTCCGACAATATCGAAACAGGGGTATAAGTCGTGTGAGCATGAACACCTGTCTTTTCCAATTCATCTACATCTGGAGTATCCTCTGAATCTTCCCATTCTTTTGTTTCTGTTGCTCCAATAATTACTTTGTTATGCGCGTCTACTTGTATTGTGTCTGCATGAGAGTATTGAATAACATATTCGCGTAATGTTTCAGGGTCTGTTGTTATTACGACATCCGAATAAAGATAGGGGATAACCACTAAACCATTTTCATTATTTTGAATGGCTGAAAGATATACGCCTTCATGTAAACCAACTGGAAGCCCGTCATCAATAGCCTGTTTGTCTGTAAGTGTATGAGTATATTCCTGTACATCAACAGTTCCGCACAGTTCTCCATCTGTATGTATTTTAACAACAAAACCAGATATTTTGGCTGTGTTTTTTATAACGTTATTTCGTGGGTTTACCAATTTATGAAATGCAATTTGTCGTATAGCATCATAAATAGCACTGTTTGCGCTTAAATCGCTTGTAATTTTATCTGCCATAGTTTTGTTCTTTTTCTGGTTTGGCAATACAGTAGGGGAGTTTTAAAGTCTGCCTAAAACCGTTAACACCAAATTTTGTGTTGATTTCTTCAATAAGATACCAACCTTGTTTTTCAGGTTCGCGTTTATCAAGTAAAACGACTTTCATTCCAGATTCCAAATGCCTCATGCCTAAATTAGTTCTGTGTAAATCTCCGAAGATAGTAATACTACCCTCAACGCCATTTCTATTATATCCTTCAAAAAATGCCTCGGCTTCTTTTATTAATTCGTCCTCGCTAATGCCAATTTTGGATGATACATAAGGGATAACGTTGTACGCACTTAGGTTTACTCTATCCTTAGTCTTTGATTTGGGGATAGCTCCAAGTTTTAGGGATTTCTTGCTAAGTTTTGTTTCATTCAGAATTTGGAATTTCTTATGTTCTGTATCATTTTGTCCGGTCCATTCTGGATTTAAACGAACTGTTACATTATACTTGATTTGTTTGTTACCCTCAAACTTGAATCCTTCAGCGGAGACCGCTAAATATCGGGGATCACAATTCATCAAAGTTAAATTGTCTTGGGCTACATGATAATCAAACTGTATTTGAGGAGTATCAGAACTTCCATCTGTATTTAAAATAGAGCTGGCAACATTTCCTGATAAATAAGTATGCCCTACCATAACATAAGGAGTTCCATCTGTATCTTTCCTAATAAAACTATATAGCCCGTATTTATTCCATTCTGTTAATACATCCGCAACTGTCAAATCTTCCGTTAACTGAATCTTGCCAATATTAATGTCCCTTTCTGCTGTTTTGGGATGCAATTTTAACCCTGTTCCTTTTAATAAATCGTATTTTCCTCCCTCTTTCAACAAATCGTTTACTGTAACAGTCATTGGGCCTAATTTAACGACATTTTTTCGTTTTAGCCCACTTGCCAGATTCTCACATTTGATTTCAATAGGTGTGCTTACACTGCATTTTACGATATAACCGTCAAAATCGGGAACGTTCTTGACAAATGCCTCTTTCTCCATTGCCTGAAGTCTCTCGGTCGCATTTTTGAAGACCTTTCCTCTATCTTTATAATAGCCTAAATATATCCGGATACGTTGTCCTACCTTAAAATCAGTCGGCTGGGCTGTAGAATATCCTTTTCGCTTTTCTACAACTGTACCGTCTATTAAACGCTCTGTATAAACAGTAGTTGCACCTTCTTTTTCTATGTTCTCGGAAGTTATAGTGCGTTTAATTACGGTTCCTCTTGGGAATCTGACGGAAGCTGAATTAATAAGCTTCTTATAAGTATCATTTATCTCAATGCTTTCACATTCCCGGATAACAAGGCATTTATTTTCATCTGGATCGTTAATCTCTATAACGTCACTATTAGCTTCCCATATTAGGATTTTACAGCACAATATATCAAGGCATTCTTTACCATCTATAATTATTGCTTCTGGAAGTTTCATACTTAAATGGTGTTAGAAGTTAATGATTCAATCATTTGAGCGGCTTGATTAGCAGCAGATGCTTTAACCTTATCAAGAAGAACTTTGGCCCAACCTTGTTTTTTCATTTGAGAGATTTCAAGGTTTGTTCCATTTATGGTATCTTGCACTACATTAACCGCGTCATCCGGTTCAACGGCAACACATGTAAAACTATATGGTTGAACATTCTTAAAGCCTTCATTTTGCCCCATATTGAAGTCTTTTATCAGAATTTGTGTCACATTGAACTGTTGAAACATGAGATTAAATACCTGGATAACTCCTTTATGTTGCATCAATGTTATAAATTTGGAAACTTCTGCATACGGATATACATCCGGATAATTGCTAACAATCTTTCCTGTTACAGTAAAATTTATATCGCCTCCTGAAATCAATTCTTTACGTGAATAATCTCTTCCTTGTACCTTGGTTAATACAAGATTGTTAGAACTTTGTGCTTGCACTATAGCACCTAAGTCTAAGAAAACAGGATCGCCTGGCACCTTTACTTCCGTAGCAGTGTTAAGTGATGAACTGGCAGCAGCTTCATTACTTAATCCTTTTATTTTATCCCAATAAGTATTGAATTGAACCGTTTGAACCTGGCCGCTTTCATTTTTAATCCAAAGAAGTAAACCTTCATTGGCAGGTTTGCCCTGATACTTTAATACAACCCCTTGTTTATTAAAGGTATCTTCATCTGCCTTCTGACCGTTCGTTATGATTTTCTGAAGCTCTTGACCTTGGTTCTTCTGATAGGCTGCGGTGGCATTCTTTCTGTCCAACTGGCGTATATATTTGGGATAAAGATCGTTGATGGTAGCAAAAGTCATTTGCATCATCGTTCTTTTGGCTGCATAAACAAATACATTACTATATCCTCTATTGGATATAAATTTCAATTGTCCATCTCTTTTTCTATAATTAGCTGCATAAAAGGCGGCATTCACACCGGTGTTTGCCAGCCCTTTACCAACATTAATCGTTAAATTAGAAAATGTAGAGCTTATAAAACTCATATTACATCATATTTGCATTAAAATCTTGAACTACATCTAACAAGGCGGTTGCTAATTCTTGTTTTACGTTTGCTATTGCCGCAACTTGTCTATCATCTGTCATATCAATTGTTTGATGATCCACGCGCATTAGATTTTCTATTCGTACTATTAATTGCTTAGGAGCTGCATTATAATTATTATGACTCCTATATTGAGACTGGTCGGCTCCGTTATGAAGGCTGGAGGCTAAATCTTGCTCTTTGTTACCAGCCGTAGGGTCCCACTTAAATGTATCTTTAGCATTTTTAGGGGTATATATTTTCCCACTTTTATCTACCCACTGTGGAGTAGCGTATGGAGCTATTGTTTTAGCTATATACTGTGCCCCGTCAAAAATCGCTTTATCACCTTCTTTCTGTGGACCATAAAAACCGCCCGTAGGAAGAACATCTCCTTCAGAAAGAAGATTTTGAATCGGTATTCTATTTATGAACGGAGCGAACAAAGATTTATGTCCGGAATACAAATCGTTATACCAAGAAACTAACTTATCAAAGGTTTCAGTAATATAATCTATTGCTTCTTGTTGACTTTCTAGTTTATATTTCCCCGGATTGTTAACAATATCTTGTACATGCTTTGACCATCCTTCTGTTCCAAATAGCCCTTTAGTTGGATCAAACAACGGCCCAAATAACCCTTGTAATACTTTCTGGGTTCTTGTTGGATCTATTGTTTCTCCAGACTCAAAATCTTTAAGAATTGAAGCGTAATCATCCCATGCACTTATTGTTCCTTTCATAATTTGAGCTAGATGACGTATATATGCTTGTGAGCGATGTACATCACCTTCGGTCATCTTATCATGGAATGTTTCTGTGCTAATCCAGTCCCATCGAGAATCCCAACTACCCATCTTAGGTATAAATCTATCTGCTGCATTCTTTAGTATATTCGATAGATCTTCCGAACTACGAGCAGAAGTGGCATTGTGCAAAAGATATTTGCTCAAAGCCATATTCTCTTTAGAATTATGGTCTGCTAATTGAGCCAGCATCATTTGGACAGCCACTTGTTCGCTTATATCTCCGTTTCTTGCAAAAACATTTGTATTCGTTCCACTTAAAGTACGGCCATGTAACTCATACGCATAATAATTTTCGCCGTTCAGACCTTTTTTGACAGTCTGTTTCATACCTAGTGCACTGGACAATGACTGGAAGGCTTTATCTACACCTGTCCATTGGTCTGCGGCTTCTAATCGTTTTAGTAATTCCGGGTCTCTACCTGCGGCTGTGTCAAAGAATTTGGTTTGATCGTCTACATTTTGTTTTTGACCATTCTTTTCTATCCAGTAACGATGCCATAATTCGGTAGACTGTGCAATACGCTCGTTTTGGGTTAACAATTCATTATTGAAAATACGCATATTTCCAATCATTAAGGCATCTGGATCGGATAGATTTAACTTGTCAATATTCAAATTACGATAGCTTTGTGCCCATGCTTCATTGGCTTGACGAGC
>URKY01000034.1 GCA_900548465.1 uncultured Eubacterium sp.
AAGCGGTAAGGCACAGGACTTTGACTCCTGCATTCGCTGGTTCGAATCCAGCTAGCCCAGTTAATGGGTTAGACACTCATAGAAATAAAATAATTAACATGGGCCACTAGCTCAGATGGTAGAGCACTTGACTTTTAATCAAGTTGTCTGGGGTTCGATTCCCCAGTGGCTCACTCAGAAAATCACGAGAGTGAGAAAAGAAGATTTATAAAAAAACGATGTTTGTTACGGATTGTAGTGAATATCGTTTTTTTATTTAACAACAAATAATTGTAGGAGGACAAATATGAAGAAAGCTTTTCAGATTTTTAGAAGAGATATAAGCAGATTATCCAGAAATGCAATTGCCTTAATTATTGTAATAGGTGTGTGTATTATACCTTCATTGTATGCATGGTTTAATATAGCAGCAAATAAGGACCCTTATGGAAATACAGGAAATATAAAAATAGCCGTAGCCAATAAAGACAAGGGTACAGAAAATGAAATGATGGGAAAACTTGATGTTGGCGGACAGATAGTTGAAACATTAAAGGAAAATGATAGTCTGGGATGGGTTTTTGTAAGTGAAGACAAGGCTGTGTCAGGTGTAAAATCCGGGGAATATTATGCAGCAATAGTTATTCCTGATGATTTTAGTGAATCAATGATAAGTTTTCTTTCAGGGAAGATAAAACAGCCGGAATTTGACTATTATTTAAACGAAAAGAAAAATGCCATTGCACCGAAAATTACTGACACGGGTGCAAACACAATTCAGCAGCAGGTTAATGCGGAGTTTGTATCAGCAGCGGCAGGAACGGTAGCTGATATCCTTAATAAATCAGTGTCAGGAATGGAAACAAAAGTAGAGGATGTTCAAAAGGATATTACAACTAAAATAAGTACCGTTTCAGATAATTTGAAGGATTATGAAAAGGCTTTAAAGTCATTTAATGATACTGTTAAAGACAGTCACAAGTTAATTGAAAAGTCCAAAAAGACTATGTCAGATGTTAAAACAGATGCAAATAACAGTATAAATAAAATTAATAATGGAACAGATACTTTATCAGTTTTAAGAAATGATATTGCGGGATTTGCAGGTGATCTTGGAACAGCAACGTCAAAGGTACAAAACAGTTTGTCAAAGATAAATCTAAATACAGGAATTAATTTAGGTGGAGTAAGTTCAAAGACTGAAAGTATACATGGACAGTTTCAGGAAATGATTGCCTCGGTAAATAACATTGTAGGCAAGAATGATGAAATGCTTAAGTCATTGAAGGAAATAAATAATAAGTATCCTTCAAAGTTATTGTCAAAACTTATTAATGATTTGGAAAGTCAAAATAATAAATACAAAAATATATTAAGCGAACTGAAAAAGGGGAGTGACAGTATTAATAGTGCAACCACAGAATCAGTTTCAGCAGTTAATAATATAACAAAAATTGTTGAAAAAAGTGGTGAGGATGTCCAAAGCTCAAAGAAATCTATAGAAAAGAATTTGTCATCAGGAATTAATAGCAGTCTGGACGCCATTTCCACGGTTCAGGGAACACTTTCAGGTATATTAAAGGGCGTGGAACCAGCCACTGATAATGTTACGCATCTGATGAACCAATTGGAAAAAAGTTTAAACAGTGCAAAGACTGCCCTTAATACAACAGGTTCATCAATAAAAAAAATACAGAAAAAACTGGATAAGGCTAATACGGACATTAGCGTTATAGAAACATCAAAAATATATGACAAACTTAAATCATTTATGAATTTAGATTCGGATAAGGTGGCAGGATTTATGTCATCACCTGTAAAGCTTAAAACAGAGGTATTTTATTCAGTCGAAAATTACGGAACGGCAATGACTCCTTTTTACACGAACCTTGCCATATGGGTAGGAGGAATTGTCCTTATTGCAATTTTTAAAATGGAAGTGGATAAAAGTTCCAAGATTAAAAAGTTTACACCAACACAGGCGTATTTTGGCCGATGGATGCTTTTCGTTTTAGTGGGACTGGTACAGTCGTTAATCATATGTCTTGGTGACCTCTTTATATTGAAAATTAAATGCGAGCATCCGGTTTACTTTGTTGTGGCAGGGTTTGTGGCATCATTTGTGTATGTTAACCTGATTTATGCATTGTCCATTACATTTAAACATATAGGAAAGGCTGTAAGTGTAATTCTTGTAATTTTGCAGATTCCAGGCTCGGCGGGAACTTATCCTATAGAAATGACGCCGGGATTTTTCCAGGCGATTCATCCGTTATTGCCATTTACCTATGGAATTAATGCAATGAGAGAGACAATAGCCGGAACATATGATCACTATTACAGTAAGAATATTATTATACTTTTAATTTATGTGCCTATAGCCCTGCTTATAGGAATACTCCTTCGTAAACTGCTGTTAAATCTTAACAGCCTGTTTGACAAAAAATTGGACGAAACAGGGTTGATGATTTGTGAAGAGGGTGGAATAACCAAAGAGAGGGCAAAACTCATAACAACAGTCAAAATACTGGTAGGAGAAAAGCAAATTAGAGATGAGATTAAGGAAAAAGTACAGAAGTTTGAGAAATACTACCCTAGATTAATAAAAGGTGGATTTTTCGCAATTATTATTATCCCGATTGTATTTCTTGTTCTGATGTTTAGTATAACTTCAAAAATGGTATTTTTGATTTTGTGGATTGTCTCAATTATATTGATTGCACTTTATCTGATATGTGTTGAATATATCCATGAAAATCTTTTAAATAAACAGAAGTTGTCAGAAATGACAGGGGATGAACTTATAGAACAGTTGAAAAAGAAGGGTAAAAAAGACCATAAGAAGGGAGATGAGGAACAATGCTAAATATATTAAAGATATTTTGGGGAGACCTGAAAAAAATCAGCAGAAATGCAATTGCGTGGATTGTTGTGTTGGGTCTTAGTGTAGTTCCGGCTCTTTACGCATGGTTTAATATTGCAGCAAGCTGGGATCCCTACAGTAATACAAATGAATTAAAAGTTGCAGTGGCAAGTGTTGATGAAGGGTACACGGGAAACCTGATGCCCATTAATCTGAATCTTGGAAATCAGGTTATATCAAGCCTTAGGGAGAATGAACAGCTTGACTGGGTATTCACAGATAAAGAAGATGCAATAGATGGTGTAAAATCGGGAAAATATTATGCATCAATTGTCATACCAAAGAAATTCAGTACTGACATGATGAGTCTTTTCTCTAATAATGTTTCCCATTCGGACATTATTTATTATCTGAATGAAAAGGAAAATGCCATTGCACCGAAAATAACTGATAAAGGTGCAAGTGCAGTTCAAAAGCAGATTGATAAAGTATTTACAAAAACAGTATCTGAGATTTCAATAAGTGTTTTGGAGCAGTTATCAGATGTGTTGGACGAAAAGACCTCTAATGAACTGATGAATAAAGCAAAGTCAAATATTAATCAGATGGCAGAAGATTTAGGCGATGCCAGAGATACTTTTGATGCTTTTGCAGATATGACAGGTTCACTTGAAAAAATGCTTAACAGTACATCGTCATTATTGAAACAGACAGGTAAAACTACAAAGGATAATGTAAATACAGTAAAAATATCAGGAAAAAATACTGAAGATTTAAAAAATGCATTAGATGGTACAACTGACGGAATAAATAAGGCATTGTCACAAAGTGCTACTGTATACAATCAATTATCAAAGGAAGTTGACACAATTTTTGAATCAGTGTCAAAGGATGCAGACACCGCAGGAAAAGGTCTTACAGGGTTTGCAGATCAGGTTGGAAATATAACCGGAAAGTATGTTGATTTCAGGGATAGTCTCGAAGAAATTAAGAATGCGTTACCGGATAACGAAAAATTACTGAGAAAAGAAATTGACAAAATCATAGGCAAAATTGATCAGTCAGTGGTTCAGCAGAATGAAGTAAAATCAAAACTGACAAAGGCTTCAAAAAACATTACGACAACCACAAATAAAGCAGATAAGAACAGAAAGTCATTAACAAGTCAGATAAGTAAAAGTGCAAAAGAAATAAAAGGTATTCAAAAATCTTATGAAAATAATCTGCAGAGCAAGTTAAAAGAATTAACGAATTCTCTTACGACAAATAAAGGTCTGGTTGAAAAAGTAGTTAATAATCTTAGTAACAGCACAGGTGATGTAAGTGAACTGGCAGGAAAGTCAGGAGTAAAACTGGGTGAATTAAAGAAAATTTTGAAGAAATCAGCAAATTTATTGGATAAAGCATCCGGTAATGTAAAAGAAATTTCTGCAAAGTTAGATCAGAATGAACAGAGTAGCGGAGTTGATTTACTAAAAAATATTTTGAGCAATAATCCTGATACATTAAGCTCATTTTTGTCATCACCGGTAAAAATGAATACAAACGTAATGTATAAGGTAGACAATTATGGTTCTGCAATGGCACCGTTTTATTCCACACTTGCAATATGGGTAGGAGGAATTGTACTGGTTGCAATGCTTAAGGTAACAGTGGAAGAGAAAAGAAAAAAAGAATTTTTCCATGTGAAAAACTATCAGTTATACTTTGGACGATACATTCTATTTTTGATAATAGGTTTAATACAAAGTGGTCTTATTTGTCTGGGAGATTTGTATTTCTTAAAGATACAATGTCAGCATCCGTTTTTGTTTATACTGGCAGGCTGGGTATCAAGTATAGTATATGTTAATATTATCTATACATTAACAGTGTCCTTCGGAGATGTGGGAAAGGCAATCAGCGTAATACTCCTTGTTATGCAGGTAGCAGGTTCAGGTGGAACATTCCCAATAGAGGTTGCACCTAAGTTCTTTAGAACAGTATATCCACTTTTGCCATTTAACTACAGTATGGGAGCAATGAGAGAAACCATTGCGGGAATGTATGGAAATACTTACCAGATAGAACTGCTTAAATTGTTACTGTTTTTAATACCGTCATTGACATTAGGACTTGTGCTTAGAAAGCCGATAATAAAATTAAATGATAAAGTTATAGAAAAACTTGAAGAGACTAAACTTATGTAACATTAATTCTATAAACATTAATACTATAATAAAAAATAACTTGCAAACCCTTTGGATGCATGGTATTATACATCAGGATGCGCCGAAAAAAATAGCGACGTTACAGTAACAGACCTGATGTGATTTGATGAAAATCATGTATTTGAAGGGTTTACGCGGGTGTGGCGGAATTGGCAGACGCGCTAGATTTAGGTTCTAGTGGGCGACCGTGCAGGTTCAAGTCCTGTCACCCGCATTAGTTGTTAGGTTCGAAATTCCTTATTATTAAAGGGTTTCAAACTTTTTTTGTTATGTCCATAATTAATATTTAGTACTGTGGCTTTCCACTCGAGTTCCCCTTGCTAAACATAAAATGTACATATATAATTACACATACAATTAGCAAACTCTCAAGAGACAAACAAAAAATAATTAAATTTTTATAGGGAGAAGGTATAATGCAAAGCGGTTGACCCTTTATCAATACCCCCATCTGTGGTATACTATTGAAGTTGCTTATCAGCATGATATTCTAAGGAGGAAAAACAAAAAATATGAAAAAAGTAGTAATAATCGGTGCAGGTCCTGCAGGACTCACGGCAGGATATGAATTGTTAAAGAAGCAGGGATATGACGTTACAATATTGGAGAAAACTGACAGAATAGGTGGAATTTCCCAGACTGTTAAATATAAAGGTAACCGAATGGATATTGGAGGACATAGATTTTTCTCAAAAGATGACAGAGTAAATGAATGGTGGCAGAACATTATGCCTACCCAGGGAGAGCCGTCATATGATGATAAGATTTTGGGAAGAGAAAAAAATTATGCCAAAGGTGGTCCTAATCCTGAAACAGAGGATAGGGTTATGTTAGTAAGAAACAGAGTTTCAAGAATATATTATTCAAAGCATTTCTTTGATTATCCTGTTTCCCTAAAATGGGAAACAATAAAGAATATGGGCTTTGTTACAACAATGAAAGCCGGATTTAGTTATCTTCATTCTGTATTTAAAAAATTACCTGAAGACAATTTAGAGAACTTCTACATAAACAGATTTGGAAGAGTTTTATATTCAATGTTCTTTGAGGGATATACAGAAAAACTCTGGGGAAGACATCCAAGGGAAATATCAGCTGACTGGGGATCACAGAGAGTAAAGGGCTTATCCATAACAGCCGTTATTAAAGACGTTTTTTCAAAAATATTACCTAAGAAGAAAAACGCAAAGGTTGAAACATCATTAATTGAAGAGTACATATATCCTAAGTATGGTCCGGGACAGTTGTGGGAAGCAGTGGCTGACGACATAAAGAAAATGGGCGGAAAAATTGTTATGAATACTGAAGTTAAAGACATAAATACAAAAGACGGAAAAATAGTAAGTATAACATGTATTGAAAATGGAGCTCCTGTGGAATATGAAGGTGACATATTTATGTCATCAATGCCTGTAAATGATTTGGTTGCAGGTATTAAGGGAAGCAACATTCCTGATATAGTAAAAGAATCTGCAGCGGATTTGCCGTTTAGGGATTTTGTAACTGTAGGATTGCTGCTGAATAAATTAAATCTTAAGAATGAAACAAAGTTAAAGACATTAAATAATATTGTACCTGACTGTTGGATTTATGTTCAGGATACGGGAGTTAAATTGGGAAGAATTCAGATTTTCAATAACTGGTCACCTTATATGGTAGAAGATCCTGAGAAGTATGTCTGGATTGGTTTGGAATATTTCTGTAGAGAAGGTGATAACTTCTGGAATATGTCTGATGAAGAATGCATAAATATGGCAATTGCTGAATTAGAGAAGATGGGAGTTATTGATAAGAAAGATGTTCTTGATTCACATCGTGAACGGATTCAGAAAGCATATCCTGCATATTTTGACGGCTATGCACACATGGATGACATAATTGAATATCTTAATACATTTGACAATCTGTATTGTATAGGACGAAACGGTCAGCACAGATACAATAATATGGATCATTCAATGGTAACTTCTTTCGAAGCTGTAAAGAATATTGTAAATGATGTTAAAGACAAGACTAATGTCTGGAATGTAAATACGGACAAAGAATATCACGAAAGTAAGGAGAGCTAATATGCAATATATTATGTTTGTATTAGGAATTGTATTTGCACTTCTGATTTGGAAGGCCGTAAATAAGTATAATTTATTTAATAAATATAATAAGTATGTTGTTTTAGTGGTAATGTCATTACTTATAGCGGTTGTACTTGAAATATTTACATTTAATTATTCGGCTTTTGCAGGAAAGAAAACAGAGCATTTTGCCCTTGGCATTGCCACTGACAATGGACAGTGGGATTATGACGAGGGAAACAATGTAATAAATAAATCAACTGCAGTTAAGGACTTTAAAAGCGAAACTAATAATGGAAGCATAACTTATACGGCAGAGTTGGAAGTAAACAGCGTTGTAAGTGACATAGATGTTATATTGGATACAACTGCCAAAACAGTAGAGGGACAACTGTATTACAAGGATCAGTCTCTGACTACGGAGTATTCAAAAATCGGAATTGATGATTGGAAAATTATAAAAGGACTGCCGGCAAGCGGTCATATTAAAACTCATTTTGCGGGAAAGACATCTATGCTGAAAATCCTGTTGAAAACAGATGATGTTAATGCAATAAAAAATATTAGATTAAAGGTCAATTATCCTAAAAACTTTAATTTTAATTTAGTAAGGGTTTTACTTCTTGCGCTACTTATGACGTTTATTGGAGTTGTTTATTTCACAACAAACAAAAAGCAAATGGGATGGAAAATGTTTACAGTAGCATTACTTATCCAGATGGTATTTGTTCTTGGGTTATTTATGATAAACAATGCTACATTTGATGAGAATGGAAAATATACCGGGGAGAATTATTCCTCTGAGATTGATGTATATAATGAACTGACATTAGCTTTGGCTCAGGGAAAAGTTGACTTAAATGGAGTAAACACACAGTCAAAGGCCGAAGAACAGGAAGAAATAGAAGCATTACAGAAACTTGATAATCCTTATGAATGGAAACAGAGAGCAGGTATGGTCTATAAATGGGACAGGGCTTTTTATAATGGAAAGTATTATTGCTATTTTGGAATTGTACCGGTATTGTTCATTTATTTGCCGATTTATCTCATAACAGGTATTTTAATCAGTACAAAGTATGTAAACATATTCCTGATTTTACTGACTGTTATAATGATGTATAAGCTGGCACTTACTATTGCTGACAAATGGTACAGAAAAGTTAATCCATGGATAGTTCTTGGTACAATGGCATGTTTTGTTAATGTATCCATGTTACTTTATTGCGTTAATGGAGCTAAGTTCTACGAGGTGGCGACAGTGTCTGCTCTGGCATGTGCCATTGGAGGAACAGATTGTATAATTAATGCTTTTGAAAAAAATAAAATCAAAAATAAATTGCTTTCGACTGGGGCGGTTCTTATGGCACTTGCCGTTGGATGCAGACCAAACTTCGCATTGGCATCATTTATAGTGTTACCGTTAGTGCTTAATGGATTGGCAAAGAGTGGTGGATTTAAGAAGACTAAAGGAAAGCGTAGGAACCTTATTAATTATATAAAAGCCGTATTTAGGAAAAAGAACATAACAGCAATTGTTGTATTTGCAGTTCCATATGTGATAATCGGTCTGGGACTAATGTATTACAATTACATACGATTTGGTTCCATAGCAGAGTTTGGAGCTAAGTATCAGTTAACTGTCTATGACACAAGTTATTATAAAATGACGGATTTAAGTAAACTGCCCATTGCAATAGCAAGAGGATTGTTAATGCCACCGACTGTAAACAGTGTATTTCCTTATATAAATGCTGTGGCTGAAAGCAGCAATTATGCAGGATACCTGTATGGAATTTCTTATGTGGGAATTCTGGCAAATCCTATTATGTGGTTAATTGTTATGTTACCATGGTCATTAAAACGTGGAATTAAAAAGAGCGGATATAGGGGCTTTGCCGTTACAGGAACTGTAATGGGACTGGTTATGTGTTTCCTTACAACTGCCATGGGAGGAATTTCCCTAAGATACTGGGCAGACTTTGCATGGATGCTTTTTATCCCTGTAATCTTTGTTATATTTGATTTATACACAAGGGCGAAGGAAAGGAAGATTGAAAAATATATGTTTATTTTCCTTGGAGTTTTAGTGTGTGCAACGGTGATTATGCATATGTTAATGATAATTTCACCAAGCTGCAGTTCATTGAACAACGCCGTACCGGAAATTTTTTATAGATTACAGCAGATGGTTGTATTCTGGAAATAAAAGATATTAAAAGATAAGGGATGTAGAAGGTTTGAATGTTGAACCTTTTACATCCCATTTTTTGTGTGACTTTATTACATTTCAAGTTTTGACAGGTAACTGTTGTGATAATGCCTATCATATGTTACCTCGTCCCCAAACCAGTCAGGTTTTTGGAATGCATCAGCTTCCTCAACGGAAGAAAATTCCACTTCCACAAGAAGAAGTCCCTGAAATTTTCCGTGAAATACATCCAATTCAGCAGTGAGCTTTCTGTCGTTTATTGGAATAATATATCTTGTTTTTGAAATTACATTGCCATCGGCTTTTTCAAGTAAGTGATAGTAGCTTTTTTTATTTAAAGGAAGGTTATATTCCTCCCTTGCCATCATGCCTCCACCCTTATAAGTTAAATAGTAGCTGTCGTCCTCTTTTCTTATTCTGACAACAGGAGAAGTGTTGAGATATGCCTGCTCCAGTTCGAGATGTTTATAATTATCTAAATCCTTCGGAAGTGTGGCGGGGATAAATTTTTTTTCTATTTCCATTCCCATAATTGAAATCCTTTCTTTTACTAATTTAAGTATTTTTATCTATTATATTGCCCGGATTTAATTGTAAAATTACTTAGGGATAATTGCAATAAATATTTACTTTTGACCTTAGAAATAACCTATGGTAACATAGACGTTGGAAGTTATTAGACTTTATAATTATGCAAGGAGGAAACAAAATGAAGACTGTATATGCATTTTTGGCAGATGGTGTTGAAGAGGTGGAAGCACTGATGGTTATTGATTTGCTCAGAAGAACAAAAAAACTTAACGTGGTAACTGTTTCCATAAAGGAAGAACTTATGGTGGAAGGTTCCCATAACATTAAGTTTTTTGCAGATAAAAATATAGATGAAATTGATTTTGAAGAAGGGGACTGCATATTCCTTCCGGGAGGAGCAGTAGGAACAGATAATCTTTCGAAGTGTGAAGCACTGACAAAAGAGATTATTAATTATAATGAAAAGGGTAAATGGCTTGCAGCAATTTGTGCAGCACCAAGTATTTATGGTCAGCTTGGATTGTTAAAGGATAAATGTGCTACATCTTATCCAAGCTTTGCAGACAAAATGAACTGTAAGCAGTACGGCGGTTCAGTTATAACGGATGGAAATTTTATAACGGCAAAAGGACTTGGAGTGGCACTTGAACTTGGACTTGAGATTATAACTAATCTTGTAGATGAGGAAACAAGTGACCACGTGGCAGATACTATTCAATTTAATTGATTTTTAAGTAGTGACAAGAACGTGGATTTATGTTATAATTTTTTTCTACGTCGGGGGGAAGTATGCCCTAATGCAGAAATTAGAAAGTAATTGAATGGGTTGAAATTAACCCGTTTCTTATAACAAGGAGGAAAAGTAATGAGTTTACAGGTAGAAAAGTTAGAGAATAACACAGCAAAACTTACAATCGAGGTTCCGGCAGAAGAATTTGATAAGGCTATTATGAAGGCTTATCAGAAAAACAAAAATAAATTTAATGTACCAGGTTTCAGAAAAGGTAAAGTACCTTATGCAATGGTTGAGAAAATGTATGGTGCAGCAGTTTTCTATGAAGATGCAGCAAACTACGTTATTCCTGATGCTTACGCAAATGCAGCAACAGAAAGTGAACTTGAAATAGTTGCACGTCCTGATATTAACGTAACACAGATTGAAAAAGGAAAGCCATTTATTTTCGAAGCAGAAGTTACACTTAAGCCTGAAATTAAATTAGGAAAGTACAAAGGTGTTAAGGTTGAAGCTATGGACACAACAGTTACAGACGAAGATGTTCAGGCAGAACTTGATAAAGTAAAAGAACAGAATGCTAGATTAGTAGCAGCAGATGACAAGGCTGTAGAAGACGGCGACCAGACAACAATTGATTTTGAAGGTTTTGTTGACGGTGAAGCTTTCGAAGGTGGAAAAGGTGAAGATTATCCACTTACAATCGGATCACATTCATTTATTGACACATTCGAAGAACAGCTTATCGGAAAGAAAGTTGGAGAAGAGGTTGAAGTTAACGTTACATTCCCTGAAGAATATCAGGCTAAGGAACTTGCAGGTAAGCCGGCAATGTTCAAGGTAACAATTAAAGAAATTAAAGTTAAGGAATATCCTGAAATTGATGATGATTTCGCACAGGATGTTTCAGAATTTGATACATTAGATGAATACAAGGCAGACATTAAGAAGAATCTTGAAGATAAGAAGACACAGGAAGCTGAATCAGATAAAGAAAGCAAAGTAATTGAAGCAATCGTTAAGGATTCAGAAATGGATATTCCTGAAAAGATGATTGAAGCACAGGCACAGCAGATGCTTGAAGAATTTGCACAGAATATTGCTATGCAGGGAATTTCATTTGAACAGTATCTTCAGTTTACAGGAGCAACTGTTGAACAGTTAAGAGAACAGGTAACACCACAGGCTAAGGCAAGAGTTGAATCAAGTCTTGTTCTTGAAGCAATCGTAAAGGCTGAAAAGATTGAAGCTACAGATGAAGAATTCGATGAAGAAGTTAAGAAGATGGCTGAAAGATATCAGATGGAAGTTGATAAGATTAATGAATTATTATCAGATGATGATAAGAATAACATTAAGGCAGACATCTGTGCTAAGAAGGCAGCAAAGCTTGTTGTAGAAAAAGCAAAATAATATTTAAGGCAAATCCATAAAGATTTAATTGCTGATTATAAGGAGGTATGGATATGGCATTAGTACCTTATGTCATTGAGCAGAATTCCAGAGGAGAGCGCTCATATGATATTTATTCAAGATTATTAAAGGATAGAATTATTTTCTTAGGAGAGGAAATTAACGATGCAACAGCAAGTGTTGTTGTAGCACAGTTATTATTCCTTGAATCAGAAGATCCGGGGAAGGACATTCATATGTATATTAACAGCCCGGGAGGTTCAGTTACAGCAGGAATGGCAATTTACGATACAATGAATTACATCAAGTGTGATGTATCAACAACATGTATTGGTATGGCAGCCAGCATGGGAGCATTTTTGTTATCATGTGGTGCAAAGGGTAAGAGATATGCTCTTCCTAATGCCGAGATAATGATACACCAGCCGTTAGGCGGAGCTCAGGGACAGGCTACTGAAATTCAGATAGCAGCGGAGCACATATTAAAAACAAAGAAAAAGTTGAATCAGATTTTAGCTGACAATTCAGGAAAGACTCTTGAAGAAGTTGAAAAAGATACAGACAGAGATAATTGGTTATCAGCAGATGAAGCAAAAGAATATGGCTTGATTGACGAGGTAATCAAGGAGAGATAATAATAAGGCACCGCAATAAGTGGTGCCTTATGTCAAATTATGTAATTATGAGAGGTTATTATGGCTAACAAGAACATGAGTAAGGAGACACTACATTGCTCATTCTGTGGAAGAACAGAAAATCAGGTTCGCAAACTTATTGCCGGTCCTGAGGGAGCATATATCTGTGACGGATGTGTGGAATTATGCGCAGAAATCATTGATGAAGAGATATATGGTGATAAAGAAGAAATTCACGAAGATATTAATTTACTTAAGCCAAAGGAAATCAAAGAATTTTTAGACCAATATGTTATTGGGCAGGACGAAGCGAAAAAAGTACTTTCCGTTGCAGTATATAATCATTATAAGAGAGTATTGTCTGGAAAAGACTTAGATGTGGAATTACAGAAATCTAACATTTTACTTCTTGGACCAACAGGTTCAGGTAAGACATATCTTGCACAGACTCTTGCAAAGGTACTTAATGTACCATTTGCCATAGCTGATGCAACAACTCTTACAGAGGCAGGATATGTTGGAGAAGACGTTGAAAACATTCTATTAAAGTTGATTCAGGCTGCAGATTATGATTTAGACAGAGCACAGCATGGAATAATTTACATTGATGAAATAGATAAAATAACAAAGAAATCAGAAAATGTTTCAATAACAAGAGACGTATCAGGTGAAGGTGTACAGCAGGCACTTCTTAAAATTTTGGAAGGTACAACAGCCAGTGTTCCACCGCAGGGCGGAAGAAAACACCCACAGCAGGAATTAATTCCTATTGACACTACTAACATACTGTTTATTTGCGGTGGTGCCTTTGACGGATTAGAGAAGATTATAGAAAGAAGACTGGATAAGAGTTCTATTGGATTTGGTTCAGAAATTTCAGAAAAAACTGATGCAAATACAGATGAATTGTTTAAACAGGTTATGCCACAGGATTTAACAAAATTTGGATTAATACCTGAATTTATCGGTCGTGTACCTGTAACGGTTGCACTTGATTATCTGGATGAAAAGGCATTAGAGAGAATTCTCACGGAACCAAAGAATGCTTTAGTAAAACAGTATAAAAAGTTATTTGAATTAGACGGAGTAAAACTTACATTTACGGATGAAGCAATAAATACAATTGCTAAACTTGCAGTTGAAAGAAAGACAGGGGCGAGAGGGCTTCGTGCCATTATGGAAAATGCCGTAATGGACACAATGTACGAGACACCGTCTGATGAATCAATTGAGGAATGTATCATTAATGAAGATGTTATTAATGGATTTGCAGATGCACAGTTGGTGTATGGAGTATCCAAGCCAAAGAAAGCAGATCAGAAAAAGAACAAAGGAAAGACTGCATAATAAGGAGATAATATGTCAGAAAAAATTATATTACCGGTTATACCGCTTAGAGGATTGACAATATTGCCGGGAACTACAGTTCATTTTGACATTAGCAGAAAAACATCAATTGCGGCAGCAAAAGGTGCAATGCTCGAGGGCAGAAAATTATTTGTTGTGGCACAGAAGGACCCGGTGGAAGAAGCACCGGGTTTTGATGGTATATATAAGGTTGGTACTGTAGTAGAAGTAAAACAATTAAATAAACTACCGGACAATATCGTAAGAGTCATGGTAGAGGCTAAAAAAAGAGGCAGAATATATTCTTTATACGAAAACGGAAAACGTCTTGATGGTGAAATTGAGATTATGCCGGAGCCGGTAAATCAATTGACAAAAAATCAGGAAGAAGCTTTCGTAAGAGAATTGAAGGAAGCAGTAAAACAGTTTGACGGAACAACACACGAGTTGACGACTTCAGGCTTAAAGTCTGTTCTTAACATTAGTGAATTAAAAAAATTAATGCAGCAGATACTGTTGAGAATCAAAATTGATTATATATCAAAACAGGAATTTCTTGAGAGTGATACTATTGTCAGTCAGTTTACAACTGTAATGGCATTTCTTGTAAAGGAAAATGAAATCGGAGAAATCCGGGGAGAAATTATTGAGAAGGTAAAAAAACGTCTCGACAAAAGCCAGCGTGAGCATATTTTACGTGAACAGATTCAGGTTATCAGAGAAGAATTAGGCGATGATTTCATGGCTGATGCTGAAGAACTTGAAAAGAAAATAATGGCTATGGATGCAGAAGATTTCGTAAAGGACAAACTCTTAAAGGAACTTTCAAGATTTAAAACTTATGCGGGAAATGCTGTTGAGGGAAATGTTATAAGAACCTATATTGAGACGGTTCTGGAATTGCCATGGAATAAGGTAACAAAAGAAAATCCTGACATAAAGAATGCAGAGACTATTTTAGACAGAGATCATTATGGATTAAAAAAAGTAAAGGAAAGAATTCTTGAATTTTTGGCTATAAGACAGCTGACTCAGGCAAAGGGTGTAAGTCCTATTGTTTGCCTTGTCGGACCACCGGGAACGGGAAAAACATCAATAGCCCGTTCTATTGCGGAAGCATTAAACAAAAAATACGTAAGAATCTGCCTTGGCGGTGTTGATGATGAATCAGAAATAAGAGGTCACAGAAAGACATATGTTGGGGCAATGCCGGGACGGATTGCCAAAGGCTTAAAGGATGCAGGTACTTCAAATCCTTTAATTCTTTTCGATGAAATTGATAAAATGGGACGTGGAGTACATGGAGATCCCGCATCAGCATTGCTTGAAGTATTAGATTCAGAGCAGAATTCAAAATTCAGGGATAACTATATAGAAATCCCGATAGATTTATCAAAAGTTTTGTTTATTGCTACAGCTAATGACATTGAAACTATTCCACAACCATTAATGGACAGAATGGAAATTATTGAGATAGAAGGTTATACTGACAATGAAAAATTCCATATTGCAAAGGAGCATCTTATTGCAAAGGAATTTGAAAAGAATGGTATAAAGAAGTCATGGCTTACTATAACGGATGAGGGAATTAACAGCATCGTTAAGTATTATACAAGAGAAGCCGGAGTAAGACAGCTTGACAGGAATATTGCAAAGGTTTGCAGAAAGGCCGCAAAGCTTATTGTGGAAGATAAGAAAAAGAGATTAAAGGTTACATCTAAAAACATCGAAAAATATCTGGGAAGAAAACAGTTTGACATTGATCTTGCAAATGAAAAGGATGATATAGGAATTGTCCGTGGACTGGCATGGACGGCAGTAGGTGGAACAACGCTTCAGGTTGAAGTTAACGCAATGCCGGGAAAAGGTGAGTTAAAACTTACAGGGCAGTTAGGTGATGTAATGAAAGAATCAGCCCAGATAGCTCTTAGCTACATAAGAAGCATTGCAAATGAGTACGGAGTGGATAAAGATTTCTTTAGTGAGAATGATTTACATATTCATTTTCCGGAAGGTGCCGTACCAAAGGACGGCCCTTCAGCAGGTATAACAATGGCTACGGCAATTTTGTCGGCAGTAACTAATATTCCGGTTCGTTGTAAAGTGGCAATGACAGGAGAAATTAACCTTCGTGGAAAAGTTATGCCTATAGGTGGTCTAAAGGAAAAATTGCTTGCAGCAAAAACAGCAGGCATTAAAAAAGTTTTAGTCCCTAAGAAAAATGAACCACAGTTATCAGAAATTTCCTCTGAAATAACAAGAGGAATGAGTATTGTAATGGTTAGTGACATGAGGGAAGTTTTAAAGCATGCCCTGACAAAATAAGAGCATTTACCTTGACTAAATGATGAAGATTGGAGAATAATGATGATAGTTAAAAGTGTTGAATTAGAGACTGTATGTGGTATTACGAGCAAAATACCGGACAATGTGTTGCCGGAAATTGCCTTTGCTGGAAAATCAAATGTTGGAAAATCTTCATTAATTAATGGACTGGTAAATAGAAAAGCGTTGGCAAGAACATCTTCATCACCGGGAAAAACCCAGACAATAAATTTTTATAATGTTAATAGAAAACTTTATTTTGTGGATTTACCTGGATACGGATATGCCAGCGTTTCAAAAGAAGTAAAAGCAAAATGGGGAAAGATGATAGAAAATTATCTTCACAAATCCCCTATGCTTAAGGCGGTATTTTTGCTAATTGATATTAGACATGAGCCATCGGTAAACGATGTTAATATGTATGAATGGATTTTGGCAAATGGTTTTGAACCGATTATTATCGCCACAAAGCTTGATAAAATAAAAAGAAATCAGATTCAGAAAAATCTGAAAATAATCAGAACGGGATTAAATGTAGTAGAAGGTACGAAAATATTCCCGTTCTCAGCCCAGACAAAACAGGGGAAGGATGAAATACTTAACTTTATTGAAAATATAATTAGTGAAGAAGCAGAGGAGTAGATATGGCGCTTGATACAGAAACACTGTATAAACTTATGATTATGCACATGCTTAATAAAGTTGAATTCCCACTTACTAATGATCAGATTACAGAATTCTTTCTGGAAAATGAATATACAAACTATTTTGCAGTTCAAAAAGCTATCAATGAATTAATTGAAGGGGATTTTATTTTTGCAGATATAAAGAGAAATACATCTTATTATCATTTGACGTCAGAAGGAAGAGAAAACTTTAAATTCTTTTCCAACAAGATTCCAAATGATATTATAGATGATTTAGATACATTTCTTATAACTAATAAATATGAATTACGAAATGAGGCCGGTACGGTGTCTGATTATTACAGGGCGTCTAACGGTGAGTATGTTGTTCATTGTCAGGTTAAGGAAGCAGGGAGTACACTGATAGAATTAAATATAACAACACCTGACAGGGAATTGGCTTCTAAAATGTGTACTAACTGGGAAGCAATGGAAAATAGTCAGAAGATATATCAGTATATTATAAATAATCTTACAAAATAATTTGGAGGAAAGCCGTGGCACATATAGATCAGAGTAAAATAAGAAATTTTTGCATAATTGCACATATTGATCATGGAAAATCAACATTAGCGGATAGAATTATTGAGATGACAGGTCTCCTTACAAGCAGGGAAATGCAGGCACAGGTTCTTGATAATATGGAGCTTGAGAGGGAACGTGGTATTACGATTAAGTCTCAGGCAGTACGTACAGTATATAAGGCAGAGGATGGAGAAGAATATATATTTAACCTTATAGATACACCGGGACATGTGGATTTTAACTATGAGGTTTCAAGAAGTCTTGCAGCCTGTGACGGAGCTGTGCTGGTTGTAGATGCAGCCCAGGGTGTTGAGGCTCAGACATTGGCAAATGTTTACCTTGCATTAGATCATGACCTGGAGGTTTTTCCGGTTATTAATAAGATTGATCTGCCATCGGCAGACCCTGAAAGAGTTAAGGCAGAGATAGAAGATGTAATTGGTCTTGAGGCAGAAGATGCACCACTTATTTCTGCTAAAACGGGGCTTAACTGTGATCAGGTTTTAGAGGCGATTGTTAAGAACATTCCTGCACCTACAGGAAATCCAGATACACCACTTCAGGCATTGATTTTTGACAGCCTATATGATTCATATAAAGGTGTAATTATATTTTGCAGGGTAAAAGAAGGAACCGTGAAAGCAGGAATGAATATAAAGATGATGGCAACAGGAGCTACGGCAAACGTTGTTGAAGTCGGATATTTTGGAGCAGGTCAGTTTATTCCATGTGATGAATTATCAGCAGGAATGGTTGGATATATTACTGCAAGCATCAAAAATGTGGCAGATACAAAAGTGGGTGATACAGTTACTGATGCCGATAATCCATGTAGCGAACCGCTTCCGGGTTATAAGGAAGTTCAGTCAATGGTGTACTGCGGAGTATATCCGGCAGATGGAGCCAAATATCCTGACCTTAGGGATGCTCTCGAAAAACTTCAGCTAAATGATGCTGCACTAAAATATGAACCTGAGACATCAATAGCTTTGGGGTTTGGATTTAGATGTGGATTTTTAGGTCTTTTACATCTGGAAATAATTCAGGAAAGACTAGAGAGAGAGTATGGACTTGATCTTGTTACTACGGCACCATCTGTTATATACAAGGTTCACAAAGAAAACGGAGAGGTCATTGAACTTACGAACCCTACTAACTTACCTGATCCAAGTGAGATTGATTATATGGAAGAACCGATTGTCAGTGCAGAAATAATGGTAACAACTGAATTTATAGGTTCAATTATGGAATTATGTCAGAACAGACGTGGAAGATATATAGGCATGGAATATGTTGAAGGCTCAAGAGCCCTTCTAAAATATGATATTCCATTAAATGAAATTATTTATGATTTCTTTGATGCCCTTAAATCCCGTTCGCGTGGATATGCATCCTTTGACTACGAGTTAAAGGGCTATGAACAGGCTAAACTTGTAAAACTTGACATTCTTATTAACAAGGAAGAAGTGGACGCACTTTCATTTATTGTTCCGGAGGTTTCTGCTTATGAACGCGGACGTAAAATGTGTGAAAAGTTAAAGAATGAAATTCCAAGGCAGTTATTTGAAGTTCCTATACAGGCAGCTGTGGGAAGCAAGGTTATTGCCCGTGAAACTGTTAAGGCAATGAGAAAAGACGTTCTGGCAAAATGCTATGGAGGTGATATTTCCCGAAAGAGAAAACTTCTTGAAAAGCAGAAAGAAGGAAAGAAGAGAATGAGACAGGTAGGTAATGTGGAAATACCACAGTCAGCATTTATGGCAGTCCTTAAGTTAGATGATGAATAAAAAGCAGGACTATAATTAGAAATAAGTAGAGAACAGAAATTGAAAAAATTAGAGATTTATATTCATATTCCTTTTTGTGCAAAAAAGTGCGACTATTGTGATTTCCTATCAATGAGAGCAGATGAGGGCACAAAAAGAGAATATGTAAATGGATTAATTAGAGAAATTGAATTAAGTAAAGATATGATGAAGGGGTATCAGGCAGACACGGTTTTTATTGGTGGTGGTACGCCTTCTATTTTGAGAGAAGACTATATTGAAAAAATAATGCAGACTCTGAAAGATAATTGTGAACTATCAGAAAATGCTGAAATAACAATAGAGTGTAATCCGGGTATCGTTAATTTGAAAAAACTTGAAATTTACAAAAAGTCAGGGATTAACAGAATAAGTTTTGGTCTGCAGTCTGCCAATGATAGTGAGTTGAGGGAACTTGGAAGAATCCACGATTTTGCAGGCTTTGTTGAAAGTTATAAAATGGCGAGGCAGGCAGGATTTAATAATATTAATGTTGACATTATGAGTGCTTTGCCGGGACAGACACCTGAAAGCTACAGGGATACATTAAACAAAGTTATTGAATTAAATCCGGAGCACATTTCCGCGTATAGCCTTATAGTTGAGGACGGTACTCCTATGGAGGAAAGGGTTGAACAAAATCTTGTAACCCTTCCTGATGAAGATACCGAAAGGGAAATGTATTATCTTACAAGGGAAATCGCTTTGAAAAATGGCTATAAGAGATATGAAATTTCCAATTATGCAAAGCCGGGATACGAATGCAGACATAACAAAGGTTACTGGCAGAGAGTAGAATATCTGGGATTCGGGCTTGGTGCGGCATCATTATATCAAAACAAAAGGTACAGCAATGTAAGCGATTTGAATGAATACATTGGATTACTTTTAGATGGTGGAAATGATGAAGATTATTATGGTGGAATGGTATATCAGGATGATGTCTGGGATATACAGGAAGATACTCTAAATATTCTTCATGGAAAAAATTCCACATTATCCAATAAGGATATGATGGAAGAATTTATGTTCCTGGGCCTTAGAATGACAGAAGGTGTATCTGAGAAAAAATTCAAAATGGATTTTGGAAGAAACATTGATGCTGTCTATGGAGAGGTAATTGAAAAACTTGAAAAACAGCACCTGCTGGAAAGAAAAGAAGGCAGAATAAAACTGACGGACAGAGGTGTTGATATAAGTAATTATGTTATGTCAGAATTTTTACTGTAAAGATTAAACTATATTATTGGTGGTGTAATGGAAGAATATTGTGTTGTTGAAAAATTTGGACAGGGAGAAATCGTAGAAAAGAAATCCAGATTTATTGCCCAGGTTTTTCCAATTAAGGATGAAGAAGAAGCACTGCTTCAAATCGAAAAAATAAAAAAAGAATATTGGGATGCAAGGCATAACTGTTATGCTTTTGTAGTTGGAAAGAACAATGAAATCCAGAGATTCAGCGATGACGGTGAGCCTCAGGGTACAGCCGGGAAACCGATACTTGAAGTGCTTATTAATGGCAATTATCATAACACCCTTATTGTGGTGACAAGGTATTTTGGTGGAACGCTTCTTGGAACCGGAGGTCTTGTAAGGGCATATGGTCAGTCATCAAAAGCCGGAATAGAAAATGCCACTGTTGCAAAGGTATGTGACGGTGTGAATGTCTCTGTGGAAACTGATTATAATTACATTGGAAAGATAAAATATGTCATGGCACAGATGAACATTGAAGCAGCAGAAGAGTATGGTGCCAATGTGAAATTAGACATAGATATGAAGAAAACTGATTTTGAAAAGTTTAGAAGTCAGATAGTGGATCTGACAGGTGGGGCAGCAAAATTTAGTGAAGTAAAAAACATAGAATATAAGGAAACCATTGAAAAATAGCATTATTGTGCTAATATAGTGGGGGTGCTTTTTCGAAGTGTCATTATAAAAAAGATTAAAATTTATCTGATTTTTATTATAAAAGCGGATAAAAGATATAATAAAAGGAGAAAAAAATGATTAGAGAAGACGTAAGAAACATTGCTATTATAGCCCACGTTGACCACGGTAAAACAACTTTGGTAGATGAGTTATTAAAGCAGAGCGGTGTTTTTAGGGAAAATCAGGAAGTTGCAGAGAGGGTTATGGATTCAAACGACATTGAGAGAGAACGTGGAATTACCATTCTTTCAAAGAATACTGCTGTAACTTACAAGAATACAAAGATTAACATTATTGATACACCGGGCCATGCTGATTTCGGTGGAGAAGTTGAGCGTGTACTTAAAATGGTTAATGGTGTTATTCTTGTGGTTGATGCTTTCGAGGGAGCAATGCCACAGACAAGATTCGTTCTTAAAAAAGCATTGGAACTTAGTCTTCCGGTAATTGTTTGCATAAATAAAATTGACAGACCAGAGGCAAGACCAACAGAAGTTATTGACGAAATTCTTGAACTTTTCATTGACTTAGATGCCAATGAAGAACAGTTGGAATGTCCATTTGTTTTTGCTTCAGCAAAACAGGGATTTGCAAAACTTGACTTAGATGATCCTGAAGAGGATATGAAACCGTTATTTGAAACAATCATTGATTATATTCCTGCACCGGAAGGGGATCCGGAAGCAGATACACAGGTTCTTATCAGTACTATCGATTATAATGAATATGTTGGACGTATCGGTGTTGGCAAAGTTGACAACGGAACAATTAAAGTTAATCAGGATGTTACCCTTGTAAACTATCATGACCCTGAAAATACAAAGAGAGTAAAAATCAGCAAGCTTTATGAATTTGACGGATTAAATAAAGTGGAAGTGCAGCAGGCAACAGTAGGATCAATTGTTGCTATTTCAGGTGTTGCTGATATTAGTATCGGTGATACGATCTGCTCCCTTGATAATCCAAAGCCAATACCATTCCAGAAAATTTCAGAACCTACAATTTCAATGAATTTTATGGTTAATGACAGTCCTCTTGCAGGTCAGGAAGGAAAATTTGTTACTTCCCGTCATATAAGAGACAGACTTATGAGAGAATTAAATACTGACGTTTCTTTAAGAGTTGAAGAAACCGGTGATATGAATGCCTTTAAGGTATCAGGCCGTGGTGAACTTCATTTATCAGTATTGATTGAAAATATGAGACGTGAAGGATACGAATTTGCCGTAAGTAAGGCAGAGGTTATTTATAAGGAAGATGAACGTGGAAAGAAATTGGAACCAATGGAAATCTGCTACATCGACGTTCCTGATGAATTTTCAGGAGCAATTATCCAGAAGTTAAGTAACAGAAAAGGTGAACTTCAGGGAATGGCACCTACAAATGACGGATATACCCGTTTGGAATTCTCAATTCCATCCCGTGGATTAATCGGATACAGAGGACAGTTTATGACAGACACAAAGGGTAACGGAATTATGAACACTGTATTTGATGAATATGGTCCATACAAGGGAGAAATTCAGTACAGAAAACAGGGATCTCTTATTGCTTTTGAAGCTGGTGAAGCTATCACATATGGTCTTTTCAATGCTCAGGAGCGTGGAACTTTATTTATCGGACCGGGTGAAAAAGTTTATTCGGGAATGATTGTAGGAGAAACAGGAAGAGCTGAAGACATTGAAGTAAATGTATGTAAGACAAAGCATTTGTCAAATACAAGAACTTCAAGTTCTGATGAAGCATTAAGACTTGTACCAAAGAAGGAACTTAGTCTTGAACAGGCTCTGGAATATATTGATACAGATGAATTACTTGAAATTACACCTGAAAGTCTTAGAATCAGAAAGAAGATTCTTGATCCTACACTTAGAAAGAGAGCAAATATCAGAAAACAAAATAGCTAATAAATGTATTGGTATGGTGAGTATATATACCCCGGAGATTGTGTAAGTAGTGACACAATCTCCGGGGTTTTTATGTTGCCTGATGTAAATAAAAAAAATATATTGACAAAATTGTATTAATGATTATAATACAAAATGTATTAATTAAAATAGTTCAATTAATATAGACGATTAAAAGAGTAGGAGAAAATTTATGTTAGAAACAAAAAACTTGAAAAAAGTTTACAAAACGAAAAAAGGTGTAGCCGTTGAAGCTCTTAAAGGCGTTTCAATTAAATTTGCGGAAAAGGGAATGGTATTTTTATTAGGAAGGTCAGGAAGCGGTAAATCAACTTTACTGAATCTTCTTGGTGGACTTGATAAATATGACAATGGAGAAATTATAATAAAAGGAGTTTCTTCAAAAGATTTTAAGCAGAATCATTTTGATTCTTATAGAAACACATATGTTGGTTTTATTTTTCAGGAATACAATATATTGGAAGAATTTTCAGTAGGCGCAAATATTGCCCTTGCAATTGAACTTCAGGGAAGAAAAGCAACTGATAAGGAAATAAACGATATTCTTGAAAAGGTTGATTTGGTAGGATTTGGAGACAGAAAGCCAAACGAATTGTCAGGTGGACAGAAGCAGAGAGTGGCAATTGCAAGAGCGTTGGTTAAAAATCCTCAGATAATAATGGCAGATGAGCCAACAGGCGCCCTCGATTCAAACACAGGAAAGCAGGTCTTTGACACTCTGAAAAAACTCTCAAAAAGTAAACTTGTAATTGTTGTATCCCACGACAGGGAATTTGCTCAGGAATATGGAGACAGAATTATAGAACTGGCAGACGGTCAGGTAATGTCTGATGTGGAAAGATCCGGTGAGAATAGGGAAGATGAATCTTCGGCAATTCAGTATGGAAGAGATGAGTTGGTTATTCGTAAAGGATATCATCTTACAGAAGTAGACAGAGAAATGATTAATAAATATTTAGCCGAAGCAACAGATGATGTAAAGGTTAAAGTACAGAGTCAGGAAAACAAAGGTTTTGTGACAACTGATCAGGAAAAAATCCAAATAAAGAAGGATAATTTTAAATTAATTAAGTCAAAACTGCCACTGAAAAATGCATTTAAAATCGGAGCCAGCAGTCTAAAGCATAAAAAAATAAGACTGGCAATTACAATTATCTTATCATTTGTTGCGTTTGCAATGTTTGCATTGGCAGACACATTCGGAAGCTATAACCATATAAAAACGTGCACAAATTCAATTATTGATACAAATATAAAATATGCATCAGTAAGTAAATCAAAATATATCAGTAATGACGGAAATGGTTACTGGGATGAAGCAAGTTATAAATTGAATAAAGAAGATATTGAAAAATTGTCAAAAAACACGGGACTTGATTTTAAAGGTGTGTATCCGGAAAAAGACGGTTCAATTGCTATAAATAACTATGATAAGAACGTTGAACTGACAAAAAATGAACAGGCGTCTCTGTATTCGACGATGTTTGTCGGTTATGCAGAAATCACAGATAAAGATCTTAAGAAAATGGGGTATAATGTTGTGGCAGGAAGATTGCCACAGGGTGATAAGAACGAAATGGCAATGAGTCAGTATATGTATAAGCTTTTTGAAAAAGCAGGCTATGTGGATAATAAAGGAAATAAGACTGAGATATCTTCACCAAGGGATATGATAGGAAAGAAATTACAGTTAAACAAAAATGAATATACTGTAGTGGGAATTATAGACACTAAGGTAGACATAGACAGATATAAGAAAATAATTGAAGATCCTACAGGCAAGTCATCAGCGGAAAGACTTACAAACTTTGCATTATCTCAGGAACTTGACAGTATAAGCAATTATAGTTTTGCCAGTGTTATAATGGTAGGAAGCGGACATCTTGAAAAAATAAAAGCATGTCAGTCGACATCTATTCCAATGGATCAGTTCAACATGGACTTTTATGTTAATGATTATGAATACGAAGTTTCAGCCAACGCCATTGAAAAACTTGGCAATGCAGACAAGTCAAAAATCACATGGGTGAATGGGGCAAAAACAAGGTTAGGGAAAAAAGAAGTTATTGTAAGTGCAAACAGTTTTGCTCACAGAGATACGAGTATGAGCAAAAAGGAAATTCTGAAATATTTAAAGGATAATCCGACATTTACCTGGGACTGCTTTAAAAATAATTCAACTACACAAAAAGAAGAAGATGGCTGGAAAATTGTAGGAATAATAGATGCGGATGAGGATATTTATATACTTCCGGATGATATCTACAATCAGGACTGGAATGATGATGCAGGAGAATATATATATGCTGTTTCATCAATGCCGTCAAAGAGGGCAGATATTGAAAAACTTGTAAAATACTGCTACAAAACGAATAAAAATGTAAGATATCAGTTACAGAACTCAGTTACATTTGAATTAGATACAGTTAATGAGACATTGGCAGTGTTTGCGAAAGTGTTTTTATATTTAGGTATAGGATTTGCAGTTTTTGCAGCAATTATGTTATCAAACTTTATTGCTACAAGTATTTCTTATAAAAAACAGGAAATTGGGATCCTTAGAGCCATTGGTGCAAGAAGCAATGATGTATTTAAGATATTCTTCTCGGAAAGTTTTATAATTGCAGTTGTAAACTTTCTGTTGGCAGCAGTTGCATCGGGAGCGGCAACTATATTCATAAATACATTGTTTAGGAAAAATGTAGGAATTCTTATTACAATTCTTAATTTTGGAATAAGACAAATCCTATTATTATTTGTAATAAGTATTGCCGTGGTAGCTATAGCAAGTTTTATACCGGTTTATAAGATTGCATCAAAGAGACCAATTGAAGCTATAAGAAACAAATAGTACTTGAAATAATAAGTCATGATGATATAATCGAAGTGTATCAATCACATTCTTTATGTAACGTGTTGTAGTTCTGGTAGGTGAAGAATATGAATTACGACAACTTTAATAGGGAAGTAAAAAGGGGAGTAGAAAAAATTATAAGTGAAGAATTTTGTGATGGTGTTGTTGCTATCCGAAATGTAACGAAAAATAACAATGTAAGGATGAAGGCAATCAGCATTGTACGTAAGGAGGAGAAAACAACGCCCACAATTTATCTTAGAAATTTTTATATGCAGTATAAAAACGGCAGACAGATAGAGAGTATATGTCAGGAGATATTTTGTATATATAAAAAAGGTATAGAGGATTTTAAAGCAGACTTAGATATAATGAATATGTCTGATTTTGAAAAAGTCAGAGATTACGTATTTTATAAAGTGATAAATTACGATTTAAATCAACAGCTTCTTAAACAGATTCCACATTATAAATTTAAGGATCTGGCTATTGTCTTTTATATATTGGTAAATGATGAATATAACAGTCAGGCTACGGCTATTATTCATAATCAATGTATGGAAGAATGGAAAATTACTACGGACAGATTAAGGGATATAGCATTTGGAAACACATGGAACAGATTTCCACCTGTAATAAGAAAAATAGAAGACATAATTTATGATATGATTGTAAATGACATTGTAGATGTTGAAGAAGGCTCTGAGGGTTTGGGAAGTGTAATGGAAAATACTTTTTACAATGACATAGAAAATGAAGAAGTCTGCGGAATGATAAAAGAAGAAATTGAAAAAATTAAAATAGACAGGGAAATGGAGATGTATGTTCTTACAAACACGGCAAAAATTAATGGGGCTACATGTATAACGTATCCCGGAGTAATAAGACAGTTTGCAATGGAACATGAAAGTGATATTTATATTATTCCAAGCTCAATACATGAAGTTATACTGATTCCAAGAGTAGATTGGAGCAGAGAAGAAATAGACAGACTGATTAAAGAGGTCAATGAGGAACAGGTAGATCCTGTAGAAATATTATCAGATCATGTATATATTTATAGAAGGGAGACCGGAGAAATAGAATAAATAGTAAAAAGACTGCTATAATGTTTGCAACAAAATAGCAGTCTTTTATAATGCATCTGACCAGAATCGAACTGACATTACTGCCTCCGGAGGGCGGCGTTTTATCCATTAAACTACAGCCGCATATATTTTTTTATCTGTTTCACAAACATCCTATTTATCATAGCAGATAAAAATGTAAATTTCAAGAGATTTTTATGCAT
>URKY01000035.1 GCA_900548465.1 uncultured Eubacterium sp.
AAACAGACCGAAGATTTCTAAAGAGCCGGTTTGGCAGTTAGACATAAAATACGCAGGCATTTCAAGAAAAGAAAAAATGAAAAAGGTAAGAGAAAAAATGGAAGAAGCAGGAGCAGATGTTTTTATTGATGCTGCACTTGATGAAATTGCATGGCTGTTAAATCTGAGAGGAAACGATATAGCTTACACACCTGTGTTTTTGTCATACATGATAATAAGAGAAGGTATGGCAATACTATGCATTCACAGAGAAGTCGTCTCAGAAAAAATAAAGGATGAACTAAAAGAGGATGGAATTGAAATTGCAGAGTATGAGGAAATATATAAGTTAGCAGATGAAATATCAGATAAAGAAAAAGTTTTATATGACAGTAGCAGTATAAATTATAATTTATATGATTCAATAAATAAAAATGCAACTATTATTAATAGAGAAAGTCCCATAGCCTTAATGAAAGCAATGAAGAATCCGGTTGAAGTAGAAAACATAAAAGGGGCTCACATTAAAGATGGTGTGGCAATGTGTAAATTCATTTACTGGTTGAAGAAAAATGTACCTTTGGGAAATGTGTCAGAAATAAGTGCAGCAGGGAAGCTTGTGGAATTCAGAGCACAGCAGGAAGGTTTTTTAGACCAGAGTTTTGCACCTATATTCGGTTATGGAGAGCATGGAGCTATTATACATTATTCGGCAACAGAAGAAAGTAATGTAATCATGAAAAGCAAGGGATTGTGTCTTATTGACACGGGAGCACATTATAATGATGGAACAACGGATATTACAAGGACAGTAGTACTTGGAGAATTAACACAGGAAGAGAGAGAGGCATTTACAATTGTTTTAAAGGGTAATCTTAATCTTGCAAATACAAAATTTAAATATGGAACAACAGGCACCAACGTTGACTGTATAGCAAGAAGACCCCTTTGGGAAAAAGAGATGGATTTTAATCATGGAACCGGTCATGGTGTAGGATATATTCTTGGAGTTCACGAAGGACCACAAAATATAAGCAGAAACAGTAAAAACACAACAAAGCTGGAGGAAGGAATGATAGTGTCAGATGAGCCGGGAGTATATAAAGAAGGTAAATTTGGCATAAGGCACGAAAATCTATTGTTGTGCAAAAAGGAATTATTGAATGAATATGGACAGTTTATGGGATTTGATACATTGACAATGGTACCATTTGATTTAGAAGGAATTGACATTTCTTTAATGACAGAAGAGGAAATTGATTATTTAAATAATTACCATAAAAAAGTATGGGAAAACATATCTCCATACCTTAACGAAGAAGAAAAACAGTGGCTGAAAAAACGTACATGGAAATTACAAAAATAAAAAATACAAACCTAACAGAAAAAAGTGTACTTTAAAAAGAAGCGGAGAAATAGTAGATTAGTTATAAGAGAATATGAAAAGGCAACGGTGCAATCTTAAAAAAGGAGGAAAGTAAAATGAACGGAAAATTAAAAAAGTGGGTTGCAGTGGTATTGTCGTTGGCTATGGTGTTTGCCGGTCCGTATATGGGCAACACAAAAACAGATGTAAAGGCTGATGATGTGGAAACTAAAGGCAATTTAGCCGACAAAGTAACAGGAACATGGTCTTATTGGGATGGCTCAAAGGATGTTGTTCAAACAAATGCAATGTTATTGGAGAAACTTCCAACAAGAGCAAACAAAGGTGTGACAAGATGGACTACAGACAATTATGATGCCAATACCGGAGCATTGGATATTGGTGGATTTGCAACATCAACTATGTGGCAGTATTCTAACAGTAAGTTTGGAAACAGCTTATATGCAATTCCTTTGTCATATAGACCAAATGCAGGAGGTATTTTTGTAACAAAGCCAAGTACAGTGAGAATTGATACAACATTGTTACAGCAACAGCCGGAGGATGGATCTCTTACTGATTTTAATTTGGGAACGGATTATATATTTGATAGCAGTAAGGGAGATAAGGTAACTGAGTGGTCTACGGATATAGTAATGGAAAAGTCAGGTGATCCTTCCACATATATGAAGGTCATTATGACTCAGGGAAGTCCTTTTACATTTGTAGAACTTACAGGTTCAACTAAAGCAAATCTTTTAAGGAAGAGAACAACACTTCCAAGTGCCATATCATACTACAATGGAAGCAGTATAGAAGATTCAACAATGCTGGTGCTTAGAACTTTTGATAATCAGGATCAGGTTACAGGATATAGCCAATATGATTATTATGCATTATATCTTCCGGAAGGTACGACTGTTAGTCAGGCGGGTAACTCCGGCGTAAATGGAATTGGTCAATTAATATTTGACCTTCCAAGTGATAGAACATACTACACATTCTCATGGTTATGTGAGTCGATGGATCAGAATGATGATGCAGCAAAGAAAATCGCTGAAAAATATCAGGATTATGCATACAACTTTATAACAGACACAAGCACATCATTTACATATGATAAAACTACAAGCACAATTACAACAGAATACAAGTATGAATTTGATAAAAAGGCTGAAAGTAAAAAAGATGGAACGATAATGGGTATATTACCACATCAGTACAAAAATATGAGTGGATATACTTTCCTTGACAATGTTGCCAGAACTATAAGAGGCAACATGAAATACCTTGAAGGTGATAAATACACAACAACTTTGAAGTATACGGGAATTTTGCCTTCAATGCCGGGAATTGATTCATATGACAACTCAACATTAAAAGGTTATGTTGAAGATTTTATGACAGACTATGGTCCTTCAGATACAGCAGTTACAAAAGAGGATTATAGTGTAAACACATACGATACAGGCAAGAAAATGAACAGGGCTATTCAGGTTATGGAAGCTGCAGAAGCATGTGGAGATACTGAAGATGCAGACAAATTATTAAAAGGTCTTGAAGCAGAACTTGAAGATTGGTTTACATGGACAGGTGAGGATGATGAGAAATATTTTTATTACGATAAAGAAGTAGGAAGCCTTTTTGGATTTCCACAGGCTTATTATACAGTAGACGGTATGACCGATCATCATTTCCATTATGGATATTTCATTCAGGCAGCAGCTCAGGTTACATTAAGAAATCCGTCTTTTGCAAAAAAATACGGAAATATTATTAATGAATTAATTGGTGATATTGCAACAGATACACAGAATACACCGGATTCCAGGTATCCGTTCCTTAGATATTTTTCAACATGGGAAGGTCATTCATGGGCATCAGGTCATGCGAACTTTGCAGATGGAAACAATCAGGAATCAAGTTCAGAGGCAACAAACGCATGGGCAGCATTAATACTTTATGGACAGGCAACTAATAACGAAAAATTAACAGAACTTGGAATATATCTGTATGAAACAGAAATTTCCTCAATATATAATTATTGGTTTGATATAGATGGAGATGTATTAGATTCAACATATAAGCAGACATCAACGGTAGACTCATCACTTCCTAAATACATACAGGCATCTATGATTTGGGGTGGTAAGTATACATATGCAACATGGTGGACGGCAGAACCATTGCAGATACAGGGAATTAACATTCTCCCTATGACATCAGCATCATTCTATTATGCAGCTAACAAAGACTATATAATAAATAACTGGAAGACTGCAAATGATAACGAAAAGAGTTACACAGGTGATGATAAGAACGAGAAACGCTGGAATGAAATATGGAGTGAATATTTAGCAATTGCAGATCCTGAAAAGGCAGAAAAGTACTTTGATACGGAATGTGATCCGGAAGCAGGAGAATCAAAAGCTCATGCATTCCATTACATTATGTCTCTTCAGAAAGCAGGAACACCTGATTTATCAGTAACTAGTGATACAGCACTTAGCAGCGTCTTCAAAAACGAAGATGACGAACGGACATATGTTGTTTACAATACAGAAGATACTGAAAAGACAGTTACATTTTCTGATGGAACAACAGCAGTGGCAAAACCACATGAAATGACAACAATGTCAGATTCAACAGATCAACCTGTTGGCAAATCCACATACAAGGTTGAACATTATGTGTCTGACGGAAATGGCGGTTATGTATTATTCCAGACTGACACAAAGGTTGCAAAGGTCGGAAATGAAGTTATCGCAGAACCTAAAACATTTGCAGGTTATAAAGTAAACCTTCAGACAGAAGGAACAGTAGAAAAGGACGTAGTAAGTGAAGATGGTTCACTGGTTCTTAAACTGTATTATGATGTATATACGGAAAAACCAACAACACCTGCAGAAGATAGTAGTAAATATACAAAGTTAGGAACAAGTGGTGGACTTGATATTTCATACTATATTTTACAGGATGATTTTGGCATAGCAGTAAAATTGCTGGATGCCGGAAACACATTCTATGTTGAATATAGCGGCGTGTATAATAAAGACAATACTAAGGGTTACCTTAATAAGAATGAGACAGCCGGAAATGTATATGGTGGTGTTTACAAGTTCAATCCAAATACTTTGAATAAGGATGCTTATAATACTGTTAAGTTGCAAAGCAATGGTAAAAATGTATATATAATTATCAAATATGGAGAACCAACAGAAGCACCGGACATTTCAGATTACGAAGGTGAAGTTGAAACACCGGATCCGAAACTTCCAACTGAGGCTACAGGATTAGCATTAGGAAATCCAAAGTATAATGTTCTTATGGTATCATTTAATGATGCAGATAAGACAAAAGAACAGACCTATAATGTATATGTAGATGGCGAAAAGAAATTATCAGAAGTAAAGGCAGGTATGTATACTATTGAGGAAATTGGCGCAGGAAGAGTTACGGTAAAGGTTACTGCTGTATATAATAACAAGGAATCAGAAGGCGTAAGTGGAAAAGTTAAAATTACAGGAAAAGTAGTTGAAAAACCTACAGAAAAGCCAACAGAAAAGCCAACAGAAAAGCCAACAGAAAAACCTACGGAAACTACTGCAAAGCAGGATGGTGTATCAACTGTGCAGTCAACGACAAAGGCACAGGGGGTTAAGAAAACGACAGTTAAGCCTTCAGTAAAACTTGGAAGAACAAAAGTGAAGAAAGCTGTAATAAAGAAAAAAGCGGCAACAAAGATAAACATATCATTTAAGAAAATCAAAGGTGCTACAAAGTACCGGATACAGATTTCCAAGACAAAGAGGTTTAAGAAAGTACTTATTAAAAAGACGGTTAATAAAGTGACTGTAAACTTTAAGAATAAGAAACTTAAGAAAAACAGAAAACTCTATGTAAGAGTAAAGGCTGTGGGAGCTTTTAAGTGGTCGAAACCAAAGAAAGTTAAATTTAAATAATTAACCGATTATAATAAACCCATATTCAGGTGGTAATAGCTGCCTGAATATGGGTTTTTACGTATTTAAAACTTTTATGAAACGTTGAAAAAAAATATATATTAGTGTAGAATTGACTTGATTATAAGGAGATAAAATATGGGGAAATTTTCAGGATATCTCATCTGTACGGATTGTGACGGAACATTAACATATGAACCGGGAAAGGTATCAGATGTGAATGCAGAGGCAATTAAATATTTTCAAAATGAGGGCGGATTATTTACACTGGCAACAGGGAGATTTCCCGACCATGCAAAATTATTTGAAGACCGATTTAAGATAAATGCACCGATGGTTTCGGTAAATGGCGCTATCATTTATGATGAAAAGAATAACAAACTTATAGAAAAGTGGCCTATGGACAAGTGGGATTGTTATGAGGTATTGTCATATGCACATAGCAATTTTCCTAAGGGATGGGACTACTGGCTAAATGGAATAAATGAAAATCAGGAGTTCTTTGGCTTTGGGTATAAACCGTTAGAAAATACCCCCGGAGATGGAAGTCTGAAAAAGGCATTTGAATCCTTTAATGGGGAAATGTTAAAAATGGTTATAGTCCAGTCGGAAGATATGACTCCTGTTATTCAGAAAAGTTTCAGGGAAAAATTCGGTGACAGATTCAGGTTCGATACAAGTTGGCCTAATGGGCTTGAAATACAGAGTATTAATAGTGGAAAAGGAATTGCAGTTCAATATTTAAAGGAACATTTAGAGACCAATATACATACAACTATTGGTATAGGAGATTACGAAAATGATATAACATTATTGGAATGCTCTGATATAGGTTATGCTGTTAGTAATGCAATTGAATCAGTAAAAAAAGTGGCAGACAAAATAACAGTATCTAATACAGAAAACGCAATAGCTAAAGTCATTTACGACTTGGAAAGAGGTATGTGATGAATAAAAATAAAAAAATATTAATGGCAAGTATTACAATAGTAGTGGTAATTGCTCTGGTAATAGTGATGGCAGTAGAAATGGGAAAGGCTCATAAAACAAGTGATAATACAACAACCAAAGAAGAGAAAACAGTAAATAACATAACAACAATGGCAGAGGATATTACTACATCAAAGGATGTGGATGTTAAACCTGATGATATAGAAACTACCGGCAAAAAATCTAAAAAGAAAAAAGATGATGATTACTGGAAGAAGGTTCAGGTAATTGAGGATGCAAATGAAAATGAATCCAGAACAGAAAAAAATGGCGAAGTGGCAACGAAAAAAGATGGTAGTGTAGATGACGGATGGTCACCTGTAGTTTCACCAGATGATTTAGAAAAATAATAGTAGGAGATAGATTATGAATGATGAGGAAGTAGTGAAAACTGCAGTAAAGGTATCCACTGTGAGCATTGTAGTGAATGTTACCTTAAGTTTATTGAAACTGGCAGCAGGTATTATAGGACAATCAATGGCAATGCTTTCTGATGCAATACATTCTTTATCAGATGTTGTTGGTTCCGTTATAGTAATAATTGGTGTGAAAATTGCTAAAAAGAAAGAAGATCATGAACATCAGTATGGACATGACAAAATAGAATGCCTTGCATCTTTAGCTTTAGGGGCAATTCTTCTGTGTACAGGAGTTTTTCTTATATATGAGGGAGTAAAGAAAATTGCTACCGGAGAGCATATAAGTACTCCGGGTGTTATAGCATTAATAGCAGCCATTGTTTCTATTGTGACTAAAGAAGCAATGTATTGGTATACAAAAATAAATGCTAAAAAAATTAATTCAGATGCATTGAAAGCGGAAGCATGGCATCACCGTTCAGATGCACTTTCCTCTGTTGGAAGTTTGATTGGTATTGGTGGAGCAATGTTGGGATTAAAATTATTGGATCCCATTATGGCAGGTATTATCGGAGCGTTAATTATAAAGGTTGCAATTGATATTTCAAAAGAGGCTGTAGATAAGATGATTGACAAGGCATGTGATGATGAAATAGAAGAAGAAATGGAGAAACAGGTTCTTGCTGTAGATGGTGTCATGGGACTTGACTTAATTAAAACCAGGATGTTTGGCACAAAGATTTATGTGGATATTGAGATAAGTGCAGATGGTAATCTTCTACTTAGTGAATCTCATCATATTGCAGAGGACGTTCATGATGTAATAGAAGAAAAATTTCCAGAGGTAAAACATTGTACTGTTCATGTTAATCCTTATGGATATAAACATAGAAAAAATGAGATTTAAAATAAAAAAGGATAAAATGTGGTAAAATTCAACAAAAAGTTGTAAAATAAGAAATAGTCGGTTTACATCGACTATTTTTTGTGTATAATATATCTTGGACCGACAGATACTTTAACGAGAAAAATAGTTTCGGTTTAATAGAAAGGATACTGTATTGAAACAACAAGAATTTAATCAAAAAATTGAAGAACTAGTTGAACTTGGTCATGACAAAGACGACCGATTGACTATAAAGGAAGTGAAAGATTTCTTCGCAGATGTTAATCTTACTGCAAAGCAGGAAGCATCTGTAGTAGAAAAACTGCTTGAAAAGAAAATAAAAGTCGAAATCGGTGACAATGCAGAATCTGAAAGTACAGAGGCAGAAGTAAAAGGAGAAGCTCCGGAGGAAGAAGAAATGGTAGAAATGAGCGTAAGTCTCATTACTGATGTAGAAGATCCTACTGATGAAGAGCTGGCTTCTGTAGCAGAGGATGAAGATGATTTGCTGGAACCTGCAGACGAGAATTTTAGTAATGATGAAGAAGAAACAGTAGAATTGGATGCTGTAGATTTGCTCGAGGGTGTAGGAACAGAAGATCCTGTTAGAATGTACTTGAAAGAGATTGGTACAGTGGCTTTGTTGACAGCGGAAGAGGAACTTGAACTTGCAAAGAAAAAAAGTGAAGGTGATCCTGTCGCAAAAGAAAAGTTAATAGAGGCAAACTTACGTCTTGTAGTTAGTATTGCAAAAAGATACACAGGACGTGGAATGAGTTTTCTTGATTTAGTTCAGGAGGGAAATCTTGGACTTATTAAAGGTGTAGAAAAATTCGATTATACAAAGGGGTATAAGTTAAGTACATATGCTACATGGTGGATTAGACAGTCGGTTACAAGAGCTTTAGCTGACCATGCAAGGACAATTCGTGTACCTGTTCATATGGTAGAAACTATAAATAGGATGTCTAAAATGCAGCGTAAGCTTACATTAGAATTGGGATATGAGCCATCCACAAAAGAGTTGGCAGATCATTTGGATATGACAGAAGAAAAGGTTCTGGAAATAATGCAGATTGCAAGAGAACCGGCATCTTTGGAAACTCCGATTGGTGAAGAGGACGATTCAAATCTGGGAGATTTTGTTGCCGACAACAATACTGTTACACCGGAGGCTAACATTGAATCTGTTATGCTTAGGGAACATATTGATGTATTGTTACAGGATTTAAAAGACCGTGAAAGAGAAGTTATCATATTAAGATTTGGTCTTAGAGACGGTCATCCAAGAACTCTTGAAGAAGTAGGAAAGATTTTCTGTGTAACAAGAGAACGTATCAGACAGATCGAAGCAAAAGCATTAAGAAAATTAAGAAATCCTGTAAGAAGTAAGAAAATTAAGGACTTCCTAGGAGAGTAAAGTTAAAAAAATAAAAAATATAGCAAACAAACTTAATTTTATTTGACAAAAACATCAAAATAGTTTATAAAATTAATTAGACACTAGAAGAGAGTACAAAGGCGTGCTGTGGTGATTCGCAGGTCCTTTTGTGCTCTTTTTACTTTTTAAGGAGGATAGCCATGGACCAAAATGTATTATTCAAAAAGGCTGAAGAAGATGGATTATACAATCCACGTTTCGAACACGATAACTGTGGTATAGGTGCAGTTGTTAATATTAAGGGAAAGAAAAGCCACAAAACCGTAGAAGATGCTCTTAAGATTGTTGAAAATCTTGAGCATAGAGCAGGAAAAGATGCTGAGGGCAAAACCGGTGATGGTGTAGGAATTATGCTACAGGTATCACATAAATTCTTTAAGAAAGTTACAAAACCGTTGGGATTTGACATTGGCGGAGAACGTGAATATGGTGTAGGAATGTTCTTTATGCCTCAGGATGATTTGAAGCGTAACCGAGAAATGAAGATGCTTGAAATAATAACTGAAAAGGAAGGATTAGAATTTTTAGGTTGGAGAAAAGTTCCTGTACATCCGGAAGTCTTGGGAAGCAAAGCTTTAGAATGTATGCCATGTATTATGCAGTGTTTTATTAAAAAGCCTGAAGATGTAGAAAAGGGACTGTCGTTTGATAGAAAACTTTATATAGTAAGAAGAGTTTTTTCACATAGTAATGCAGGATCTTATACAGTTTCAATGTCCAGCAGAACAATAGTATACAAAGGAATGTTTCTTGTTAATCAGCTAGGACCTTTTTTTGAGGATTTGATGGATAAAAATTATGAATCTGCTATTGCATTGGTGCATTCGAGATTTTCTACGAATACGCAGCCTAGCTGGAGAAGAGCTCATCCAAACAGATTTATTGTTCATAATGGTGAGATTAATACAATTCGTGGGAACGCAGACAACATGTTGGCAAGAGAAGAATCAATGAGCAGTGAATATATGAGAAATTCATTACAGAAAGTAATGCCGGTTGTTGATGTTAACGGTTCGGATTCAGCAATGCTTGATAATACATTGGAATTTCTTGTAATGAATGGAGTGGAACTTCCATTAGCTGTTATGATGTGTATTCCTGAACCATGGGAAAAAAATGATACAATCAGCCAGTCAAAGAGGGATTTCTACCAGTACTATGCAACAATGATGGAACCATGGGATGGACCTGCATCAATTCTGTTTTCAGATGGTGATTATATGGGAGCTATTTTGGACAGAAACGGTCTTCGTCCTTCAAGATATTATATTACAGATGACGACCAGTTAATTCTTTCATCTGAAGTAGGCGTTCTTGACATTGACCCTGCAAAGATACTTGTAAAGGAACGTCTTCGTCCGGGAAGAATGCTTTTGGTTGATACGGTTAAGGGAAAATTAATTGATGATGACGAACTAAAAGAAAGTTATGCAGCAAGAAAACCATACGGTGAATGGTTGAACAATAATCTTGTTTATTTAAAAGACATAAATATTCCTAATGTAAAGGTAGAAACATTTACAAAAGAGGAAAGACAGAGATTACAGAAAAACTTTGGATATACTTTTGAAGATTTAAAGAGAATTATTCCAATGGCAAATAATGGAGTGGAAGCCACAAAGGCAATGGGCAAGGATACACCACTTGCTGTATTGAGCGAAAGAAATCATCCGTTATTTAATTACTTTAAACAGTTATTTGCACAGGTAACAAATCCTCCAATTGATGCAATAAGAGAAGAAATTGTAACATCAACTTCTGTTTATATTGGAAAGGATGGTAATATTCTTGAGGAACAGCCACAGAATTGTAATGTACTTAAAATAAGACATCCTATTCTTACTAATACAGATATTTTAAAACTTAAGAATATTAATATGCCGGGCTTTAAATCTGCAGTAGTTCCTATTGTATATTACAAGGGAATTGATATTGAGAAAGCAATCGAACAGGTATTTGTAGATGTAGATAAAGCACATAAGGATGGTGCAAATATTATTATTCTTTCCGATAGGGGAGTGGATGAGTACCATGTGCAGATTCCGTCTTTGCTGGCAGTTTCAGCAGTACATCAGTATCTGGTTAAAACAAAGAAAAGAACTACTCTTTCACTTGTTTTAGAGAGTGGTGAGCCTAGGGAAGTTCATCATTTCGCAACTCTACTTGGTTATGGTGCCAGCGCAATTAACCCTTACCTGGCCCATGAAACAATCAAGCAGATGGTTGACGAGGGAATGATAAATAAAGATCCTTATGCTGCTATTGATGATTATAACAGAGCTATTCTTGGAGGAATTGTTAAGATTGCATCTAAGATGGGTATTTCAACAATCCAGTCATATCAGGGCTCACAGATTTTTGAAGCAATTGGAATTAGCAGGGAAGTAATAGATAAATATTTCACAGGCACTGTCAGCAGAGTTGAGGGTATTACAATGAAAGATATTGAAGACAGTGTTGAGGATCTTCATTCAAAGGCATTTGATCCGTTGGGACTTGATGTTGACTTAACTCTTGAGAGTAATGGTGAACATAAACTAAGAAGCGGTAAAGAAAAGCATAAATATAATCCGGCAACAATTCATACATTGCAGCAGGCTACATGGACAGAAAATTATGATCTGTTTAAGCAGTATACCCATATGATTGATGAAGAAATGGCACCATTCCATCTTCGTGGACTTATGGATTTCAATTATCCTGAAAATGGTGGTATATCAATTGATGAAGTTGAACCTATTGAATCAATAATGAAGAGATTTAAGACAGGAGCCATGTCTTATGGTTCAATTTCACAGGAAGCTCATGAAACAATGGCAATAGCCATGAACATGATTGGTGGACGTTCAAATTCAGGTGAAGGTGGAGAATCAGTTGAAAGATTAACCATTGGTGAAGATGGCCTAAATAAATGTTCAAAAATCAAGCAGGTTGCATCAGGACGTTTTGGTGTTACATCAAGATATCTGGTAAGTGCCGAGGAAATTCAGATAAAGATGGCACAGGGTGCAAAGCCGGGGGAAGGCGGACACCTTCCGGGAAAGAAAGTTTATCCTTGGGTTGCAAAAACAAGATATTCAACGCCGGGTGTAAGTCTTATATCACCACCGCCTCATCATGATATTTATTCAATTGAGGATTTGGCACAGTTGATTTATGATTTGAAAAATGCCAATAAAGATGCAAGAATTTCGGTTAAGCTTGTATCAGAAGCAGGTGTAGGAACTGTAGCAGCAGGTGTTGCAAAGGCAGGTGCACAGGTAATACTTGTTTCAGGATTTGACGGTGGTACCGGAGCTGCCCCTGAAAATTCAATTTATAATGCAGGACTTCCTTGGGAATTAGGTCTTGCAGAAGCACATCAGACTTTGATTGCAAACGGACTTAGAAATAAAGTTGTCGTAGAGACAGATGGAAAATTAATGAGCGGTAGGGACGTAGCAATTGCAGCTATGCTTGGTGCAGAAGAATATGGTTTTGCTACAGCACCTCTGGTAACAATGGGTTGCGTAATGATGAGAGTCTGCAACCTTGATACATGTCCTGTAGGTGTGGCAACTCAGAACCCTGAACTTCGTAAGAGATTTAAAGGGAAACCAGAATATGTAGTAAATTTTATGAAATTTATTGCACAGGAACTTCGTGAATATATGGCAAAACTTGGAGTCAGAACTTTAGATGAGTTAATTGGACGTGCTGATTTACTTAAAGTAAAGGAAGGTGTAAGCAGCAAAAAGGCAGCAGAAGTAGATTTGGCAAAAATTTTAAATACAGATTTTGCTTCAGACAGAGTTAATTATACAGGAAAAAATGTATATGATTTCAAACTTGCTGATACTAAGGACATGACAGTTCTTCTTCCAAAGATGGGCAAAGCCCTTGATGAAAGAAAAGCTGCTTCCGTGGAAGTTAATGTAACCAATATTGACCGTTCCTTCGGAACAATATTTGGCTCTGAAATAACAAAGAGATATAATGATACATTGGAAGATGATATGTACACCGTTAAGTGCTATGGTGCAGGTGGACAGAGTATGGGTGCATTTATTCCAAATGGTATGACAATAGAACTTACAGGTGACAGTAATGATTACCTTGGAAAAGGTTTGTCAGGTGGTAAGATAATCGTTAAGCCGCCAAAAGAGTCTAAGTTTAAACAGGATGAAAATATTATTATCGGTAATGTTGCTTTCTATGGTGCTACAAGTGGTAAAGCATATATTAACGGTGTTGCAGGTGAAAGATTCTGTGTAAGAAACTCCGGTGCAATTGCAGTTGTGGAAGGTGTTGGAGATCATGGATGTGAATATATGACAGGTGGTCGTGTTGCCGTAATCGGAAAAGTTGGAAAGAACTTTGCAGCAGGTATGAGTGGTGGGGTTGCTTATGTACTTGATGAAAATAATGATCTTTACAGAAAGACAAATAAGTCACTTGTATCAACGGAAGAATTATCAAATAAATATGATGTTTTGGAACTTAAGGGAATGATTGAAGACCACGTTAAGTATACAAATTCCGTAAAGGGTAAGGAAATATTAGACAACTTTGAAGAGTATCTGCCTAAATTTAAGAAGATAATTCCTTATGATTATAAGAGAATGCTTGAATCTATTGCAAAGATGGAGGAAAAGGGTCTTAACCCTGAACAGGCACAGATAGAAGCATTTTATGAGGCAACAAGATAGGAGGACGAAAAGATGGGAAAACCAACAGGATTTTTAGAATATGAAAGAGAAGATGCGAAAGCAACTTCCGTAAAAGCAAGAATTAAAAATTTTAATGAATTCCATGAGCCATTGTCTCCTGAAAAACAAAAATGTCAGGCTGCAAGATGTATGGACTGTGGAGTTCCATTCTGCCAAAATGGACAGGTTTTGTCAGGCATGGTTTCAGGATGTCCCCTTAACAACCTCATACCTGAATGGAATGACTTATTATATATGGGAACAATGGAACAGGCATACAACAGACTTCATAAGACAAATAACTTTCCGGAATTTACTTCACGTGTCTGCCCGGCATTGTGCGAAAAAGCATGTACCTGTGGATTAAATGGAGACCCGGTATCTGTCAGGGCTAATGAACATCTGATTATTGAAAATGCATACGAAAAAGGATATGCAAAAGCAAAAGCACCGGCAGTAAGAACAGGAAAAACGGTAGCTGTTATTGGTTCAGGTCCTGCAGGACTTGCAACAGCAGATCAGCTTAATAAACGTGGACATAGTGTTACGGTATATGAAAGAGATGATAGAGTTGGCGGACTCCTTATGTATGGAATTCCAAATATGAAATTGGAAAAGCAGATTATTGACAGAAAAGTCAATATAATGAAAGAAGAAGGAGTAAAGTTTGTTACAGGAGTTAACGTTGGAAAAGACATTAAAGCTTCAGAAATTTTGAAGCAATACGACAGAGTTGTTCTTGCCTGTGGCTCAAGAAATGCAAGAGACATTAAAGCTACAGGACGTGATGCAAAGGGCATTTACTTTGCAGTAGATTTCCTTAAATCAACAACAAAAAGTCTTCTTGATAATGACGGAAAATTAGTTGATGGAACTTTTGTTTCAGCAAAGGACAAGGATGTTGTAGTTATAGGTGGTGGTGACACAGGAAATGATTGTGTAGGTACAGCTATAAGGCATGGTGCAAAAAGTGTATTACAGCTTGAAATGATGCCAAAGGCACCGGATGAAAGATTAGAAAGCAATCCATGGCCTGAATGGCCTAGAATCTGTAAGACAGATTACGGTCAGGAAGAGGCTATAGAAGTCTTTGGAAAAGATCCAAGAGTATATCAGACTACTGTTAAGGAGTTTGTAAAGGACAAAAATGGAAACCTTACAAAGTTAATTCTTGTTAAGCTGGAAGCAAAAAAAGATGAGAAAACAGGACGTCTTAATATGGTTGAAGTCAAGGGTTCAGAATATGAAGTTGACTGCCAGTTAGTTCTTATTGCAGCAGGTTTCCTTGGAAGTGAAAGTTATGTTACAAAGGCATTTAAGGTAGATACAGACCCTAGAACAAACATTGCAACAATGCCCGGAAAGCATGCTACAAGCATTCCAAATGTATTTACTGCAGGAGATGTTCATAGAGGCCAGTCATTGGTAGTTTGGGCAATCAGGGAAGGAAGAGATTGCGCAAGAGAAGTAGATGAGTCTCTAATGGGATACTCGAATTTGTAAGAACGGAGGAATCATGTGATTTAAGCCTGGTTGCGGGCAATTGAATTATAAAAAGAAATAAGTGCAGCCTTTTGACAAGTATTTGTCAGAAGGCTGTTTCTTTATTGCATAATATTATAGAGAAAAATGAAGCCGAAAGGTAGCATAAGCATTTATGATAGCTGTATCATAACCGATACGCAGAACATATTGTTTTTCTGTTCGACTTTAAATATTCCGTTATACCTTTCAATAATTTGAGAAACAGACTCAATGCCTATGCCGGTTCCGGCATGCTTGGTTGAGAGATATTGCCCATCAGAATTTTTTCGGATGACGTTGTCAAAGGTGTTGTCGATTATAAGAATAAAGCATTCATTTTCAAGTGTGCAGTGCATCTGTATTTCCTTTGGAGAGCTAGTCTGGGTCATACAGGCAGTTACTGCATTTTCCAAAAGATTTCCAAGTATAACCGTAAGGTCAATTTCCTTAATTGGTAATGATTTAGGAATATTAATCTCTGCATTAAATTTAATGTTATTATTGATTGCCATTTCATAAAAATGAGAAGTTAAAATGTTAATAACAGTGTTATCGCTAAATTTTAGCGGAGAATCACTTGGAAGTGTATGTACAAAAGAATTGAAATATTCTTTTAAACTGTCAAAGTCATTATGTTCTATAAAACTGTTTATTACCGCCGTATGATGTCTGAAATCGTGACGGGCTTTTCGGGTTTCTTCAATTTTGTCCTGAATGGTCTGATATTGAAGAGTTTCCATTTGTAAACTGTGGTTAGCATTTTCCAATTGAATATTTTTTCTGTTTTCGGAAAGCATCATTGCAATAACGTGGTAAATTAAAACAGCTCCAAGATTAATAAAAAATGATATTGCTGTATGTTTTACACTAAGAGCAATTTCCAAAGAAGACAAAGGGGAATTGAAGTATATATTGTAGTACCAGATAAGGTAGAAAGTTGATGGTATAAGCCACAAAAAATGCCATAAAAAGTTTTGGTCCTGTTGCAATAGTAATTCGCTGAAAATTTTGGTAATAAATAAAAATATTGGAACTAATATTATTATCTGTACAAAAATTGTAGCAAGAGAAAATGACCAGCGATAAATTTGCGGAGCTAAATCAGGGAAAACCAGATTTTCAAGGCATTTAGCCATAGACACAACAAGGTTTGAAATATTTGATAACATCAGTAAAATAAATAATAGCTTACCTATTTTTTCTTTTATACATAAAAAGTAAAAGAGAACATATATGACAGTGCTAATGATGGAAATAATAGAAGTGGAGCCTTCTACAACAAATCCTGCAATTAACCCCATAATAATCTGAACAACAGATACGGCTATAAATAGTGAAACCGTTATTTTCTTTGAAAATCTTAATCTGCTTCTAAAAGGATAAATAGCAACAAAAGCATATGGAACAAAATTTAGTAAAGAATAAATAATCATTTCTAAAACTGAATATTCGTATGTCATATGGAATCCCCCTTCTTAATTTGTGAAAAACGATAAGTATTAAATTTATATCAATAATAAAAAGCGAAAACATTTTCTGTATTATATCATATTAAATAGAAAAAATAAAAATCAACTATGGGTATATAACACAAAGAAACAGGAAGAAGGCTGTTTGGCTTGTTAAAAACAGGATAATTGTTTATAATAGGTCAGTGGTTTAAAGTAAGATGTTAAACTTTGAAAAAAATCAAATGACATAATATAATAATTATTCTAATTGATATTTAATGGAGATTATAATGGAAGAGAATTTAAAAAAAGAAATAGAAAACAGACGAACATTTGCTATCATTTCACACCCCGATGCAGGTAAGACTACACTGACGGAAAAGTTTCTGTTATACGGTGGAGCAATTAATACTGCAGGTTCAGTAAAAGGAAAGGCAAATTCAAAATATGCAGTATCTGACTGGATGGGAATTGAAAAGGAAAGAGGTATTTCAGTTACATCATCGGCATTACAGTTTAACTATGAAGGATACTGCATTAATATTCTGGATACACCGGGGCATCAGGACTTCTCTGAGGACACATACAGAACATTAATGGCAGCAGACTCAGCGGTAATGGTTATTGATGCATCGAAAGGTGTTGAGGCTCAGACAATCAAACTTTTTAAGGTTTGTGTTATGAGACATATACCAATTTTTACATTTATAAATAAGATGGATTTAGAGGCAAGAGACCCATATGAACTTCTTGAAGAAATTGAAGAGGTATTGGGAATCAAAACCTGTCCTATTAATTGGCCGATAGGTTCAGGTAAGCGCTTTAAGGGAGTGTATGACAGAGATACGAAAAAAATATCAATGTTTAAGGCTGTTTCAGTAGGTGGAGCAAAAAGCGCAACAGAAACTACTTATGATTTAGATGATGAAAAGTTTAAAGAAGAAATTGGAGAAGAATTATATAGTCAGCTTCTGGATGATTCGGAACTGCTGGATGGGGCAAGTGAACCTTTTGATCAGGAATTGGTTGATAAAGGAGAATTGTCACCGGCATTTTTCGGTTCAGCGTTAACAACCTTTGGTATAGAAACATTTTTGGAGCATTTCCTTAAAATGACGGAATCACCACTTCCAAGAATGTCAGATCAGGGGTTGATTGATCCTATAACGGAGCCATTCTCAGCATTTGTATTTAAAATTCAGGCAAACATGAACAAGGCGCATCATGATAGAATTGCATTTCTTAGAGTGTGTTCAGGAAAATTTGATGCTACAAAGGATGTGTATCACGTTCAAAGTGGAAAGAAAATGAAACTGTCAAGACCACAGCAGATTATGGCTCAGGATAGAAAGGTAATTGACGAGGCATACGCAGGAGACGTTATAGGTGTATTTGATCCGGGAATTTTCTCAATTGGTGATACTATATGCATGCCGGGAAAGAAGTTTGCCTATGAAGGCATTCCTACATTTGCACCGGAGCATTTTTGCAGACTGGTAGCACTTGATTCAATGAAACGTAAACAGTTTATGAAAGGTGTAACTCAGATTGCTCAGGAAGGTGCAATTCAGATTTTTCAGGATTATAATTTGGAAATGTCCGAAATTATTGTAGGAGTCGTAGGAACGCTTCAGTTCGACGTCCTTAAATACAGAATGGAAAATGAATATAGTTGTGAAGTTAAACTTGAACCCCTTCCTTACGGCTACATCAGGTGGATAAAGGACACAACCACAGATTTAAGTACAATCAAAGTTCCAAGTGACGCAAAGCGTGTAAAAGACATGAAAGGAAATCCTTTAGTAATATTTACAAATCAGTGGTCTTTAAAACTTCTTATGGAAAGAAATGAAGGCGTTGAATTTATGGAATTTAACAAAAACTAGAAACAATGCATTTTATATCGTGTGAATAAATATTTTATATAGTAATGCTGAAAGGAGCATATAAAATGAAAGTATTAATGTTTAACGGAAGTCCGAAAGTTAAGGGGTGTACATACACGGCTCTTAGTGAAATGGCAAAGATTTTGAATGAAGAAGGAATAGAAACAGAGATTATGCATGTAGGAGCACATCCTCAGGGAAGCTGTATGGGATGTTGCGGATGTAGCGAAAACGGTGAATGTGTTTATGGCGGTGAAGTTGTGGAAGCTGCGAAGAAATTAAAGGATGCGGATGCAGTGGTATTTGGAAGTCCGGTACATTACGCATCTGTAAGCGGAAATATGATGGGATTTATGCACAGACTGGCATGGAGCGCAGGAAAAGACCTTAAGTATAAACCGGCGGCAATGGTAGTAAGTGCAAGACGTGCAGGAACAACAACGGCATTAGACGAAATTGCAAAGGTGCCTGAATTTTTAAGTATGCCATTAATTAACGGAAATTACTGGCCAATGGTGCATGGAAGCACGCCGGAAGATGTATTGAAAGATGAGGAAGGGCTTCAGATAGTAAGAAATATTGCAAGAAATATGGCATGGATTTTGAAATGTATCGACCTTGGTAAGAAAAACGGAATAGAACATCCTGTAGAAGAACCAAAGATAAAAACGAACTTTATCAGATAGTGTATAAATGGCAGATAATACATAAAATGTTCATATAAATATCACAAAACATTTATTGCATATATTATATTTAAAGTTTATACTATAAAAGGTTTAAACAATAAATGAAACTCGAAAGGAATTACAATGAAAGACAACAATGTTACATACGAAAATGAGAATGGTTTTGATTCACAGGAAGAGACAGAACTTAACGAAAACAGCACTGTAGAATCTGAAACCGAAAAGGAAGAAAAAATAGATACAGATAAAAAGAAAAAGAAAGACAAAAAGCAGGAGAAGGAAGAATTTAATTTCAAAAAAGAACTCTTTAGCTGGATTAAAATATTTGTAGTTGCAGTAGTAATTGCGTTTTTTATTAACAACGTTATCATAATGAATGCCAATGTGCCTTCAGGTTCAATGAAAAACACAATTTCCGAAGGTGACAGAATGATTGGTCTTAGAACTGCTTACTGGTTTTCAGATCCACAAAGAGGAGATATTGTAATCTTTGAAAATCCTGATTATAAAGAGAATGGAAGCAGGGCAGATGACAAGTACTATGTTAAGAGAGTAATTGGAATGCCTGGTGACAAAGTAGTTATCAGCAATGCGAAGGTGTACATTAACGATTCAAAAACACCACTTAATGAAACATACCTTCCTGAAGAATGGACGCAGGTAAATGGTGATGAAGAACCGTTGGAGTATAAAGTTCCAAAGGGATGCTATTTCCTTATGGGAGATAACCGAAACAATTCAAGTGACGCCAGATTCTGGAAAAACACTTACGTAAAACGTTCAAAGATAATTGCAAAGGCAGAGTTTAAATATTGGCCATGGAATCATAAGGGATTTTTTGCCAAGGTTAAGTATGCGCAGTAATAAATAATACAGGTGATTTATATGAAAAAAAGAACAGCATTAATTACGGGAGCAAGTTCCGGTATTGGTATGGAATTTGCCAGAGTGCTGGCAAAAAAAGGATACAGTCTTATTTTGACGGCAAGAAGAAAAGACAGACTAGAAAAGTTGAAGAATGAATTACAGGTTCCATGCACCATTATTGTTGCAGACTTGTCAAAGGAATCGGATTGTTTTGAGCTATGTCAGGAGATTTCAGATAAGAAAATAGATATTTTCATAAACAATGCAGGATTTGGAACCTGCGGAGAATTTGTGGAAACCAATCTGAAAAAAGAAATAGACATGATTGACGTTAACATAAAGGCAATGCATATTCTTTTAAAGAGAGTTCTTTTGAAAATGGAACAGCGTGACAGGGGAATAGTCTTAAATGTAGCTTCTTCAGCAGGACTATTGCCGGCAGGACCATATATGGCAACATATTATGCCACTAAGTCTTATGTTGTAAGTTTGACAAAGGCAATTTCAGAGGAATTAAAAGAAAACGGAAGTGATGTATATATTGGAGCCCTGTGTCCCGGACCGGTGGATACGGAATTTAATGATATGGCAGATGTGATGTTTGCTTTGAAGGGGATTTCTCCTAAATATTGTGTCAGGGAAGCAATTATGGGAATAAAGAAGAGAAAAACAATAATTGTACCATCTCTTAAGATGAAGCTGGCAGTTGTCGGACAGAAGGCCCTCCCTGAAAATATGCTCCTTAAGATTGTTGCGAAACAACAGAGAAAAAAGACAAACAGATAAAATAAAATATTTAGAGTTTTATAAAAGATTCAAAAAAGTGTAAATAATTAATTTTTTTACGCTTTTTTGAATCTTTTTTATCTGTATATCATATAAATACAATGATAAAATCTATTTACCAGGAACGTTAATAAACGTAATAAGGAGACATTCCTGTATACATAAGACTGAATAATCAATGTGTTGAATATAACCTGAAAGCAGAATCAATTGCTACAGGAGTAATAGAATAGAAAATTTATAGAAAATGGAAAGAGAAAAGGCTGATTATATTATTTAACACAACTCATTTTGCTGAAAAATATAATCAGCCTTTTCTTTTTATGCTTTCTACGAATTAACATTCCATTACCTGTAGCAATTATTAGTGTTTGGAGTTAAAATGAAAATTGTGTTGATTAGAACAATTTATAATGAAAAGTTTGGAGGAAAAAAGATATGTGGGCAATATTTGCGTTATTATCGGCTGTTTTTGCAGCACTTACGTCAATTTTGGCTAAGGTAGGTATAAATGGAGTAAATTCTAACCTTGCCACAGCCATAAGAACAGTGGTAGTTGTTTTAATGGCATGGGGAATGGTATTTTTAACAAAAGGTCAGGGTGGAATAACTGAAATCAGCAAAAAGAGCTGGATTTTCCTTATTTTATCAGGACTGGCTACAGGGGCATCATGGCTATGTTATTACAGGGCACTACAAATGGGAAGCGCATCAAAAGTTGTACCTATTGACAAATTAAGCGTTGTAATTACTTTAGTTTTAGCCTTTATTTTTTTGAAAGAAGATTTTACATATAAATCAGCCATTGGTTCTGTGCTTATAGCAGCAGGAACATTGTTTATGGTATTGTAGGAAGGAAAATTAAATGAAAAAAGAAGAAAAAACTAATGTTATGCGTGTGTTAGACAGCAAAAAAGTAGAATATAAAAGTCATAATTATCTTGCATCAGGAGCGGTAAGTGGAACAGAAGTGGCTCATGTTTTAGGACAAAACCCTGATTCGGTTTTTAAAACGCTGGTTACTGTATCAAAGTCAAAAAAATATTATGTTTTTCTTGTACCAGTGGAAAAAGAACTGGATTTAAAGAAAGCGGCAGCAGTAGTAGGTGAAAAGAAAATTGAAATGTTAAAGTCAAAAGAACTTTTAGGGTTGACAGGATACATACACGGAGGCTGTTCGCCGATAGGAATGAAAAAGTTTTTCAGAACAACGGTTGATGAAACAGCAAAAAATTATGAAACAATAATGTTTAGTGCCGGGAAAATAGGGTATCAGGTGGAAATGAATCCTGCAGATTTAGAAAAAGTAATAAGATTTGAATATGCAGATATAACGGAATAATATTTTTTGGGGGTTACATGCAACAATTTGCCAAATAAAAGACACTGTATATATGTAAAGGAAAAATTCATATAAAGAGGTACCGGATATGAAATATAATCAAAACGATGTTTCACTTGCCATAAAGCAGGACAGAAAGGCATTTGAAAATATATACATAGATATAAATAATGACTTGTACAAAATGGCGTTGTATATGTTAGGCAACAGTGAATTGGCAAAAGAGGTTGTAAGTGACACAGTTATGGATGCGATGGTTGGAATATGTAAATTAAAATCCCCTGAAAGGTTTGAGAAGTGGGTACTTAAAATACTAACCAACAAATGCAAAAGAAAAATAAAAGACAAATATAACAAGTTTAATGTGTACAATCCAAATGCCTGTGAAACTGAAGCAGGTGAAAATGTCAGTAAGGGTGAAAACATCGATCACGAAACAAAGACAGATGTACAGATAGCACTATCAAAATTGAATACGAAAGATAGAATGATCGTGTCATTATGTGTTGTAGAAGGATACAAAAGCAGTGAAGTGGCAGAGATTTTATCAATGAATTCATCTACTGTAAGGTCCAGACTTAATAGGAGTCTAAAGAAAATGAGAGAGTATTTGGAGGTAGAATAATGGCAAAGAGGATGTATGACATTAATGATGAAAATATTGAAATTGCTAAGTTAATAAAGCATGACAGCGAAAGCATTAACTGTCAGACAGTTGACAATGATACATTAAATAAAATAAGAAATTTCGATTTAAAAAAACAGAAGAAGTTAGGTACTAAAAAAGTTATAGCTATATGTACATCTGTTGCGGCCTGTGTTGCAGTAGCAGTTGTGGCGCTTGTATGGAATAATATTTCCATAAACAATGGTGCTGTTTATATACCTACAAAGTCAGTTGCGAAGCAGTCAAAAATGGCATCTTCTTATTCAGAAATATATAGTCGTATGAGAAAAGCTAAAGGAGTTGACTTTTCTGAAAAAGAGAATTCTATAATTGAAGGAATTGCAAATAGTGGAAATATGAAAACAGCGTCTTCAGATTCAGCTTCACCGGGAGGTAGTGTAGGTGGAAGTAAGAATTATTCGGATACTAACGAACAGACGAAGGATGTCCATGAGGCAGATGTAGTTAAAACTGATGGAAGTTATATTTATAGTTTGAATGTAGATAAAATGGTTGTAACCATTGTAAAAGTATCAGGGAAAAAAATGGAAAAGGTTTCAACTATCAAAATTCCTAAAGTGAAAAAAACTTTTGTTAATCAGGCAGACATGTATTATATTGAAGATAAGTTAATTATCATAGAGAATAGTAACAAAACAGATGCAGTAAGTACCTATGGTGTAGAAGATGTAGCCAGAAGCGGACCGTGTGAAACCATAATATTAACTTATAACATAAAGGACCGTGAAAAACCTGTATTAGTCAGTACAAACCATCAGGATGGATATTATAATTCGTCAAGATTAAATGGAGACTATATTTATACGGTTTCCATAAAAGAAATGGATAACACTTTAAAGGAAGACAGTTGTGTTCCGAAAGTAAACGGAGAGTTAATTTCCTATGATCAGGTATATCTTCCAAAAGTAATTGAGGGAGCAACCTATACTGTGATTACTTCAATGAATATAACAAAGCCTTCTGACTTTTCAGAAAAAGTGGCAGTGGCCGGTGGTGTGGATTATGTTTATGCAAGTAAAGAAAATATTTATATTGCCGAAAACACAACAACTAATGAGGACATAAAGAATACAAAGTATGGTAAGAAGATATGGAGTAAATATAAGGGAGAAAAGGTAAAAGAAACCAGTAAGAATTTATCAGCAAAAAAAATAAAAAAACTGCGGGAGATTTATGATGAAAACCAGTTCGATTTAAGTAAAGTTACTGAGGTTAAAAAACAGAGTGTATTCCTTGATAAAAACACTATAAATATTATTAAATATAAATATAAAAATGGAAAACTTGAGTACGTTAGTGATAATAAAATAAATGGAAGGTTAGATGATAATCTGTCAATGGACGAAAAGGACGGATATTTGAGACTTGTATCTACAAATCTTGATTTTGCCTATGTGGGAGTAAAGAGGATTATATATGATAATAATGGCAAAAAAATAGTAGATTATGTTGATGAAAGCTACTATAGTGACGAGTCTCAAAAACAAAGCAACAATGTTTATGTGCTGGATTCTAAATTAAAAGAAGTTGCACATATTGATAATATTGCAAAGAATGAAGACATATACGCTGCAAGATTTATGGGAGATTATGGATATTTTGTAACGTATGAAAATAAAGACCCGTTATTTACAGTCGACTTCTCTGATATCAGAAATCCAAAAATAACAGGAAAATTAAAACTTCCGGGATTTTCAGATTATCTGCATTTCTATAACAGTAATTTACTCTTTGGCTTAGGAGAAGAGACAGAGAATAACTGTCTAAAAATGGAAATGTATAATATTTCAAAAGGAAAAGCAAAAAGAGTCAGTAAGAAATTGCTAAAAGGTTTTGGATCTTCTCAGGCACTATATGATTATAAGTCTATATTGGTAAATGAAGAAAAAAATATTATTGGATTTTATGCAAGCTATTACGGCAAACAGAGCGAAGATTTGAGAGATTATTATTTATTATATACTTACGAAAAAGGTGAGTTTAAGCAGTTAGCAAAAGTTAAACTGGGTGTAGAATCTTTCGATACAAGGGGATTGTATATAGATGACTATTTTTATATAGTAAGTCCATATACCGGAATAAAAGTTTTAGACTTGAGGACGAAAGAACAGGTGGCGAATATAAAATTTTAGCAATAAGCGTTTTAACAAAAGAGGCGGTTCCAAAGTGAACCGTCTTTTTTGTTAAAAACAAGTAAAAAATCCGTTTCCATACGAAAAAAAATGTGCTAAACTTATCTAGGAAATTTATATGTCTAAAGAGGAAGAAAATGGAAATCTTTTATTTTAATATAACACCACTTAGAAATAAGTATATATTTGAAGAAAAATTAAAAGAAGTAAGCCCTAACAGACTTCAAAAAATTGAACGATTAAAGAAGCAGGATGACAAATACAGATGTTTAGGAGCAGGACTACTACTTAATTTTATTAGAGACAGATATGGAATAGATGATGAAATAATATTTGGAAAACATGGGAAACCTCATTTCAAAAATGTAAAGAAGTCATTTAACATATCTCATTCAGGCAACTATGTAATAATTGCAGCATCCGATTATAATATTGGAATAGACATTCAGCGAATGGAAAAAAGAAATCAGCTGGTGGCTGAGAGAAACTTCTGCACAGGTGAATGTGCTTATATAAATGAAAATGACAACGAGGAAATTAAGCGTCAGAGATTTCATGAAATATGGACAATAAAAGAAGCCTACCTGAAAAACATTGGTATGGGTCTTAGAAAACCACTGAATTCTTTCGAAATAGATTTATCCGGAGACAATCCAAGAATTTTGGACAATCCGGGCTACTCAATTCTGCAAATGAAACTGGACAGCATGTATCTCATAGCGGTTTGTTCGGACATTCGTGATAAAGAATTTAATATTGAAGAAGTAGAACTGTAAAGGTAACAATAGAATAATTAAAAAAATGGTAGTAACACTGTTTCGCCAAATACGTCGCATTTTTATCCTTGCTGCGCTGCATATTAACAATTGCTCCCGCAAACTCAGCCACTTCGTGGCTTCAGACAATGCT
>URKY01000036.1 GCA_900548465.1 uncultured Eubacterium sp.
AGAGCAACTGACTCTTAATCAGTGGGTCCAGGGTTCGAATCCCTGAGGGTGTACTAGGAAAAAGGAGGTTTTTACCTCCTTATTTTGTTGGTTTACAGCAGATTAATTGAATAGATGTTATATGAATTGACATCTAAAGGAGTATCAAAAGATAGTACTAATTACGTCAAACTATGACAAGGTATAGTAAATAGTGACATATTTGTGATACCAATGCGATACTAGGGGATGATACCGGTGTGATACCAATGTGATACCCGGTGTGATACCAGACGTAAATCTTCCCAATTTCTCCTTATCTACATTTATCAATCATACTTAAAGTAAAAGTATGAACAATGTATCTGTACGGCTCGTCTTTGATAGAAAGCACGTAGCCACCAAAAAACGTCAATCCTCCGTACAAATGGAGGTTACTTATCAGCGGAAACGCAAGTATGTCGGAACTGGCATAAAACTCTATTCCGACCAGTGGGGCAAAGACCTGAAAGTTAAAAATCACCCCCAGTCATTAGTGTTCAACCAAAAGTTGAATGATATGGTATCTGGGATATATGATTTTGTCTATCAGCTCTCTTCTCAAAACATTCCTTTCACCTTTGAAAGATTGGAACGGTATTTGAACAATTCGGAATCCGGAACCACAAATTCATTTCTGTCCTTTATGGAGAAACGGATATACGAACGGCAAGTTACTGATTCAACGAAGCAAAGGCAGAAGTGTGTACTAAAAGCACTGAAAGAATTTGGCAGGATTAAAGATTTTACTGATATTTGTGATGAAAATATCAGAGCATACGATGAATTCGCCAAAAAACGATGCAAATGCCAGTCTTCGGTATATAATTATCACAAGATACTGAAAGTGTTTGTAAGAGAAGCATACGCGGCTCATTTGATTTCAGAGAATCCATATCAGAATTTCAAATTAGATCGCGGCAAACGTGTAGCAAGGAAGTTCTTGACTAAAGAAGAACTGACTAAACTTGAAACTAAACAGATTGATGATATGTGCCTGAATCGTGTGAGAGATCTTTTCCTGTTTTGTTGTTATACTGGTTTGGCGTATGCGGATTTGGCAATTTTTAACTTCAAAGATGCTATAATGACAGACGGAATGTATAGAATACGAGATGAGAGAATAAAAACCGGAACTCCTTATAATATATCACTCATGGATAAAGTTATGAATATATTAAAGAAGTATGAGTTTAAGTTGCCTGTTATATCTAACCAGAAGTACAATTCATATTTAAAAATTCTGGGGGCGTTCTGTGAAATAAAAAAGAAGTTGACGAGTCACGTTGCCCGGCATACCTTTGCCACTACTATTGCATTAGCCAATGGTGTGAGGATTGAGGTTATCAGCAAAATGCTTGGACATACGAATATCCAGACTACGCAGCTATATGCGCATATATACCAGGCTGAAGTAGACAAAGAGTTTGAACGACTTAACAATATTGTATGAAGGTGAAACTTGTCACTGTAAGAGAAGCAGCTGATTTTCTTCGTATATCTTACAGAACGGCTCAACGATACTTGGCTGAAGGAAGAATACCGTACACCAAGCCAGCCGGTAGAGTATTGATAAAGGAGCAAGACTTGATGAACTTCGTCAATATGACGAATAGATAAAAATATATGCCTCGGTTACTTTGCACTGTGTGTCATTTATGACTTACCAAAATAGGTAAAAGCCCAGATTACTGTTTTGACACATGGTATTCACCCTAAGTGACCGGGGTATTTTTCTTTGTTAGAAGAAAACAAATTATGATTTTAGGATAATCAAATCAAAATACATTAAACGAGTACGTTTATACTCTGGTTCTAGGTCTAGTTTCATGTATTCTATTTCATCTGCAATATTTTCAAATATAAATTTGAATCCATTACGCTGATAAAAATCTATCACTTTTTGATGATTAGAGGCATCAACAATAATATAACGGCATCCAGTCTTATTTAATGGATCAATAAACCAACCTTTTATAAAAGACAAAATTTCATCACCAATATGTTTTCCGGCAAAGGAATCAAATACAGCTAATTGTCCAACTAATACAGCTGGATATTGAGAGTTGCGTTTAATATTGGGTATTGGGCGATTTATTTTGTTTTTTATATTTTTAGGTAAGGACGAAACGGGCAACATTGAATTGGATACGGTAAATGCTGCAACTAATTCTAAAGAAGTGTTAGCCTTGACGAAACCGTATGATTTACCAAGTAATTGATTGTTGTAATTTTCAAAATCATTTTTGAAGAAATTTTCAATATCCTTATCGTGAGTGCATGAAAAGTCAGAACAGTTCTCTATTAGAGGTCTGCTCCATTCAACAAATTCGCAATTATCTTCGATAAATGTACCCACTATTTGAATTTACGAAGGTTTGATTTTTCCAAAATTCTTTTGGTCATTTCTACTTCACGCGAAAAATCAACGGTCCCTCGTTTTTTCTCATTCTCACGGGCAATCTTTTCAAATTTTTCTGCGACTTTGCCGGTTAATGTTGGTATTGGTTTGATATAAATTGCCATAAATCAATTGTTTTACGAGACAAAGATACAACATTAGTTTTACTTTTTATTTCAGCACCATTAAAATCATCTTTATCAGCACTACTTTTAACACAAAGTTCAGTATCTACAGCATCATTAACAAGAATACGGTGAGCAACATCACTATTACCCACCGTATCATTTACTCTAAGAGTAGTACTTACAGCACTCCTAACAGAAGTCCTATGACTCCCCAGATTATATCATGCCAATCAGCTACTCCTTTCTTTATCCATTTATCTAAAACAACTTCTTTGGCGACAAGTATAATCAGAGTGATTAGTATGGCACTCCAAACAGGTATAAGGTATTTGAGTACATCATAAATCAAGATGCCAGCAATCAGATGCTGGGCACCGTCCATTCTCATGTGGTTAAAGCAGAATTCATCTATTTTCTGCCTAATTTTTTTTAGAAAATCCATGTAATTTTTGAGGTTAATTTTTAATTTTGAGATGATGCTATCATATTAAAACCATTTCATACATGCCAAGGGTTTTGATATGGGTCATAAGATGTTTGAAAGGTTGCCATCTGCCAGTCTGTAAGAGGCTCTTTCTTGTTATCAATTTTTCTCGGAATTTGAGGATTTAATTTTAGCCTGGAAGCGTCTTTTAGCCATTGCATAGAATGGTCGTAGTCATCTATTCGTACAGTACTGATATTGTTAGGAGAAATCAGTTTGTGCAACTCGTATAATGACAGTTGAACCATGTGACGTTTCAAGTTATAGTTTCTTGGGTCATGGTATCTGATATTCCTTTCCAGTTCCGGTACATCAGCATTGGGATTGATTATAGGGTAATAAATTTTTCCTTTATATTCTACATATTCGTGTTCTGACAACTCATAAGAATTGAGTGAAGGATCATATTCTCCAATCATCCCCCAGCAGTCAGACTCCATTGGATTGACCAGACAGTCATAATTATCCATTGTTAGCAAGGTGAAGAATTTGCCTTCATATTCTACAACTTCCCATTCATTGTATGGAACAGTGTCCCACTTGTATGTATCAACCATTTCCCAGGCATTAACTTCCGGAATACGAATATCGTTGAAGTCTATGCCATTGGCGATGTCACATATATATGTCCGTCCTAAGAACTTTGTCACATCTCCGGGACGATAGTTTTTCATCTGGCTGTATTGTTCTATTTTTTTCAGGTCAAGTATCTCTTCTGTTTCGTGCCAATAAGATATAGGACAAGGAGCTTTGTAGCCATTGATAGCTTGAATTACCTCGCATATTTTCCCGTCAAGGTAAAAATGACATCCTATAGGATAACTGATTCTTCGATCATATTCAAAGATGAATTTACCTCGATTTAGTTCGCGTTCAATTTCATAATTTTCAGTAAGGTAATCCATAATAGATGCTTCAGCGGCTTGTTCTGCCTGCACAAAACAAATATTTTTCCCACGGGTAAGCTGCGATAAAGCATCCTCCGTAATGATACCCAGATAATCATTTTTGTTTAAAAACCTTCTATACATAATTAATATTCAAAAGTGTTATAGACTGGTGCTGTATATGTTTCAATTGTTGTCTTTTGATTTTGGAACCGTCTCCATGAGTCACAGAGAAACAATACTAATACATAATCCAAGATGTCCGATAAGTGCCCATATTTTTCTTCTTTTCCACCGGTTTTGGGGTTTAATACTTTTTTCTTGGATTTGGTGCCGTCAGAGTTCTTCTGCTGATATATCATATCTTCAGTAAATTTACGACACCGTAGGTCTGCCATGAATTTCCAACCGTCAAACCCGTTTAATATAGCGTTGACAAACTCCAACCGGGTACTTTGTGGCGGCTGCTTCTGAAGCAATTTTATACGTGGCCTTAGTACATTGTTTTTCATATTGTCCACTATAATAGTATAGTTGTTGACACCTTCTTCTGTTTGCGTGCTACGTGCTAATCCTGCTGGGTCTCCTGTTATAATTATTCCGCCTATATGCTGATTCTGGAGGTGTTTGTCTCTTATTTTTTGAGATAATTTGGGGGTATTGTTTTCTTTGTTCTCTGGTTTACCTAAGTTTTCTTCCAGCAGATATATTTCTTTCTTTTCATAATTAATCTGCAACTCCATCTCACTCATATATGGAGCGACATTAAAGTCCCATCCTGATATGATTGGCTTCATCGGATCATAAACTTTTTCCCGTAACCGTTCAATAAGATGTTTTTCGCCATCAAAATTCCAATATGCAGCCATAAGGTTTGAATCAACAAAATCCCAGTTCCCATATAAAAGCCTTTCTCGTGTTGCTCGATCTGTAATTTTGTTTAATGCTGCAACATAGGTCTGTACAAACTGAATATCCGGATTATCAAAAACAGAGAATGGTACGTATGCTTCGCCTTCTTTGCATAATACAGGATTTCCTTCATCGTCTTGAACAAAACGCGAACGTACCCAATTAATACAAGGGTTGGTTGACATCATCATTCTGGCAGTCTTAAATGTTTCTGCTGTGCGCCAACGAAGACGAGAAAATAATACTTCAATAGCTCTTTCTGAAATTTCTGATACCTCATCTATGAATGCAATAGTATATTCTGAAGACCCGAAACGTTCAAAGTTAGGGTCTGAAGGTAAGTCAACCATTTCTTGCATGATGATGACTGAATCATTCCAAAATGTCAATATCCCATCAAGGTTGTTTATTTTGTAATTCACCCCTTCTTTTAGCCCCCATTCCTTACATACTTTCTTTATGGTATTCCAAGTAGAACCTTTCAAACTCTTTAAGGTTTTACGAGCTACAACGGCACGTATATCTGGAAATCTCATACAGCTACTAACAAGCCAGCAGCTTCCTAAATAAGATTTTCCACCTCCGGCTGCACCACCTCCTAAAATAAGTTGTGGTAAATTTTCAGAGCCGCATGATGTGCAATATGGTTTATATTGTGGATTTCCTTTAATATCATGTCCGACCATTTTTTGTGATATATGCCCTCCACAATGAGGGCAATAGTCGGGTTGAAGTAATTTCCATAATTCATATTGTTTGGGAGATGGCTTGAAATCAATTTTTATGTTTGGTGCTTTTAATCCTACAGCCATATTGTTAATTTAAAACAATAAATGGGAATCCGTACAGTAAGACAGATTCCCATTCGTATGGAAGATATGATTGTGAGTAAAGAAGTAAGAAATCAATTTTGTGCTTCGTTATAGATGCGTTCAACTACAGCCCACATTTCATCTGGCATTTGTTGTTCTGCAATAGCTTCACAAGACCTACGCATATAATCCAGTTCTTCTTTAGAAAATTCTACCACTAATGGGGTTTCTGCGTCTTTTTGAACGTTCCATTCAATTCGCTTTTCTTCCTTTTTTTCGACTATTTCATAGTCCTTTCTGTCTTGCTCTGAAATAGCAATTTTCCGGGCGATAGACTTTTTCAAATTAAAATCCATAAAATTTCCTCGTTCTGGAAAAATAGAAGGAATAAGCAATCTATCTTTAATATGTAAATCCATAACTTCTTAATGTTTTATCAAGAATAGTCTTTTGCTATAGAGGTGGTTGTTATAAATGATATGATTTTTTGATTTTAACAAGAAATATTGTTATTAGCATTGTAATTATTGCCGATAGATAAATTTTATCTTTATGTAAATCCCACCAACTTAATTCTATAGTCTTTCCTGATGATTTGCAAAGTTCATTAACCCTTTGGTATAGAGAGTCTAGCTTGGATGATATTTGTGAAATGGATATTGATAATGTTTCAGCTGATTCTGTATGCTCGGTATCTTGTTTGTTTATATTAGTTGTACTTTGCTTTATTGGATATTGTTTTCCAGTAGAGTCTGGCATCGACAGATACACTGTTTTATTTTCTAACTTTAAATTACTCAATTTGTCTGCTGTTACTTTAGATTGTTTATCAATATCTATGTGAAGAGAGTCCAGTGAATTACGAAGTTGTTGCAATTCACTGGAGTAATCTATCTGTTGTTGCTTCTCCATATTTTTAGAAGCAGCGCATGAACCAAGCAACAGAATACAAAGAATACAACTTATGATAGTAATTGGTTTCATACAATGCTGATAATAATGGGTTCCCCTCTTTTTTGCGCCTCTTCAATCTTTTTATTAAGGCAATCGGAAGTGTATCTTGATTCAGATAATCGGCCTACAGCTGAATTTTTCCCTACTAAAATGCAACCGGCACTGTCTGCGGCGGTGTTGCCACTATGTATGAGAATACCTTCAAAATGGGGAACATTTAATAATCTTGGAAGATTACGACCGAATTTGGGAGACCAGTTATAGATTATATTATAGGTACCATACGGAATTGCTGACTCTCCATAAACCTTTTTCTCTCCATTATCGAATATTCCATTTTTATTTTTATCAACTATCTTGTCTTCTAGGGTATTACAGAAGAATTCATTATTGATATATAGTCTGCCAATAGTATAAGTCTCTTTTGGCCATAGACGTTCTAATCTTAATTCCATAGTCTTAATCTTTTATTTGTGATAGTAATGTGGCTACTTTTATACCACTGCTTCTGATATGTTTTCCAACCAGTTGTTTGTCCATCTTTTTGCCATTACAAAACGATAATCCAATAATTCCGGCAGGCTTTTCCCCATCATACAATGTCAATAAGGCTATTTCGCTAATATCGTTAGCTTGAAATTTGTAATATAAGCGTTGGTCTATTTTTTGAATGTCGTCCAACCCACCATAAAAATATCCATCGTCCAATACTTTTGCCACAAGTTTGTATTTTGATAAGCTAAAATCCGCATAGTCTTCGTCAACGTTTGATATACTATCCCTAACTTCTTCAATTCGCATCGAACCGAAAAGGAATGGCAATCCTGTTGTCAGATTTTTACTTCCATTATGAAATTCTATTAACCATGCTCGGTCAGCATTAGTGGTAAATATCATTTTAGATAAAATATGGCGAATATTGGAATCCGCCGATAACCTTGTATTTACTAGATGGTCGTGTTGGGCAGTTGTTATTTCGGACATGCGATCCAAAAGATACTTTGGATTTAATGCGAAAAATATGATGTAACCGCTTAAAAACAACAGAAATAGTCCTTTTATAATGCTGAAAAAGCCATATCTCTTTTGTAGGTTAAGCAATTTTTGAAGCCATCCGATGCCTTTATCCAACTGTTCCATATTAATGTGAAGTAATTTGTACTGATTGGATTGGGATAAACCATTCTAGTTCATTTGCAAATGGTTCATTTAAGCGTACCCATACACCTTTTGTTTTTTGAGTTTGATTCTCTTTAATAATAACCCCGTCCCTTCCAATTAACTTTTTCAATTTCCATTCTTTCAATAAAGGGGAGGCAATGATTGTAATTTTTCGTCCTACCATTTGTTCTTTTATTCAACATTATTATCATTATTAGATTGAGGAACAATGACATTGAAAACAATACCAGAGTCACCGTTACCTTTCAATTCAACTTTACTTTCTTGTGCTACCTTTACTGGATACATTTCCATTAAAGCTTTTGATGCTTGCACAGCTACAGAACGTAATGGAGCTGGTGATAGCTCTGTGCCTCTTCGATCTGTATATTTTGCTGTAGAAGTTTCGTCTATAATATGCAATAGTTTTTCTGTTAGACGAGCTTTTAGATCGGCTGTTTCATAATTTGCGATAGCTCGCAACTGATTGATATACTCTTGTACATCATCCCGCGCCATTAATTGTTTTGCCTTTCTTAAAGAGGTATGACTGGAATCATAGAATATATCTTCGTAGCATTTGCGAGCATTTCCAGCATAAGGGTCACAGCCGAAAATGAACAGCTCACAAAAATCAATTTCTTGTTTATTCAACGATTCTGGTTTCTTTAGTTCCATTCTTTAATTGTATTAAAGCCCAGCCGATATGTTCAACTGGGCTTGGTTTACTAAGAATAGCTAGGAAAGGCTTTATGAGTTTGTTTTTTCAACATTACTTTCTAATAAATCTTGCATAACAACCCGTCTGAATAGGTCTTTGAGTCCATCTAGCATACTTTCTATATCTGCAATATTCTGTAACTTATCCCGATTAAAATTTATTTGTAAATCATATCCGGAAATTTCCATAATAGTTTCATGGGTATCTTCGGTTTGTACAGCCAGGATTCTTCGGTCTGAAAGAGTGTTGAACACTACTTCTGGCTCCAGTCCAATTGATTGCGCTTGTTGCTTTTCTTCTTCTGTTACCATATTTTATATTTTGAAATGAACACGTGATTTTTCTGTTTTGGTCATAACCATACTACCATCATCTATGCCGGAAGCATTACGCATCCTTTGGGAACATACCATAGCCACATTGGTCGTTGCTGTTACATCAGCATCTGCATCATGGGCATCATCTAGTTCGATACCAAATTTTTCTGCCATGATTTCCAATTTATAACTGCTCATGCCATCTAAATGAGATAAAGCCAATTGTCCTAAAACGATTGTGTCTATATATAAAGGCTGGAAGTGCCCATAGAAATCTGTTTCTCCTCTCATTAATTTGGCAAATTCTTTCATTTGTCCTCCATATTCCATTAACTGTTGCATGAATCCTATATCAAATCCAATGTTTTGGCCAATTAAGAAGGGTTTTATGTTGCGACCTTTTGATAATATGTTTTTGCGGATAAAATCAATAACCTCTGCCGCAACTTGCTTGATGTCCATACCAAGAGATTCTAACATATCCATTGTTATGGCGGAATAAGTCAGAGCTTTTTCTTCATATTTCATGGGCTGTTCATCGTCTTTATCAAATTTACTCTTCAATACTTTACGTTTAGCCACACCTTTATCCGGCTGTTTATTATATGGGGATATGTATTTTACATATCTGTCAATTGTTTCAAAAGTATCTATACGTACTGCATGGATTGCAATCTGGGTACATGCGCAATCTTGGCAGTCCAAACCGCCAGTCTCAAAGTCTAAGGTAAAAGCCACGATAATTGGCTTTTCGTTATTAGGAGTTGCCATATTATTTTAATAAACTTAGTGTGAGTTGTTTAACTTTTTGTTTAAATTCTTCGAGTGAATAATTATTATGAATAACATAATCATATTCATTTAAAGGTATCTCTATACGATTCAAATCGCGTTCACATCGCTGTTGGTCGATTCCACAATTTATTCGATCATCTATACTTCTGTTGATATATACAGAAAATATAATAAATGAGTTTGGAAATTTTTCTTTTAAATATTTCAGACCTTTTTCATCAATTACGTATGTACATATCTTCTGCTTTGCCTGTTGCAATGTAGCCCAATATTCATGTTCGCCGAATTGTGTATAAGCTATCATTTCAGACATTTGGGGCTTGTCTTCCGGAGTTACAAACCAATGTTCTTTTCCATTTGTTTCTTCTTCCCTCATGGGACGTGTTGTATATGATACTATTGTTGGAATGCCGTTTTCAGACATGATGTTTGCCATTGTTGTCTTACCGCTTCCAGATGGTCCGACAATAGTTATAATAACTGGTATATTTGCTTTTATTTTCATAATATGTCTATAATTGAAGATTTATATAACTGAAGATTGTTTCCACCTGTATAGTCACTGTATTTAACTTGGGCGGAACATATAAGCATTTTGTTCTTTGCACTGCTAAGAGAACCACCCTTACAAAGTGTTGCCCGGACATTCATCCATTCATCATTCCAGATGACCATTTCTACCAGGTCATTGTTTTGTTGAAGTAAAAGTTTGCAGAAAACTCGATTCTCACCTGTTTTCTTGTCTTTAAACTTTTTCTCCTCAATATCTACAATGTTAGCACAAATAGCAACGCGTTTTCCATCATAATCGGGGTCTTGTATGTTTTTTAAAAGTGCCCAAGATGCTTTTCCTTTTATTTGGGGCTTTGCTTCTGAATTGTCATAAATACGTTTATAGTCGATAGCTCCAATGCCACTAATTGCGATTTGCTGTTGACTCCAGAAATAATGTTTGTTTCTCAAATCTTCCGGTATATCTTTTTCGGATATTTCAAAACCTAAACATTTTGCGGCTTTTTCTAAAATGGCATATCGTTCTATGACTGATTGGGCATTTTCTACTTTGTCAAAACATCCGGATAATATTAAATGACGGACATGTCTTGCATTAACTGGGCATTTAGTAGCTTCATTCGGGTTGTCTGGATCATCCCAATATTTGTACAGCTTTAATTTATACCGGAATATTCGTTCTATAAAGTTTTCAATAGAACTAAATTCTCCGCGTACATTTCGTTCGTTTATAATCCATTCTGTAGCTTTAGCTCCCAACATTTTAATACGAGAAAGAGACCAAAAAATTTTATTGGTTTCATAGTCTGTAATAAAGGTTCCGCCACTTACATTTATATCTGGTGGAACTATTTTTGCTTCACTGCATAGTTCCATCTCACTCATTAATGTAGGAATTTCATCATCTTTAGCCCATTGAAGAGCTATGGTATAAAAAGCTGTAGGGTAATTGGCTTTAAGGTAGGCTCCGGCATAGGCGGTAACAGCGTAAGCGGTTGCATGACTTTTGTTAAAAAGATAACCACCAGCTACCTCAAACATGTGCCATATTGCTTCTGCATCTTCTTTTGGGCAACCATTTTCATTAGCTCCGGCCATAAACTTGTCTCGTAAGGCAAGAATCTTATCTACTTTTTTCTTGGATATAAGTTTTACCAATTTGACACCTTCACCTAAACTGAATTTTCCAACTTCGCGTGCAATCTGTGCTAGCTGTTCCTGGTAACACAGCACACCATAAGTATTCTTCATGGCATTGTATGTTCCCCATAGATATACAGGATCTGCATCTCCCAATTTGCAGTCTACATATTTATCTGTAGATCCGGAATCTAGTGTTGCTGGACGAAATAAGGCATTGGCTGCGATTAAATCTTCAATTTTATCTGGTTGCATACTTACCAAAAATTTAGTCATCCCTTTAGATGAAAACTGGAAGATATTTTGGGTGTATCCCTTTTGCAGTAGTTGATATACTTTAGGATCATCTAGTCCGCTTTGCACGATATTTTGAAAAGTAATATCGGTATGATATTTATCATTACATATATTGATGACAGCTTGTAGTTTTGACAATTCCTTAATACCAAGACAGTCATTTTTTAGTAATCCCTGTTCGTCTAATGAATAACCGTCAAATTCGGAAATCAACACACCGTCTATTTTCTTTATAGGAGTAAAGTCAAAGCATTCCAAATCTTTTCCATCTTTTGAATCTGGGGTCACTAGTAGGGCAGAGGCATGAACTGATGAAGAACGAGGTTGTCCCATCAAAGTACGAATATCTTCAATTACTTGTGGGTACTCCATTATGAAGCTATGTATTTTTTTATTGGTAGCAGCCATTGTAAACAGGTCTGTCCAGCTCATATTGTCATCTTCAAATATAGCTGTGATATAATTTACAATATTTACCGGTACTCGATGTACACGCGCTACATCTTTAAGAACTGCTTTCAACTTTAAAGTCGTAAAGGTTCCGGCAGAAAACACACGTTGTTTACCATCATGGTTATAACGGCGTTCAATATACTCTTTTACCTCTTGTCTACGGTCTGATTGGAAGTCTACATCCACATCTGGAAGGGAACCTCCAGGACCTTGCAAATAACCACTGTCCACAAAACAATCTATGGCTTTCACCTCTGTTGAAGATGTTTTATATTTAACTGATATGACTTTCATTTTTAATTAATCTAACCGTTTACCATAATAGTTACCTTCTGATTTGTATGCCCTTTCAAAATCAATTAGAGCATATTCAGGAATAATCATTTGTTTGGTGATAAAAGCATCTGAAACGATGCCTTCCAGCGTTCTACATCGGCTAAGGGCTACATATAGTTGTCCAGGACAAAAAGTATGTGATACATGAATGATAATTTTATCGAATGTAAGTCCTTGGCTTTTATGAATGGTAATGGCCCATGCCAATGTTAATGGGAATTGAGTACATGAACCAATTTCTTCTTTTACAATCTCATTATCTTTTAAAGTATATTGCGTATTACTCCATGTATAACGTTCAAATTTGATAGTCCGGCCATTATCCATACGTACTGTAATTACGTTATCTTCTAATGCGGTCACAATTCCAAGCATACCATTATAATAACCCTTTAATGAGTCGTTAACCAATGACATAACTCTTGCCCCAACTCGAAGTTTTAAATGTAAATCACATGGTATAGATGATTCTGGGAACTTATCCTTGATAACTATATCATAGTTTCGTATCTCTTGTTCCCCTAATTTGTCGGCATTAATTCTCTCAACATCAGCTTTGTGTGTACAAATATGGATGTATTCGTTATCATAACTGCTACTGATTTTGCGGTCTTTCAATTCGCTTAATAAATCCAGTTCATCGGATGTTACCTGGTAATTACGAATATTGTTGAGTACATTAATAAATTCAGGTTCTGTTTGCCTGAATATTTTTGTTAGCTCTACAATGTGGAAACCTGTGCGTTTGAAAACTAAGGCGTTGAAAAAGAAAAAGCCATCATAAAAGTCAGACAATATTTCTCTTTCTTGTTTCTTTGTTACTGGAGGCAATTGAAAAAGATCGCCAAACATTACTACTTGTACACCGCCAAATGGTTCATCACTTTCGTAAACCCACCGTAGTTTGCGATCAATGGTGTCCAGAATATCTGGGCGTACCATGCTTATTTCATCAATAATCAGCAATTCCATTTTGAGCAATAGTTCTACCTTGTATTCTGAAAATTTGTTTTCCAGTCGGTCGTAAGGTGTAATAGGTCCAAAAGGAATGCCAAATAGACTATGCAATGTAACGCCCCCTGCATTAATGGCTGCTATGCCTGTTGGGGCAGCTACAATGCAATTCTTCCCGGATTTTTCAATTAGATATTTTAGAAATGTAGTCTTTCCAGAACCGGCTTTACCTGTTACGAATACATTATTCTCATCATCTTGAATGAGATTCATTATTTTTTGCATCTCTTCTGTCAAAATCATATCTTCCATACCTTTTTATTTTTCGATTTTTACATATAAATTGCAATGACAAACATCATGTTCTCTATACGAGCTGCACGGACATCGTTTGTCTTTGGAGTCATTGTGGCATGGACACTCGCCATTATTGGCTTCACATCTTTTGAGGATGGCATTAACTACCTTGTCATTGGGATTTAAATCCCATCCCACTTTTCTTAAAATTGGAATCATAATCAAATTTCGTTTAGAGTAAATAAAAGATCTCGATTATCAAATTGAATATCATCGTCAGTTTGCAGTTCATCTGCATATACTACAATAGGATCATCCATTCCGGCACGTTTCACAAGTAACTGTGCGTCTTTGTCTATTTTATAAGTTTTATGATTTTCTAATGTAACTTCGATATATTGATTGGAATCTACGTCATCTCCAATAATGGTCACATCTGAAGGGTATAGTCCTGCACGTTCTGGAAGAAGGAAGCGTTCAAATAACAAATCGTATTTTATTGGATCTATAAGTGTTATTCCCAATAGGTATAAAACTAGACACCCTCCAGCAGAACCACGTCCGCATCCCACTAATATTCCATTTTTGCGTGCCCAATTAACAGTATCATATTGTACGAGCATGTAATCTACATTATTGGTTGATTCTAATACGTAAATCTCATGATCCAATTGTTTGCGATATATGTCTTCTTTATCTTTTGGAACCAATTTATTAAACCCGTCTTCCAGCAAGTCCAAAAACATTTCATGCCGGTTGGCGTATTTTGATTTTTCATTGTCGGCCATGTCATATTGAGGCATAAAGTTGCGTTCAATCTCATATCTTGCTTCTGCTCCTTTAGCAATCTTGACAGTATTTTCACATGCCCAATTGAATATATCCTCTATGTCCCATTTGTGTTCATCAAACAAGCCAGACATAGTGTTCCAATGTTCATCCAGATCTTTAAAATATTGGTCATCACTTTGTTCATGCGCCGCTCCTTCAGCAATTTTGTTAAGGATGATTTTGTTTTTTGCATCATCTTTGTCCAAATAATAGCAGTCACAAATTAATACTGGAGGAAGATCGCCTGTATCATATATGTAGTCAAAGTAACATTTTGTAGCATCTAGTACTTTAATATCAATACGTTCAGCTTTGAATTCCGATAAATCTAATTGATAAAAGCAATCGTCAAAACTATCGAAAAAACGGTCAAGATTATTACCTATTTCTTTCAACCAAAATGACGCATATTTGCTAAATACAATTATATTACCGGCTCCATGTTTTAGAAGATCTTGTAAATCAATGATTTTATTTTCGGAATCTACATTTATACATTTTTGAATTCTAAGCAAATTTTGAAGTCCTTCTTGTGACTGACAGTATATTTTAGCATCTATCTTTTCGATACCATCAGTGAATGTAAGTGAATATCCAAACACCCATTGAATGCCAGCAGCTTCACACTCTTTTTGAAGAATAAGGGTTGCTGCCATTGTATTGTAATCACAAATACCTAATGTGGATTGTCCTAAGTATTTGGCTTTTTTTATCCAATCTGTTAGCGAAAAACTTCCATTGAGCAATTCAAAAGGGGTATGTATGCCTAAGTTTACAAATTCTTGGGCATGGTTTAATGGCTTCCTATTGCCTACATACTTTAAAATTTGAAATTCAAAGTCTTTTCTTGTGTCATAATAATACCAGTTGTCTCCAAATTGAAATACTATATAATTAATGTCTTCTTCTTGTAATGTTTGAATGTTTTCCATTGTATTGAACTTGATATTGTTGTCAGTATCAGTACGGAAGATGGACTTAATCATACTAGTATCTTCATAGTACATTTTACCAAAGCCCGTGATTTCAATAACATCTTCATCTATGATATTGAAACACATCTTATTATTATCTAGCCAATTTAATAAATCAGGATTCATATTTAAATTTTGTTTAATTTATATTCGGTTAAAGTTTTCAGTCTGAAAGCGAATGTGTCATATATCTCCCAAAAGTCCATGCTGTCGAAATCTTGGCTGGAATCTTCTATATCGGCAACATAGCAATCAAAATATTCATTTAGTTGATCACCTGTCTTTTTTATAGCTTCTGTAGCGTCTCCATCATATCCAATGACTATTGTATGAACCCCTTTTGCCTGTAACTTATAAATTTGTGTATCAGAGATTTTCTTCCCGAACGTAGCAACAACAGCCACAGATGGGTTATTGTACAGGTTTAATTTTCGCGTAAGTGCAATGACATCAAACACTCCTTCTACAAGAATTACGGTATCTGTTTCGTCTTCAATTATACTATCATAGTTGTATAATAATTTGACAAAATCGTTTTCAGTGCTATTCCTATAACGCATAATTTGGAATTTTCCATTATGACTTGCTTTACGGTTATATTCATCAATATCAGCTTTATCCCAAATATGCCGGGAAATATACCCAACAATATCTCCATTGTCTATAATCGGAAATATTACATAATCATCAAACTTAAAGTTCATGTTACGTGTAGTGCCAACAGGAAAGAAATCGTAATCTTCTTCAGTAAATCCACGTTTTCTTAAATACCGATTAAAATGAGTGCGCTTATAATATTCAGGCATTTCCACAACACACAGAGAGTCATCTATTTCCCTGTCATCGTTTTCCAGAAAAGAGAAATCATTAATTTTTTTATCTCCATCCAGATCAAAAGTATCTGTTATAATTAAGTCCTGACGGCCTATATCTGTTAGCAATTGTTCTAATGTCTGGGTTGAACGTCCACACGAAAAGCAGTGTGCCATAAAAAGCTTTTTCCTTTCGGTTGCTTTACCTATATATATACCGTATTTCCCTCCTTCATGCCCACAATAGGGGCACTGGGGGACAATCAAGTTCTTTCCGCTACCATCCGGTTTTGCATGTAGTTCAATAGAAAGTTCTTGGATTATATACTCTTTTTCTTCTTTACTCAATTCCATATTACGCAACTTTGCTGATATTTAATGTTCTTGCTCTGTCATAAAAACATTCGTTATCATAATCAGTAGCAATTTTAAATGGGTCTCCTTTTTTGAAAAATCGTGATTTTGCAACATTTAGGCGCATGACATTTTCGCGCATTTCATTGATGCTTTGATTAAGAGTAATAAGATGAGTCATTGGTCTGCTCAAACCTTTGGCTTCTGAACAATTATATTCAGTCAATACATTTTGTTCATCGTTAAGCCACTCTCTATTTTCTATAGTTGCCTGATAAGTCACAACCATCCAGACATTTTCGTCACCTGCCAAGTCCTTTAAATCATTAGCTACAGCAACTCGTTTGTGGCGTTCTCCATTTTCTGACCATCTACGTCCGCTGGAATCTGTTAGCAAATCCATAGAATCTATGATAACAACATCTGGAGATATGCCATAGATTTTTTTGTATTCAGCAATACCATTTTTTATATCAATGGTAGACACTTGATTAGCGAACTTTGGAAAGGATTTGACCTTTAGGGTGCCAGACATTGCTTTGATTTCTTGTATCATTCGTTCTAATTCCCGGTCTTTTAGTGTACCAGTACTATAACGATAAGAATTACAGGAAACTAGTGACGCGGCATAAGCATCCACAACTTCATCTTCAGAACCTTCTAACTGGAAATGAAGTACGTTTAATCCGTCTATTTGAGAGGCGCATTTTCCAATCCAACGTGCGGCATGACTTTTCCCAACACCAGTAGGGGCTAAGAGGCATGTTAATTGAGTACGTAAATCTCGTCCACCGTTCATTTCATCCAGACCATCAATATAAAATCTGGTGATTGGTTTAAATCTTGACTCTTGATTGTGTTTTTCTCTATTACGCCTAAAACGGGATTCAAAGGTTTCGACTACATCAACAAAAGAGTTTTGACGCAAGCTGAAATCATTTTGCCATTCTGCAAATGATTGGAGCAGCTTCATTGCTTTGTCACGATCCTGTTTTGCATAAAGTTCACCTATCTCTTTGTAAGTCTTTTGAAATTTTACTTGTCTTAGATAATTTTCAAACTGTTCCAATATAATTTCCGGCTCAACTCCTTCGGCGCAGTCTTTTATATCTTCTAACAGTGCTGAAACCTCTCTGTTGACAGAAACTATCTGGCTGATAATATTAAGGGTAGGGGATGATTTGTGTTCTGCGAAGTATTTGCACAGATACCCCTGCAATGCTTGAAAATCTCTACCAGGCAGGTACGATTTCTGCATATATTCACACACTAAGTTACATACATAGTCGTATGTAAAACAAGCGTAATATAATTCAAATAAGAAATCTTCTGTTAATACGTTATCTTCTTTCGCCATATTCTTCGAGTCTTATTCGGTATAACTCTGGATATTTTATCGCGGTTTCTTGCTTGCATTTCTCAACATTTGTGCATATTTGACATGCTGGAGAGAATGGACTCCACATCAATGTGGATGTAGAGCATATTAGAAACCCAATATCTGTGTTGATACTCCGTTTCTTAGTGCATTCTTCAGATGGCATATAAATATACTTAGACTGAGGATGCTCTTTTTTACAGATTAGTGAATTTAGATAGGCTCTGGTTAGATTGGCTTCAGATAACCATTGGTCTTCCAGATATTGCTTGGATTTGGAAGACATTGATAGATATTTTTGAAGAGCGGTAGTCCCAAATGTTTTTGGAGCTAATGTACGTTGATATTGGGCATTCCTGTTTTTATGAAGCTGGAATACACAATAGTCTACAAGTCGTGAAGTATTAAATTCTCCACCACAAATTTGAGTAAAGTTGACAATAAATTTGGATAGTTGGCGTTTGGCTTGCCCTCCCTCTGGGAATGAGAAGGAGGGGTCTACCAAACGCTTGGCTATTTCTGTATATACTGTCTTAATCTGTTTCGTCAGTCGTTCTTCTTTTTCCATCACGAGTCAATAGTTGTTGAAGTTGTTGACGCGCCAAGAATAATCGACTTTTGACAGTTTCGATATTGCGAGATTCTAAGGCACCATTCCGATATTCGATTTCGGCAATTTCTTTGAGTTTATATCCTGCCTGTTGATACAAAAGTGCGCTTCTGTATTGTGGTTTCAACTGTTTTAATGCAGCTAAAACATCATCGCTGTATAACTCTTGATAATTGTCAATACCCATTACGTTAGAGCTTACTTCGTCAAAATCTACAATAGATTCACTGGAAGAAAATGTTTCCACATCGTTATCATCACTCAACATGTCTTGATGCTTTTTTTTACGTTGATCCAAATCAAAAACACATCGTTTGGTTACAATATGGAGCCAGGTTTGTACAGAACGCTCTGGATTATATGTCTCGATATATTTATACATGTTGGTAAGCACTTCTATGTAATTGTCTTCTATGTCAGAAGGATTAAAAGTATAGCGCATACATAACTTGTATATCATTCGGTTGTACGGTGTTACGTATTTATCAAATAGGGCTTTTCGCCGTGCAGCTACTTCATCACTTATTATTATGGGTTCTGTGGTAACTGCTGAGTATGTCTCTTCCACGCCTCTTGAACATTGAGCACAAACAAGTGATCCGAGTTCATCAATTTGTGGACTTCACAATACTTCTTCCACTTATTATTACTAGAGATAAAATTACTTCTTACCTCGTTGTCTGTTGGCTGGGGTTGTTTACTAAGGAATTCGTAAAAATCTCCTAGCAAGCTTCCTAGCATCATTAAATGGGGCTGGCCTTCTCTTTGTTGCCTACGCCTTATGTTTCTTGCGTAACTCATTTTCTGTCTAAAGTTTGTATATTCTTACATAATATTTGAAGATGTGGGTTGCATCAGCCATGTTGTCATCGACTGGTGTAATATTCCATCGTTTGATGCAATATTCAATCATCTTCTTTTTGTCAGCTTTTCCGTCACCGGTTGCCCATTTTTTTACTGTGCTAACGTTTATGAATTTTGGTTCCGGGAGTCCAAGCTGGGCGCATATCAGATATAATATGCCTCTAAATTCGGATAGTTTTCGCGCTGCAATGAAATGCTTTGAAACGCATACATCTTCGGCGATAATCAATTTGATGTTGTATTTTTGGATAAATTCAACCAGTGTGTCATAAAACATTTTATGTTGCTCGATCGCATTTTTGCCTTTTCTTTGGGTAAAATTCCATGTTCCTGATTCATGGGTTGAGTAATATCCACAGTGCTCTGCTATATCTAATGCAAGCACATTATCACGTGTAATTTGATTTATTGACTCATTTTTAATGTTTTTTGATTCGTTAATCATTCTATGTATGAAACGCCATTAAGTTTATTGACTACAGTCTTGTATGGGTAGCCTTCAGCTATATTTCCATGACTGACTACCAAAGATGTAATCTGTAATTGATTGAGGGCATCAAAAATGTTGGAAAGCCCTTGTTCGTCAGTGGCTTCTAATATCTCATCAAGTATCAGGAGATCTAGTCCTTTATCGTCATCGCAATTTACATTGGTAAGTTTGTGCATTGCCAAAATATTAGCCAGATTAACTCTTGCTTTTTCACCTTCTGAAAATTTATCAAAAGAGCCACAATCTACACCATCGCGAATAAGAGAAATGGAAATCTTATCTCTGATTTTTCCGCTTTTTAAGACTGTAAAACCGGAAAATGCAATACGAATGTCACTACCAATGGCCTCCAGAAACTCGTTAGTTATGTGACTAAGAGCATCAATTTTAGTATTAGCCAGATGGGTTTTAAATTCAGTAAAGGTTGCTTCTTGCTCTTTATATGAATTTAATTTCCGTTCAATAGTTTCTTTTTCAGAAATGGCTAATACCAATTCTTTCTCATATTTTTTCTTGTTGGCTTTGAGAGATTCTATCATGTCAGTTTCGGAAGAGTTTTCGATGTCACGAATAGATTCTTCGTATGACTGAATAGCTCCATTAGCATTGTTAATATTCAACTCGGCCTGCTTTGCTTCGTATTCTTGCTTTCTAATAGCTTCATCTAATATTGCATAAGAATCATCAAATAAATTAGTACGCGCATCATCAATGGATTTCTGAAGGGTATTCATTTGATGCTGGAGGTTTTGCATTTTATTGGTTAAATAAGACGTATTACGTGATAATTCATCCAATGCCGTACAAGTCTCGGTAATCTTATTCGACCATTCTATTTTACTGCGATTCAATTCATCCTGTTCTTTACGAGCTTCGCGTCCTTTTGTTGTAATATCTGAAATGCGTTTTTCATTAGCCTCAATATTTTGGAGAATGTCTTGTGTCTCTCCATTTCGGTCTTGCAATCTTAGTTTAACCTCGTTTATATCTATATCATTAGCCAATGTGAATTCATGTTGACATTTAGGACAAACGATAATTCCGGCAAGTTGTTTTTGGAGGCTGGCTATATCTGCTTCCAACTTAGTCCTTTGTGATCTAAGATTACTATTCTCGGCATCCAACTTTTTAATAGAATCCAATAATTCATTTATTTGATTCTCAATTTTGGTGGATTTCTTTTTGAAGTTTTCTTGAAACTTCTCATGTTGTTTTAACAGCTTCTCATAAGAGGATTTGGCTGTTGCAATCTTTTTCTCATGCTGAATCAGCTGTTGTTGTACATTGGAATATTCTGTTGTAACAACCTCCAATTCTTTCTGATTTTTAATTGATATAGCTGCAAAATCCTTAGGTAATGGCAAAGCGCATGAAGTAAAACGTTCTGAAATAATTTCAAAACATGCACCGGTATCTTTTTTACTGTTTTCCAGTTTTTGCAATACTTCATCTGTTTTATCATATTGCTCCAGTAACTCGTCACTTTTATTTATGAGAACATTTTGCTCACGGATATAAGCTCTTTTCCCGGCAATAGCTTCATTCCAGTTTGCTATACGTTCAGCTTTCTTTTGTGAACGCTCTGTTGATTCTGTAATAGCTGTGTTGATTTGCTCTTGTAATGTTTCAACACGTCCGGTATGATTCGCTACATTCAATTCTGCTTGTTTTAATGATTCTTGAATCGGTATCATATCCTCTTGTAATGCAGCGATAGATTCATCCACCATTACACCATTACTGAAACGATTAATGATTTCTTTTTTCTCGCGATCAGAACTGGAGAGAAATGACGAATATTTGTGCTTAGAAAGAATGAAGTTTGAGAAAACATCATCTTTAGTCAGCCCCAGTGTTTCAAGTATAAATTTATTGTAATCTGCAACTCCGGCTTGTTCTATATGTTTTATGTTACAATCAGTTTCATCATCATATATAGAAACTTTGATTATCTGTGCTGTTTTACGGGAGATAACACGTTTAATAGATAAGTACTCTCCTGTAGTATTATTCTGGAGCAAAAGGGAAACGGTCGCTTCATCTTCTGCATCATTGATTATCTCATCCATTTTTATTCTACGAAGAGTTTCTCCGGTTATCCCAATGGCGATTGCTTCTAACATAGCAGATTTTCCGGAACCATTTGAACCTTGCGAATCATTATCCATATTGTTGCCAAAAATCAGCGTTGTATGTTTTTGCAACAATGTATAATCCAATTGCTTAAAGGCGCATAGGTTTTTTGCGTAAACTTGTCTTAATGTCCACATACTAACTGATTTTATCGAGGTATTGCAACCCCATTTCTATATTTATGATTCCTTTGTTAGCACAAAAACTAGTATATTCTTGTTTAATACCAGATTTGTCGAATTTTTTATCTAAAGAGTGGGCTGTTGTTTCTGTAATTTCTACGTCTTCAGTAACAATTTCCACTTTTGAAGATCCCGCTTCCAGAAGTTTTTGTTTATCAATATTTGGAGCTTCTTGGCTTGTACAACTGATTCTTGTTTTAATCTTGTATCTTCCATCCGCTTTCATATCATCCAGCTTATCAATTAGTTTTGAATTGATTTGACTAGCTTTTATGTCCAAAACTTTGTAGCGAATATTAACTTGGTTCTTTATGAATTCATGGCTACCATCATCATATATAATGGTATAGCCCTTTTCTTCATCTTCGCCAAAATTATGTTGCCTGGAAGAACCTATGTATTCAATGTTGGTACCTTTGATAATACAACGATTGTGATAATGTCCTACAAGAACTGTATCAAAATCACTGAAAATGTTCGTGGGCAGTTCTTTTTCATTAGGCGTGCTAAGTGCCCCGTTTATTCCTTCGTGAATATATAGGATATTATGTACAGACGCGTTCAATTCCGCCTTTACCATTTTTTTCAGCCGTTCTACGAAACTTCCGTTTTCTGGAAAATAGCTCATTATATATAGTTCTACATCGTTGCTAATATTAATAATCGAATAGTCATCAACAACATAGACATGGGGGTATTCACTAAACAAATGACTATACCCTAGAACTGATTCCTGGTCAACTTTACAATGATTTCCTTCGGCAACGGTAATGCTTATTCCGGCTTTAGTGGCTTTTATGATAGCTTGGCGAACAGCCATGAGTGTGCTAAGTGTTTGAGAAGAGCGTGATAACCACAAATCTCCACCAATTATCATATCTTCAATCCCATATTGATCGCATATATATAAAGCCTCGTCCCAGTTTTTTTGAAATTCTGGAATATTGTCTTTTGATACATGTATATCATTCAACAATAAGGCACTTGGTATTTTCTTGCTCATTGTGATTCAATTTAAATAGGGACATATTAATATTAGTTAGATATGCCCCTATAATGCTAATACAAAAATGAATTATCTTCTTCTACGTTCAGGACGTGCGGCTCTGCGTTCACGGACTGGGTTTGCAGCCGGTTCATTGGTGTCGTCATTATGTTCACCACGTCTACGAACAGTATGAGTAGGAGCGGGGGTTGGTTCTGGTTCCTCTTCCGGTTCTGGCTCTAAAGGCGTGTCTTCCGGTTTGGTGTCGTTTTGTGTATTGTCATCTTCGTTGTTGCTGCCATCTTTAGCAACTTCCAACGCGTCTTCAATGTCATTCAGCAAATCTTCATTTGTTTTTCCACGAGTGACACGGACATTTAGCTCATTGGCATCAATATATTCGCGAATTGCATCACGTAAGTCTTGCCCTTCTTCGCTCTTATCACCAATACCGCGTTCATTTAGTTTTTCCCAGAGGTTCCACAATGAATCCAATTCGTTGTCTGATGGTTCCTCATTATCACCGCTGTTACGTTCTTTTTTGTCAAAAGAGAAATGGGATTTATCATCAGGATGAAGCTCCATTTTAATCTTTTCAATAGCTTCTGTGATCTCTTTGCTGCTCATCACATCCATTTCCATTTTAGCATCGTATTGCTTCAAGAACTCAATGGTAGCCTCCATGTGGAAACGTGAGTAACGGTAAATAGCTGCCGGGATACGCTGTGTTTCCAACAACGAACTGACTTCCTCTTCAGATAGAGGTTCGGCACCGGAAATTGTATCAATGTTGAATGTGTAAGTGGTTTTCTTGTTTTCCTCTTTACGAGTAATTTCTACCGGGAAAGCATCTTCCAAAGAAGAGATAGGGCACAAACATTTAGGATTCTTTTCCAGAAGCTTCTTCCATATAGCCAGTTTGCGATCCTCCAAATCTTTGTATTGTGAATAAGACAGGATAAGTAAATGAATACCTTCTTCACGGTTGTCCAAATCTAAAATATACATGGCACGTTGAGAGTTCCATTTTAGACCACCATCAAAGCCTGAACCTTTAATCTTTTTCATCAATTTTTCATCACTGCCATACTTATTTTCAGCAACTTGAAGATAAGTGTCAATTAGGTCTACAGATAATCCGGCATAGCTGGAATGACAGATATTTACAAAGAACTGTTTGTCTTTTTTTCCTGTTGGACGTGGGTTGTCCAGTTTCAACACCTGTGTTTTGACCGGATATTCGTACCCCTTACGTTCTAATTTGTAAGAACCGTCTGGTTGCTCGGCTGGTGCCAAGGGAAGGATACGCACAGTATAAGTTCCTGCGGAATCCATACGGAAATGTTTGGTACGTTGAAATGATTGGCTCTCATCGGTACTTTTTTTTACCGCCTCTTCATAAGTTTCTTGATTCTCCGCAAAGAGGGCATACGGATTTTTAATCATCTCTTCCATAAAATGAAAATTATTTGTTTAATTTAGAGAGGGGAAGATTCCACTGTTCGGTATAAGCTCCAGCCCAAAGTTCTTTTGCTTCTGGCATTTTGGTTTTATCTTTCAACATAACCTTAATACCCCATTCAGTGTTTACATGATGAATGATTCTCTCAATAACTTCATTCATCTCACTTGCTTTTTCATTTTTGAGGTTAAAGTATTCATACTTTTCACCTCCGGGAAGATCACAGACATGAATCGGAGCATAAATTTCCTCAAAATATCTGTATAGGGCAGCTACTGGCGGGTGTGTAGGCAATTGTTCTGAAATTGTCTTCAGTACTACACCAAATAGATACTTCAATTGTGGTAGAGATTTGTTTTTGGTATCGTCCATAATAAGAATGGTGTAATCACCATCTTTCAAATTTCCAATAGCCAATTCGATCTCTTGTTTTGCTGCCTTATTGTCTTGCACAATAAGACGTGCTTGACCATGCAACATACTATCATTTTTCAAAGAACACTGCAAAGATAATTGTATCAATTTAACTATCAAAATAAAACCAAAAATATTTTTTGAATAAAAATATATATTACTGTGTTACAGATGTATAATATATATTTAATTATTATATTGATTATTTGTAAAATAAGAAGTAATATCAAATAGGTTAATATCATTCTCCCTTTTAACAACTTGATATAATCTTTGGTTAGTGTTCTGATTATTAAGAGGTCCC
>URKY01000037.1 GCA_900548465.1 uncultured Eubacterium sp.
GATTTAGTTATTGTAATTTCACAATCCGGTGAGACAGCAGATACAAAGGCTGCTTTACATCTTGCCCATGAAAAAGGTGCAAAGGTATTGGCAATTGTTAATGTTAAAGGATCATCAATTGCAAGAGAGGCAGATATGGTTCTTTACACTCATGCAGGTCCTGAAATATCAGTTGCATCAACAAAAGCCTTCTCAGTTCAGATGGCAACAATGTATCTACTTGCATTTGAAATGGCTTATGCGAAAGGAACAATTGACAAAGAAGAGTGCATGAGACTTACAAAGGAATTATCAGACATTCCTGACGTAATTGAAAAGACTATGGAATGTGCTGAGAGATGTCAATATATTGCAAGTAAGTTAATTACTGCAACAAGTCTTTTATATATTGGACGTGGACTAGATTATACACTTAGTATGGAAGGTTCATTAAAATTAAAGGAAATTTCATATATCCATTCTGAAAGCTATGCAGCAGGAGAATTAAAGCATGGAACAATTTCTCTTGTTACGGATGAAATGCCTGTTATAAGTGTTGCAACTCAAAGCAAGCTTCTTGAAAAAATGGTTAGTAACATACAGGAAGTTAAATCAAGAGGTGCATTTACTATTACAGTTACAAAAGAAGGAACAGAATTTAGTGAAGGAATAATGGATGAAATCGTTGAGGTTCCTGCACTTGAAGATATTCTTATGCCAATGGTTACGGTAATTCCATTACAGTTAATTGCTTATTATACAACAGTACTTAAAGGATTAAATGTTGATAAGCCAAGAAACCTTGCAAAATCAGTAACAGTAGAATAGGCTTGCTTAGGAGGAATGATACAATGTACACAATAAAGGATATGTATGATTTAAATGAAACTATTGCGGCAGAACTTTTTAAGGATAAGAAATATCCATGGGAAGTTTTAGGGGAGATATCTGATTTTATTATGAAGTTAGGTCCATCACTTCCAAAGGATGAGTTTGACCATCCGGCAGAAGACATATGGATTCATAAGTCAGTTACAATAGCAAAGACAGCAACACTTAATGGTCCCCTTATTATTGATGCAGACACGGAAGTAAGACCGGGAGCATTTATCAGAGGTAAGGCAATAGTTGGAAAGAAGTGTGTTGTAGGAAATTCTACAGAACTTAAAAATGTTGTTTTGTTCAATGTTGTTCAGGTTCCGCATTACAACTATGTTGGCGACAGTATTCTTGGAACACATTCTCATATGGGAGCAGGTTCAATTACTTCTAACGTAAAATCTGATAAAACGCTAGTAATTGTAAAGGATGGTAATGAAGAAATTCCGACAGGACTTAAGAAATTTGGCGCGATGTTGGCGGATTGTGTAGAAGTCGGATGTAATTCGGTATTAAATCCGGGAACAGTCATAGGAAGAAACTGCAATATATATCCGTTATCCAGTGTAAGAGGAGTAATTCCTCAGGGACATATTTTTAAGGACGCAAAGAATATTGTAGAAAAATATTAGTGCAAAAATTAGCATAATTTGGTGCACAAAAAATGTTGCAAGAAATATGGTATTAGCATATAATAAAGGTACCTGAAGTGTTGATTTTCCTGTTAATTTTGAACCTACAGTTTGATTAAAGGGATTCCTATATCTCTAAAGGGATGTCAAGCCTCTATAAGGTGGAAGGCAGTAACTTTAGATGCGGTTGCCCACCTGGCTTTTGCTAGGACTCAAAACACAGGACAACATTTCGGGCTACATAAGATTATAATAAGAAACGTAGTATATTATTATATACTGCGTTTCTTTTATACAAGGAAATAGAACATGAAAAACTTAGGAGCATATATGAAAAAAATATTTATTTTTATACTGAGTGTTTTTGTTATAACGTCTTTTGTATTAAATATTGAATGCCAGGATGTTTTGGTAAAAATAAGAAGAATTGATACTAAAAAGGCGTCAACAGTAAGTAAGAAATCTGTAATAGAAAAAAAGAACAATATTAAAGAAAATAATGTAAGAATTGTTTTAAAAGACAATAGTGGTTCTTCCATATATCATAATAAGATTTGCATTCAGGGGAAAAAACTTAATATATATTATGGAAAAAAATTCTGCAATAAAGGTGAGAAAAAGAAAATTACAATATCATTAAATAGCAGTTTGTTTGATAAAAACAATATTGTAAAGGTTGAAGCAGCTAATGACTTGAAATGGCTGGGACATAATGAAGAAAACGGTTCCCCCAAATATAAGGGAATGTTCTATATTTACAAGGAAAATAATGGTCTTGTAATAGTAAATGATGTTTCAATGAAAGACTACATAGCAGCTGTGATTTCCAGTGAAATAGGCGTAAATGCTCCGATAGAGGCTCTAAAAACTCAGGCTGTATGTGCAAGAACATATATACTAAATTCGAACCCAAAGGAGTATAGGAAATACAATGCAACAGCTGATGACAGTACGGATTTTCAGGTTTATAACAGACAAAAGCCTAATGATAATTGTATTAAAGCAGCAAAAGAGACAACAGGACTTGTAATGTTTTATAAAAACAAATTAATTAATGCCTATTATTTTTCTACCTCATGTGGCTATACAACTGATTACAGAATATGGGGAAAAGATAAAAAATATTATTTGAAATCATGTGACCTGACAGACAAAAATAAAATTAATGTAAAGAGTGATTTTGATAAATTTATTAAAACAAATGTCAATGGAATTGAAAAAAACGATCCTTATTACAGATGGAATGTAGAAGTTACAAAAGAACAGTTAAAAAACAGCGTATACAGGGCAACAGGGGCTTCAGCAGGGGAAATAAAAAGAATAGAAATAAATTCAAGAGGAAGTGGTGGAATTGCATCACAAATTACCATATATGGAACAAAAAAGCAGATTATAATAAAAAAACAAAATGACATAAGAAAGGCTTTGTGCTCACCTTATGCAGAAATTAAATTAAATGATAAAACAGTGAGAAAAGGAAGTATGATGCTACCAAGTGCATTCATATATATTGAAGAATATAATGGTAAATTTAAAATTTATGGTGGAGGCTTTGGGCACGGAAGCGGAATGAGCCAGAATGCAGCCATAGAAATGGCAAAACAGGGCAAAGGCTATAAGGAAATACTTAAAACATTTTACTCTAATGTTGAAATTAAAGAAAATATTTAGGTTTAATCGCCCATAAACATAGCCTCTGTTTCAGGATGGAGTTTTTTATTTATTTCAGCTCCAATAAACAAAATATATATACAGAAATAGAACCAAAGCATCATAATTATAAATGCAGTAAGGCTTCCATACATATATGACATATTAGAAAAATTGTCTATATAAACAGAAAACACATAGGAGAAAATCATCCATCCTAACGCACTAAAAAGAGCACCGGGAATGCATTTTTTGAAAGTCGTAAGCTTTCGGTTTGCTACCCTGTACAGGACAAGGAAGAAAAGCGAAAGTATAACAAAAGATAAAAGGTATCTGGATATAAGAGTAAATATAGTAATATTTTTTAAAGCAGGTAATTTTGAAATAAGAAAATCAACTATCTTATTACCAAATACAAGTAATACCATTGTAATTATAATGGCTAATAAAAATAATACAGTATAAATCATAGAGATAAATCTTGAAATAAAATAGTTGCGGTTCCTGTGAATTTTATTGATTTCATATAATCCAAACATTACAGAAAGGACTCCCTTAGAGGAAGACCATATGGCAACTATGGCAACGATAGATATAATGGTTCCTGACACATGAGTATATAATTCCTGTATAATCTGTAGGAGAAGTGGTCTGATAACGTCAGGAACATATGTGTTAATTCCATTAGTGATGATTTTGGGATCAATGCTTGTCATACCTAATACGTTCAAAAACAGTAATAAAAAAGGGAAAATAGATAAAATAATAAAGAAAGAGGCCTGAGCTGTGTATATACCAACTCTGTCTTTAGTCATAATAGCACAAAAGTCATATATTTTTAATATCGGTTTTATTATTCGCTGTTTCATCTGTTTTCTCCGTTTGGCTATATTGTATATTATGTAGAATTAATACAGAATATATGACGTGATTATAACATTTTTTTTTATAACAGACAATGAGAACATGGTAGTTGTAAATACGTGTGTTGACACTAAAAAATAAGTATGTTAGAATAATTTCGTTGACAAAAGCAATGAATGTGTACAGTAGATAATTAGTATTCCAGTAGAGAGAAAAATCCATCGGCTGAAAGATTTTTCAGGTAACGTTAATTATTGAAATTCCCACAGGAGCTTCACTTGTGAAATAGCAGTAGCTGGTGACGTAAGATGCGCGTTAAGCAGATTGAGAGTTCACATATTTGTGAGAATAAGGGTGGTACCGCGAAAAAAGATATTTCGTCCCTGCACTATACAAGTGCAGGGGCTTTTTTAATTTATATGAAAGGAAAAGTACAATGAAAGAGAGATTGCAGGCAATTAGAGAAGAAGCAATTGCGAAAATTAAAAATGCTGAAGATATGGGCGTTCTTAATGACGTAAGAGTAGAAATCCTCGGCAAAAAAGGTCAGCTTACAGAGGTGCTTAAAGGAATGAAAAATGTGGCACCGGAAGACAGACCGAAAGTTGGACAGTTAGTAAATGACACAAGAAAAGCCATTGAAGAGAAAATGGAAGAAGTAAAGAAAGAACTTGAGGCTAAAGCAAGAGAAGCCAAGTTAAAGGCAGAAGTTATTGATGTTACACTTCCGGCAAAGAAAAATAAGGTAGGACATAAGCATCCTAATACATTAGCCCTTGAGGAATTAGAGCGTATTTTTGTCGGCATGGGGTATGAGGTTGTTGAAGGTCCTGAGGTAGAATTTGACTACTATAACTTTGAGGCTTTAAATATTCCGGCAAATCATCCGGCAAAGGACGAACAGGATACATTTTACATTAACAAGAATATTGTCCTTAGAACTCAGACATCTTCAGTACAGGCAAGAGTTATGGAGAAGAGCAAGCCACCTATTAGAATTGTGTCTCCGGGAAGAGTATTCAGATCAGATCAGGTTGATGCAACACATTCACCATCTTTCCATCAGATTGAAGGTCTTGTAATTGATAAAAACATTACTATGGCTGATTTAAAGGGAACTTTGGAACAGTTTGCAAAAGAATTATTTGGTGAAGATACAAAGATTAAATTCAGACCACATCATTTCCCATTTACAGAGCCTAGTGCAGAAGTTGACGTTACATGCTTTAAGTGTGGCGGCAAAGGTTGTAGATTCTGTAAAGGAGAAGGCTGGATTGAAATCCTTGGATGTGGTATGGTTCATCCACACGTACTTGAAATGGGTGGAATTGATCCAAATGAATATCAGGGATTTGCATTTGGTGTAGGTCTTGAAAGAATTGCACTTTTAAAATATGAAATAGATGATATGAGACTGTTGTATGAGAACGATGACCGTTTCTTAAATCAATTCTAATTAGGAAGGAGAATAGAAATGAATACACCATTATCGTGGATAAAAGCATATGTACCTGAACTTGAATGCACTGATCAGGAATATATGGATGCAATGACGTTATCGGGAACAAAGTGTGAAGGATTTGAAAGACTTGATGCTGACCTTGACAAAATCGTTGTTGGACAGATAGAAAAAATAGAAAAACACCCTGACGCTGATAAGTTAGTAGTTTGTCAGGTTAACATAGGAACTGAAACAATACAGATTGTAACAGGAGCTTCTAATGTAGAAGAAGGACAGAAGGTGCCCGTTGTATTGGATGGCGGAAGAGTAGCAGGAGGACATGATGGCTCTAAAACACCGGGTGGAATTAAAATTAAAAAAGGTAAACTCAGAGGAGTACCTTCTAACGGTATGATGTGCTCTATAGAAGAACTTGGCTCAACAAGAGATTTTTATCCGGAAGCACCGGAAAACGGAATTTATATTTTTGACGACAGTGTTGAAGTCGGAGCTGATGCTGTTGAAGTATTAGGACTTCATGACACGGTTTTTGAATATGAAATCACATCAAACAGAGTAGACTGTTACAGTGTTCTTGGAATTGCAAGAGAAGTTGCAGCAACATTTAGAAAGCCTTTTGTTCAGCCGGAAGTTAAGGCGGTTGGAACTACAGGAGATGTAAATGACTACATTTCAGTAGAAGTAAAAGATGCAGACTTATGTCCAAGATATTGTGCAAAGGTTGTAAAGAATGTAAAAATTGCTCCATCACCTGAATGGATGCAGAGAAGACTTAGCGCATGTGGAATAAGACCAATAAATAACCTTGTAGATATTACTAACTATGTAATGGAAGAATTCGGTCAACCAATGCATGCATATGACCTTGATACTATTGCAGACAATAAGATTGTTGTAAGACGTGCAAAAGATGGAGAGAAGTTCGTAACATTAGACGGACAGGAACGAGATTTAGATAGCGGAATGCTTATGATTTGTGATGGAGAGAAGCCTGTTGGACTTGCAGGAATTATGGGGGGTGAAAACTCCATGATTACTGATGATGTTCATGATATGCTGTTTGAAGCAGCATGCTTTGATGGAACAAACATCCGTCTTTCATCAAAAAGAGTAGGTCTTAGAACAGATGCTTCAGGAAAATTTGAAAAAGGGCTTGATCCTAATAATGCTGAGGCAGCAATTAACAGAGCATGTCAGTTAATTGAAGAATTAGGAGCAGGTGAAGTTGTAGAAGGAATGGTTGACGTATATCCAACTAAAAAGGAAGAGAGAACTATTAAGTTTGATCCTGAATACGTTAACAACCTTATTGGATTTAATCTTACAGAGGAAGAGATGGTTAATTACTTCCCTGCCTTAGAACTTAAATATGATCCTGCAACAAAGATTATTACTATTCCTACTTTTAGACAGGATTTAATTGGAATGTGTGATATTGCAGAAGAAATCGCAAGATTCTATGGGTACGATAAGATACCTACAGCACTTCCTAGTGGTGAGGCAACTTCCGGAAAATTATCATATAAATTAAGAATTGACGAAATTGCAAGAAGTGTGGCACTTTACTGTGGATTTTCACAGGGCATGACATATTCTTTTGAAAGTCCTAAAGTATTTGATAAGTTATTGCTTCCTAAGGATAGCGAACTTAGAAAGACAGTTACTATTTCAAACCCATTAGGAGAAGATTTCAGCGTAATGAGAACTACATCTCTTAACGGAATGCTTACAAGCCTTGCAACAAATTATAACAGAAGAAATAAGGATGTAAGATTATTTGAAATGGGTAATATTTACCTTCCAAAGTCACTTCCTGTAACGGATCTTCCTGATGAAAGAATGCAGTTTACACTTGGATTCTACGGAGATGGAGATTTCTTTACAATGAAGGGAGTTGTGGAAGAATTCTTAGGACAGGTTGGAATTAACAAAAACATTACGTATGATCCAAAGGCAGGTAAAACATTTTTACATCCGGGCAGACAGGCAAATGTTATTTATGATGATAAAGTTATCGGATATTTAGGAGAGGTTCATCCGTTAGTATGTGAAAACTATGCAATGAAAACAAGAGCATACGTTGCTGTTATTGATATGCCATATATTTACGAAATGGCTAACTTTGACAAGAAATATGAAGGAATTGCAAAATTCCCTGCTGTATCACGTGATATTTCAATGGTAGTTCCAAAAGAAATCATGGTTGGACAGATTGAAGATGTTATTAAACAGCGTGGTGGTAACATACTTGAAGATTATAACCTCTTTGATATTTATGAAGGAGACCAGATTGAAAAAGGATTTAAGTCTGTTGCTTATAACATTGTATTTAGAGCAAAAGACAGAACTCTTGAAGAAAGTGACGTTTCAGGGGCAATGAAGAAAATTCTCAATGGTCTTGAAGAACTTGGAATCCAGTTACGAGGTTAAAATCTCACAATCTGAGAATATTCATCAAGGATATAAGGGCTTGTGATAAAGGGAAAGATTATATACTGCCCTCAGATATCCGGTTCATAACTTAGACATTTATTAATAGAAAAAGAAGATAATAATTAAAAGAAACGATGTAATTCACCGGGAAAACTTTATGTTTTCCCGGTTCAGTACATCTAAAAAAATGATTCCGTAATCAATTTTTTTTCTTTTATTATTAACTTCTTTTTCTATTGCAAATGTTACTAAGTTCTTCAATAATATCCGAGGGCAGTATATAATCTTTCCCTTTTACAAAATTCCTTTATATTACCGATGAATATTTCTATGTTGTGAGATTCTTACGCTGTTTGGATGCTACAAGGTATACACTGAAAATTGCAAGGAAAAAGTACTAAGGAGCAACCTGTTCCTTATAGCGTTTTACAAGGTTTTCTACTTTGATAATTGGTTGATTCATAGCATACCTCCTAAATGCAAATTTTTTAATAAAAGCAGATAGTAAAATCCCTACTTTTTTTAACTTAATTATAGTATAATATAGACGTTGCAAAGTTGTAAGTGAGCAATGTAAGAAATAGTATATTACATTTGTCATATATAAAATGAATTAATATACACCGGAAGGTTGGCTGCAAATTATGAGAAAGAAATAATATCCAATGTTGCAAAAGGACTTAGTAATAAAGAAATAGCAGAAAAGCTTTGCTTAAGTGACGGAACCGTTAGAAATTACATTAGTTCCATATTGGGAAAACTGTCTCTTAGGGATAGAATCCAGTTGGCAATATTCTATTATTAGAACATGGACAATAATTAATTAACTATATTATAAAAATACGGAATTGGAGAGAAAAATGAGATTTGTAATTCAGAGAGTAAATGAGGCAAGTGTTTCAATAGAAGGAAATACTGTTGGACAGATTGAAAAGGGATTTCTAGTGCTGATTGGTGTATCAAATGATGATACAAAGGAAATTGCGGACAAAATGATAAAGAAACTGATTGGCATGCGGATTTTTGAAGATGAAAATGGTAAAACAAATTTGTCCTCAGCAAATGTAGGGGGCGGACTATTACTGGTTTCGCAGTTTACTTTATATGCAAATTGCAAAAAAGGAAACAGACCTTCTTTTGTTAATGCAGGAGCACCGGATATGGCAAAAGAACTTTATGAATACATTATTTCGGAATGTAGGAAACAGGTTTCTGTAGTGGAAACAGGAGAATTTGGTGCAGATATGAAAGTAAGACTTGAAAATGATGGTCCATTTACGATATTATTAGACAGCAATGAATTATAATAAATGAAAGAGTGATAAATATGAATGAAGAAAAAACAATGAGCTTACATGATTACTATTATGATCTGCCACAGGAGTTAATTGCTCAGGATCCTTTAGAGGACAGAAGCAGTTCAAGACTTATGGTGCTTGATAAGAAAACAGGTCAGGTGGATCACCATATATTTAAAGATATACTTGATTACTTAAATGAAGGTGATTGTCTTGTAATCAACGATACAAAGGTAATCCCGGCAAGACTATACGGAAGTAAGGTTGGAACAGATGCAAAAATAGAAGTATTGCTTCTTAAAAGACGTGAGAATGACGTTTGGGAAACCCTTGTAAAACCCGGAAAGAAGTGCAAACCGGGAACAGTTATCAGTTTTGGTGACGGGTTGTTAATGGGGGAAGTAATCGATGTTGTAGAAGAGGGAAACAGACTTATTAAGTTTAAATATAAAGGAATTTTTGAAGAAGTTTTAGACAGGTTGGGAGAAATGCCACTGCCACCGTATATAACTCACAAACTTGAAGATAAAAACAGATATCAGACAGTTTATGCAAAGTATGAAGGATCAGCTGCAGCACCTACCGCAGGACTTCATTTTACAAAAGAACTTCTTGAAAAGATAAAAGAGAAAGGTGTTAAAATTGCCCATGTAACACTTCATGTGGGACTTGGAACTTTCAGACCCGTAAAGGTTGAAAATATTTTGGAACACCATATGCATTCTGAATTTTATATGGTAGATGAAAAAGATGCAGAGATGATTAATAACTGTAGAAAAAATGGTGGAAGAATTATTTCCGTAGGAACTACAAGTACGAGAACTCTTGAAACAGTTACAGATGAAAATGGAGTGGTTCATCCGGGAAGTGGCTGGACACAGATATTTATTTATCCGGGATATAAATTTAAGGCAATTGACTGTCTTATAACTAACTTCCATTTACCTGAATCTACATTGTTAATGCTTGTTTCAGCTTTAGCAGGAAGGAAAAACATACTAAATGCATACAAAACTGCCGTAGATGAAAAATACAGATTTTTCAGTTTTGGAGATGCAATGTTTATCAAATAATCATGACTATTTATAAAGTAAAAAAAGTAAGAGAAAAAAAGAATATAAATGTAAAGGTGCCGGGATCAAAAAGCATTACCAACAGGGCATTAATGCTTGCAGCAATATCTGATTCAAACTGTAAATTAAGTGGTGTTTTATTTAGTGATGATTCAAGGGCTTTTCTTGACTGTCTTGAAAAACTTGGATTTGAAATGACTATAGATGAAGAACGTGAAGAAGTAATTATTAAAGGTGAAGGGGGAACTATACCTAACACTGATGCTGAAATCAACATAAGAAGTGCAGGAACCGCTGCAAGATTTATGACAGTATTGTTGGCAGTATGTGGTGGGAATTATGTTTTAAACTCTTCAGAGCAAATGAAGAAACGCCCAATGAAACAACTTCTTGATACATTAAAGGAGCAGGGTGTGGAAATAGTGTATTTAGAACAGGAAGGCCATTTCCCTTTTGAAATTCACTCAAAAGGTATAAAAGAAACTTTTGTCTCAATTGATACAACAAAAAGCAGCCAGTTTGCAAGTGCTTTGATGCTGGCAGGGGCAATTTGCGGTTTGAATGTAGAATTGACAGGTACAAGGGTAAATGGAGCATACATAAATATTACTCTCAAGATGTTGGAACAGTTTGGAATCCATCATACAAAAAATACTAATAAAACTAACATAATTTCTATCGAGAAACAAAACTTTTCTTTAGATGAATATTATATTGAGCCTGACATGTCGGCAGCATGCTACTTTTACGCCGCAGCTTTAATGCTGGGAGTTAAAGCAAAAGTGCAGGGGATACATTTAAATTCCATGCAGGGAGATTTGAAATTTCTCTATGTTTTAGAAAAACTGGGTTGCAGATTAAAGGATGCAAATGATGCATTAGAAGTAGATGCTACTGGTATTATTACTTACTGTGGATTAGACATAGATATGTCAGACTTTTCTGATCAGGCTCTTACTATGGCTGTTGTTGCAATGTTTGCCACAACACCAACACGCATTCGAAATATAGGACACATAAGAGCACAGGAATCAGACAGAGTTGCAGTAATCATAAAAGAAATAACAAGAATGGGATGTAAAGCAGAAATAATAGAAGAAAACAACTCCACAGACGTCCTGATAACCCCATCCACAATACACAAAGCCCAAATAGAAACATACGAAGACCATCGCGTGGCAATGAGCTTCGCTCTGGCAGGTCTTTTGGTAGATGGAGTAGAAATCAAAAATCCCACATGCTGCAAAAAAACATTCGAAAACTATTTCGATGTACTCGACAGCATATACTAATATAAAAATTAGTAACAAACAAAAAATATTAACGAACGCAAAATATAATTCATAAAAACAAAATATTACCGGATAGATAAAAACACTGTTATTTTAAACTATTGGAAGCATTTCGTTAGCTTTGCGAGCATAGCTACAATTGCGGAGCATTGTCTGAAGCCACGAAGTGGCTGAGTTTGCGAAAGCAATTGTTAATATGCGGCGCAGCAAAGGTAGAAATGCAACATGTTTAAAATAACAGTGTTTTTATCTATCCGGTAAAAGTTATGTATTTGTAAGGAATATTATTTTCTGTTAAAAACTTTATAGCGGTGACGGTTTAGTTGTTCCGTTGCTTTCTTAGCAGAAGCTTCATCATAAAATGAAATTTTAAGAACCCCTTCTTCATGTTCACGATTGTGAATAATTCCAATATTCTTAATGCTGACTCCGTTAGTGGCAAGAATAGTGGCAATGGTAGCAATTGCACCGGACTCATCAATAATATCGCAGAAAATACTGTAACTTTTCTGAATAATACTGTTAGTAGAATCGTCAAGGTTGTCTCTGTAATCACGGCTTTCAGCAATCATTTCATTAATGGCATGTCCATCCTTACTATCAAGTTCATTTTGAACTTTTTTCAAGTCGTCAATATACAATCCAAGAATATTGCTTATATTCCGGTTGTTAGTCATACAAATCTGTTCCCACATTTCAGGGGAAGAAGAAGCAATTCGCGTTATATCTTTAAATCCACCGGCGGCAAAAGTTTTCATATATTCGAATTTGCTGTCATTGTGTTTAACAAGGTTAACAAGACTTGACGCAATAAGATGTGGTAGGTGACTTATTGCTGCAACAACCCGGTCATGTTCCTCATAAGAAATCTCTATTGGAATAGCACCAATATCAGAAATTATTTTCTTATATTCCTCAACATATTTTGAAGCAACGCATAATGTAGGAGTAACAGGATAATAAGCATTTTCAAGTAATCTGTCATTGGAGTGTTCATAACTTGTCTTTTCAGAGCCGGCCATTGGATGCCCGCCAATAAAGTTATCTTCCATATTAAGGTCTATAACAGCCTGGTGAATATTTGTCTTTACACTTCCAACATCAGTAATTATACAGGTATCTTTAATTATATCTTTCAGTATAGTAAGATATTCAATATTTGTTTCGACAGGAGTGCAGAGAAAAATGTAGTCACATTCACTAAAGGTGGAATCGACTTTGTCAAGGGCAACATTGGCAGTTCCGTCATTTAATGCCATAACTCTTGATTTAGCACCTCTGTTATATACTATAATTTTACAGCCCGGATATACACGCCTTAGAGCTTTAGCCACTGAACCGCCTATTAATCCGATACCAATAAAACCAAATGTTAAATTATCAATGTTTCTCATATAAGTCTCCATTCTGCCATAAAAAATAGCCATATTATATAAAATAGAATTATAAGTAATAGAATTAGAAAATTCAATATAAAATCATTACTTCATCACTTTAAAGTTTAACACTTTAAACTATAACAATCAATAGAAAATTAAGATATTTATTACAGAAAGTGTAATTGTTAAAAAAATATCATTTCTTGTATTGGTATATTATATGGAGTAAAATGTATACATATAGTGAGGTGGATAGTCGCCATCGGATATAAAAAAACTGAATAAGGAGGTAGAAGATATGAATGTTTATAAAACATCTGATATCAGAAACGTGGTTTTCCTTGGTCATGGAGGGGCGGGCAAAACCACACTTGCAGAGGCAGTAGCATACGCTACCGGAGTGATTGCCAGAAAAGGACGGATTGAGGACGGCAATACTATTTCTGACTATGATAAGGAGGAGATAAACAGACATTTCTCAATAAGTGCATCAGTAGTACCGGTTGAATGGAACGGACTGAAAATCAACATACTTGATGCACCGGGTTACTTTGATTTTGTTGGACAGATGGAAGATGCAATGAGTGTAGCCGATGCAGCTGTAATTGTAGTTAATGGAAAAGCAGGTGTGGAAGTAGGAACCGTAAAGGCATGGGAAATCTGTGAAAGAAGACAGATACCAAGAATTTTCTTTGTTACAAACATGGATGATCCTAATGCAAAATACACGGAAACCGTAGAACAGTTAAAAGAACGCTTTGGAAAGAAAATAGCACCATTCCATTTACCTATTCTGGAAAACGAGAAATTAATAGGATATGTTAATGTTGTAAAGATGGGTGGACGTAAGTTTATGGATGATGCAGGAAACTACGAAGAAATGGAAATTCCTGAATCGGTTGTACATGAACTGGAGCCTGTCAGAGAACAGTTAATGGAGGCTGTTGCCGAATCTGATGAAGAATTAATGGATAAATATTTTGCAGGGGAAGAGTTTACATATGAAGAAATATCAAAAGCCCTTCGCAAAAGTGTTATAAATTGTGATATAGTTCCTGTTCAAATCGGTTCAGGTGTTAGTTGTCAGGGAGTTAACAGTTTTCTGCAGACATGTGAGAAATATTTCCCATCTGCAGATAAGGCAGAAGTTCTCAAGAAAGCAACAAATGTAGATACTGGAGAAGAAGTTGTGGCTGATTTTGACCCGGGAAAGCCGGTTTCAGCTTATGTATTTAAAACAATAATGGATCCTTTTGTTGGAAAATATTCTCTTGTAAAGGTACGTACAGGAATATTAAAAGCCGGAGATACAGTATATAATCCTACAAAAAATGTTGAAGAAAAATTAAGCAAGCTTTATATTATGCGTGGAAAAAATGTTATTGAAGTTCCACAGTTATATTCAGGAGATATAGGTGCCATTGGAAAATTAGCCAGCACGAGAACAGGAGATACTTTAGCAACAAGGGCATGGCCGATAGAGTATCATCCTACAACAATGTCTAAACCATATACATATATGGCGTATAAAGCAGTAAACAAGGGAGATGAAGATAAAATTGCCCAGGCACTTAATAAATTATCAATAGAAGACCTGACACTTAAAACGGTTATTGATGATGAAAATAAGCAGTCTCTCATTTATGGAATCGGTGAACAGCAGATTCAGATTGCAGCATCAAAGCTGGAAGACCGATACAAAGTTAAAATCGAACTGGAAAAACCTCGAATTGCTTTTAGGGAAACCATAAGAAGCAAAGCAAAGGTCCAGGGAAAACATAAAAAGCAATCCGGTGGACATGGACAGTATGGTGATGTTATAATGGAATTCGAGCCTTCAGGCGATTTATCAAAACCATATATCTTTGAAGAGAAAATATTTGGTGGTGCAGTTCCAAGAAATTACTTCCCGGCAGTTGAAAAAGGTTTACAGGAATGTGTTAAAGCCGGGCCTTTAGCAGGATACCCTGTAGTGGGAGTTAAGGCTACATTGATTGATGGATCCTATCATCCTGTTGATTCATCGGAAATGGCATTTAAGATGGCTACTGTAATTGCCTTCAAAAAAGGATTTATGGAAGCTAATCCGGTATTATTGGAGCCTATTGCCTCTGTAACAGTTACTGCTCCGGACAAGTATTCGGGAGATATTATGGGAGATCTTAATAAGAGAAGAGGAAGAATCCTTAATATGACTCCGGAAGATGGAAAACAGATTATTGAAGCTGAAGTTCCTATGCTTGAACTTTATGGATATTCTACATCATTACGTTCGATAACGGGAGGAAGCGGAGATTTTGAATATGTTGTTGCAAGATATGAACAGGCACCGGCCGATGTTCAGGCAGCACAGGTAAATAAAAATTAAAAATTTTATTGACAAAGGGTATGTTAAGTGTTATTATATTACACGTTGTAATAAGAAAGCAGAGTGTCCACTCTCACCCAGACATATTTATATGATTCGAGGTTAATATTTTTAGACATACTTTTGTCTTGGATTTAGTAGTTTTAGTGGATAGTCTGTATAGATTATCCACTTTTTTTATATTAATATAAGTGGAATAAAAATAATGGAGGTGCAATACTATTAGCGAGTTATTAATCAACGAACAAATCAGAGATAAAGAAGTTCGTGTAATTGGAACACAGGGAGAGCAGTTAGGGGTTATGTCTTCCAGAGAAGCTATGAGATTAGCAGAAGAGGCAGAACTTGATTTAATTAAAATTGCTCCAAAAGCAAAGCCACCTGTATGTAAAATTATGGACTATGGAAAGTTCAGATACGAACAGCAGAAAAGAGAAAAAGAAGCTAAAAAGAAACAGCACGTTGTTGAAACAAAGGAAATAAGACTTTCACCAAATGTTGAAATGAATGATTTAAAGACAAAGGCTAACAATGCCAGAAAGTTCATTGAAAAAGGTGACAAAGTAAAAGTTACTCTACGTTTCAGAGGTAGAGAAATGGCTCATATAAGTAGTAGTGCACATGTTTTAGACGACTTTGCCGCTATGCTGGAAGATATTGCACAGGTTAGCAAAGCAGCAAAATTAGAAGGCAGAAACATGACAATGTTTTTAGAAAAGAAGCGCTAAGCTTCAAAAACATATTTAAGGAGGAAAGAAACATGCCAAAAATTAAGACAAGCAGAGCAGCTGCAAAACGTTTCAAAAAGACAGGAACAGGAAAGCTTAAAAGAAATAAAGCTTACAAGTCACATATTTTAACAAAGAAATCAGCTAAGAGAAAGAGAAATCTTAGAAAAGCAACAACAGCTGATGCTACAAATGTAAAGAATATGAAGAAGATTTTACCTTATTTATAATCTGAAAGTAGGAGGAAATAGAAATGGCAAGAATTAAAGGCGGAATGAACGCTAGAAAGAAACATAATAGAGTATTAAAGCTGGCTAAAGGTTATAGAGGAGCTAGATCTAAACAGTACAGAGTAGCAAAACAGTCAGTTATGAGAGCACTTACAAGTTCATATGCAGGAAGAAAGCAGAAGAAGAGACAGTTCAGACAGTTATGGATTGCAAGAATTAATGCTGCTGCAAGAATTAATGGACTTTCATACAGCAAATTTATGTATGGGCTTAAATTAGCAGGTGTTGAAATGAACAGAAAAATGTTAGCTGAAATGGCAGTTAACGATGTTGAAGGATTCGCAAAATTAGTAGATGTTGCTAAGGAAAAATTAGCATAATTAATTTTAGAATTTAGAGAAAAGCGATGTGACTCTAATGTTACATTGCTTTTTTTGTACTGATAATAAAATAAATGATAAGGAACGGATATGCAGGAAAGAGAAAAATTAAAGTCACGTCTTGGATTTATATTAATATCTGCAGGATGTGCCATAGGAATAGGAAATGTATGGAAATTTGCTTACATAGCAGGACAGGGTGGCGGAGGAACATTTGTTATACTTTATCTGGCGTTTTTGCTTATTTTGGGAATCCCCGTTATGTCAATGGAATTTGCCGTAGGACGTGCCAGCCAGAAGAGCCCTGTAAGAGCTTATAAAGCATTAGAGAAAAAAGGAACCAAATGGCATTTACATGGATATATTGCCTTAATTGGTAATTATCTCTTAATGATGTTTTATACAACAGTGGCAGGCTGGATGCTATATTATTTTTATGGAATGTTAACGGGAAAGTTCCAGGGGCTTAATACTAAACAGGTGGAAGGTGCATTTGGGTCTTTACTAGGTAAGCCGGTAACCATGACAGTATGCATGGTAATAATTGTAGTGGTAGGTTTTCTGATATGCTCCATTGGACTTCAAAATGGTCTTGAAAAAGTAACAAAAGTAATGATGGTGGCATTACTTGCCATAATGGTAATTCTCGCAGTTAACAGTCTATTTATGGATGGAGCAAAGGAAGGACTTAAGTTCTATATGGTACCAAACTTTGAAAGAATGAGAGAAGTGGGAATTACAAATGTATTAGTTAGCGCTATGAATCAGGCGTTCTTTACACTTAGTCTTGGTATAGGTGCCATGGCGATTTTTGGAAGTTATATTGGAAAGGAACGTTCTTTGCTTGGAGAATCAGTTACTGTTGCTGCATTAGACACTTTTGTTGCAATAGTATCAGGGCTTATTATATTCCCGGCATGTTTTACATTTGGTGTAGATCAGACTCAGGGACCGAGTCTTATATTTATAACACTACCTAATATTTTCAATAATATACCAATGGGGAGATTGTGGGGAAGTCTTTTCTTTATATTTATGACTTTCGCAGCCTTTTCTACTGTATTGGCAGTATTTGAAAATATAATATCCTGCGTAATGGACTTAACAGGTTGGAACAGAAAAAAATCCAGTATAATTAACATGATTGCAATGATTGTACTTTCCCTTCCATGTGTATTGGGATACAATGTCTGGAATTGGAAAGGTTTTGAGATTTTCGGCGGTTCAATATTAGACTTAGAAGACTTTTTAGTAAGCAATATACTGTTGCCATTAGGTTCTCTGGTATACTTGCTGTTTTGTACAAGAAAAAATGGCTGGGGATGGGACAATTATGTTTCTGAAGCTAACACGGGAAAAGGTTTGAAAGTGAAAAAGTGGATGAAAGGATATTTAACATATGTTCTGCCTTTAATAATAATATTTATATTTATATTTGGAATATATGACAAATTCTTTAAATAACACATAGAGAACACCTGATGTTTTATGGTATGTATCGGAAATGCGATATATATTGGTTAAGCATCAGGTGTTTTATTTTTATGCAAAAATAATCAGTACTGTTCACAGTTTAAACGCAAAAAAGCCTGTTTTTAAACACAAAGAATACTAATTAAATACACATTTCATAAATATACTAAATATTGGCAATGGGAGAAAATCCCTTAAATGGACAGGAGGTATATTAATGGGTGTTATAGAAATAAAAGACCTTGTAAAAAAATATGGTGAAAATACGGCGGTGGACCATTTATCTTTTAATATTGAAAAGGGAAGAGTATATGGATTTTTAGGACCTAACGGAACAGGTAAATCCACTACCATGAATAATTAACATAATCTACAATTTAAATTGATGAAAATTAATATTTATGTACAAAAATGCATAAAAATATATTGTTGTTCACTTATTGCTTGTAAATGTGATTGAAATGTGATACTATTAAGTTGCCTTATTCTATAAAGCAAAACTTAAGATGGGAGAAGAGATAACATGAAGAAAATGAAGAAAATCATGGCTTTAGTTCTTGCTCTTACTATGGTATTCACAATGAATCTCAATGTAACAAGTGCGAAAGCAAAGAAGGCAAAAGTAAAGGGTGTTAAAGTAACATCAGTTACAGGTTCAAAGAAGGTAGCTTACGTTGCAAAAGGCAAATCAGTTAAGTTATCAACAGTTGTTAATGTTAAGCCAAACAAGAAGGCTAACAAAGCTGTTAAGTACAAAGTATCAAACAGCAAAGTGGCAACAGTATCAAAGAAGGGTGTAGTAAAAGGCAAGAAAGTCGGAGCTACAAAAGTTACTGTAATTTCTAAGAAAAACAGCAAGAAAAAGAAATCTATTACCATTAAAGTAGTAAAGAATGCTGTTAAGAAGGTTACTTTAAACAAGAAAAGAACGGTTGTAGGTATTGGTTCAACAGAAAAGTTAAAGGCTAAAGTTACAGCTCCTAAGAAGGGATCATTCAAGGCAGTTGCATGGAAGAGCTCAAACAAGAAAGTTGCTACAGTATCTAACAAAGGTGTTGTAAAGGGTGTAAAAGAAGGGACAGTTAAAATCACTGCATTTGCAGCTGACGGAAGTAAGAAAAAGGCAGTATGTACCGTTACAGTTGGAAACAGCATTTCAAAGGTTGAAATTGCCAATGAGTTAGGCTCACGTTACAGTGATGCAATTAAAGTCAGCCTTTCATCAACTCAGGCTTTAGATAAGAATGATTTCACAGTTAATGTTAAATCTCTTAAAGAAGGCGAATTTAAGTATCAGATAAAGGTAGGAAGAGTCTTAACTGTAGATAATAAAAATTACATTATTTTGTTAAATGAAGATGTTTCAGTAGGAGATTTCGTTAAAGTAACTGCTAACAAATTAAAAGGAAATAAATCAGCAGAAGTAAGATTTTTAACTGATGCCACAGAAATCTATGATTTATTCTCAGGTGTGGTAAATGATGAAGTATCAGATTATGTTGATTCGAGTGCTATGGTTGGATATTCAACTTCTACTGTTGAATCAGGAAGTCTTCCAAATGGATTAACATTTGATTCAGGAAGAAATTTGGTCAAAGGTACTGTAAAGAGTGTTACTAATAATCAGATTGTTATGTTCAAAAGAACAGATGAACTTGGAAGAGTTCAGAAAGTAAAAACAAACTTCCTTTATGGTGATGATAATACACTTGTTGCAGAAAATAAGACAGTAGGTGCAAATGATGGAGACAAGATTTATGCACATCAGAGTATTAATGAATATTTACGTGTAAGAGGTGGTTCAGGATCATATAAGTTTGAATTATTAGACACTTTCGGTGGTGCTTTTAAACTTGATGAAGATGAAGGAAGTTCTGCAACTGTATACACAAGTGAAGGTGTAAAAGCCGGTACATATAATGTTCGTGTAAAAGCAATAGACGAAGATAAGCCGTCTTTAACAGCAGTAGCAACATTAACAGTTGTAGTTTCAGAGTCATATGAAGTAAAAGTAAACGTTAAGAGTGAAAATGATGCAAATATTGTATTCTTTAACACAAAGACCGGCGACAGATATGGTGCATACAGTTATGACTGGAGTGAAGATGGAAAGCAGTATACATCAACAAAATATCTTCCAAAGGGAGATTACATGGTATATTCTGATAAATACGGAGTGATAAATGTATTAGACAGTGTTACAATTTCTGGTAACAAAACACTAAACTATACTATAAACGGTTTGAAAAAACTCAATGTTAAGGTATATAATAAAGATGGTAAGTTGTCACAGGCAAACTTATACGTTAGAGTTTATAATGAAGAAGATGTAGATGATGACAATTATACTTCATTCTATAAACATGATGGTACAGTAACAATTACTGATATGTATAACGGCAAATATGTCTTAAAATTATACAATGATGATACAGATGAACTTATTGCAACATCAAACGTTATAACAGTTAATAATGAAACAACTTATGAATTCCGTACAAATTTAGCAGAATAATAAGTATAAAAAAGAACACCGGCTTATGCCGGTGTTCTTTTTAGAAAAAATAATTTTTATTCTAAAAAACATTTGACATATTACATATAGTATGGTAATATAACTCTTGCGTCAAATCGCATGCGGAAGTGTCGGAACTGGCAGACGAGCAAGACTAAGGATCTTGTGAGCAATGCGCTCGTGTGGGTTCAAGTCCCATCTTCCGCATTATTTTTTGGGAGAGCCATGAGCTCTCTTTTTTGTATATTTTGAAAAAGGAGATGTAAAATGAAACTAAATCCAATAGTAACAAGTCTTCTGGAAACAGATTTATATAAATTCAGCATGGGACAGGCAATATACCACCAGTTCAGTGATTATAAGACAACATGGACCTTTAAGTGCAGAAACAAAGATGTCCATTTCACAAAGGAGATGCTGGAAGAAATAAAAGAGCAGATAAAAGCCTATTGTCATTTGTCCTTTAAGGAAGAGGAACTTGAATATATAAAAGGGATTAAATGGATGAAAGAGTCCTACATTGATTTCCTGAGACTGTGGAAACCTAGATTTGAGGACTTTACAATTAGTGATGACAGTGAATGCGGTCTGTCAATTGAGGCAAGAGGAACATGGCTTAATACATCTATGTATGAAATCCCGACACTTGCCATTGTTAATGAAGTGTATTTTAGGATGAAATATGATTACAAAGAATTGTTGGAGAGCTTTGAAGAGAAACTTATTGAAAAGATAAACAAATTAAAAAGTGGAGAGATTTACATTAGCACTTTTTCTGAATTTGGTTTAAGAAGAAGACTTTCTGCTGAAGCCCAGGAAATGGCGGTGGAGAAATTATCCCATTTAAATGACAACAATGACTGTGCTTCAAAGTTTATCGGAACAAGTAATGTTTATCTGGCAAAAAAATATAACGTAGTTCCTGTTGGAACAATGGCGCATGAATGGATAATGTGTGTTGGACAGGGTAATCATAAACACAATCCTGCATACTCTAACTGGTATGCATTGGATGCGTGGGTAAAGGAATATGGCATTTTAAATGGTACGGCTTTAACTGATACAATAACGACTGATTGTTTCTTTAAAGATTTCCAACTTACTTTTGCAACATTATTTTCAGGAGTTCGTCAGGATTCCGGTGATCCGATGGAGTGGGGAGAGAAGATGATTAATCATTATAATAATCTTGGAATAAATCCTAAAGATAAAACACTGTTGTTTTCGGACGCCCTTGATTTTGAAAGAGCGGACAAAATCTGTAAAAGGTTTATGGACAGAACTAAGGTAGCTTTTGGGATAGGAACGTATATTTCCAACGATACATGTGTAGATACCCTTAATGTTGTAATGAAGGTGACGGAATGCAATAATCAGGATGTTGCAAAAATTTCTGATACAACGGGAAAGGAAATGTGTAAGAATCCTGCATATGTTGAGTATCTTCAAAGATGTATCGACTGGAGATTAAAACATAAATAATAAAATCGGCTTTGGCTGTTTGGAAAAAATGCTTGATATTTCCATTGGAATATGATAGAAATATATATGGTTTAGCCCTATTAACCTTTGAAAAATGGGATTTTGCAGTTGTGGCGGAATTGGCATACGCGCATGATTCAGGTTCATGTCCGGATTACCGGGTGTGGGTTCAAGTCCCATCAACTGCATATTTTTTTACATAAAAATGCTTATGCGTCGTCAAAAGACATTGCATAAGCATTTTTTCTTCATTTTAGGAAAGAAATGTTGTATAATTAAACAGGGTTCATAAAGGTTTGACGCAAGTCACATTTTTCGGAGGTATATATATGAATATCAGACAGAAAAATGAAGAAATGGAAAAGAAATTTTTAAGCCCTTACGCTGCATTAAGCTGTGAAAGTAAGGGAAGAGACAGAGAAGAGCCACAGTGCGATCTTAGAACAGTATATCAAAGGGACAGAGACAGAATTATTCACTGTAAGGCCTTTAGAAGACTGAAGCATAAAACACAGGTTTTCCTTGCTCCTATGGGAGATCATTACAGGACGAGACTGACACATACTCTGGAGGTCTCACAGATTGCAAGAACCATTGCAAAGTCTCTTGATTTAAATGAGGATTTAACAGAGGCTATAGCATTAGGACATGATTTGGGGCATACACCCTTTGGCCATGCAGGTGAAAGGACTCTTAATAAGCTTTGCAGTAAAGGCTTCAGACATTATGAACAAAGCATTCGTGTAGTGGAAGTGTTGGAGAATAACGGAAGGGGACTTAACCTTACTAAAGAAGTAAGAGATGGAATTATTAATCACAGAACTTCCGGAAATCCTTCTACGTTAGAAGGCAAGGTCGTAAGGCTGTCAGATAAGATTGCATATATTAATCATGATATTGATGATGCCATAAGAGGAAAAATAATTTGTGAGAAAGATATTCCGAAAGAATATACAGACGTTTTAGGAAATACCACGAAGAAGCGTTTGGATACATTGGTAAAGGATATTGTTAGGAACAGTTATGGCGTTAATGATATTTTAATGTCAGGTGAAGTTCAAAAGGCAATGATGGATTTAAGACAGTATATGTTTACAAGTGTGTATACCAATCCTCTTGCAAAAAGCGAGGAAAGCAAAGCCTATGAAATGATAACGCTTTTATTTGAATACTACTTAAAACATATAGATGAAATGCCTGATGAATTTAAATATTTAATTAATGAATGTGGTGAAGATGAAGAACAGGTTGTATGTGATTACATTGCCGGCATGAGTGACCAGTACTCTGTATCCACATTCCAGACAATATTTATTCCTAAATCATGGAAAATGTAATACAAATAATGACTAGTAAGTGACATATTGGAGGATAACGTGTTTTATTCAGAAGATATTATAGAACAGGTAAGAACAGAAAATGACATAGTAGATGTAATTGGAGATTATGTAAAATTACAAAAAAAGGGCAGTTCATATTTTGGACTCTGTCCGTTTCATAACGAAAAGTCTCCATCATTTTCAGTATCACCAAATAAGCAGATGTATTATTGCTTTGGATGTGGTGAAGGTGGAAATGTTATATCTTTTTTGATGAAATACGAAAATTATACATTTGTAGAGGCCATGGAAGTTCTGGCTGAGAGGGCAGGAGTACAGCTTCCAAAAATGGAATATTCAAAAGAAGCTAAAAGAGAAAAAGATTTAAAAACCAAAATTATAGAAATAAATACAGAAGCAGCAAAATATTTTCATTATCTTTTGAAATCAGAAAGAGGAAAGGTTGCATATAATTATCTGACAGGAAGAAAATTGTCAGATGAAACCATTGTAAGGTTTGGATTAGGCTATTCCGACAAGTACAGTAATAATTTATATGGATACCTTAGAAAAAAGGGATATGGTGATAATGAATTAAAAGAAACAGGATTATTTACCTTTGATGAAAAAAGAGGCGTTACGGATAAATTCTGGAACAGGGTTATGTTTCCGATTATGGATGCAAATAACAGGGTTATTGCTTTTGGCGGAAGAGTTATGGGAGATGCAAAACCTAAATACTTAAATTCTCCTGAAACAAAGGTTTTTGATAAGAGCAGGAACCTTTATGGGCTTAACATAGCAAGAGCTTCCAGAAAGGACTATTTTCTCATTTGTGAGGGATATATGGATGTTATCAGCCTTCATCAGGCAGGGTTTAATAACGCAGTGGCTGCCCTTGGAACGGCATTTACTTCAAGACATGCAACTTTAATTAAACGGTATGTAAAGGAAGTTGTGCTTACTTTTGACAGTGATGAGGCGGGAATTAAGGCTGCCTTAAGGGCAATTCCATATTTGAAAGATGCAGGTATTGCAATTAAGGTTCTCAGCATGAAGCCTTACAAAGATCCTGATGAATTTATCAAGGCTTTAGGAAGAGATGCATATGAGGAGAGAATAAAAAATGCAAAGATCGGAAGAGCGTCGTGTAGGGAAAGAGTGTAGATCTCGG
>URKY01000038.1 GCA_900548465.1 uncultured Eubacterium sp.
TTGTATAGTTAGAACGCATATCAACCATTGTCATAACCATACCTTCTATTTTTAGTTCCGGATTTATTTGTCTTCTTACTCTGCTTATTGTCTTTATTAACTGTTGTAATCCTTTTACCGGTAAATATGATGCCTGAACAGGAATTAACACTGAATTGGCACACACAAGTGCATTAATGGTTATCATTCCAAGGCTCGGCATGCAGTCAATAAGAATATAGTCATAGTTTTCTTTTATATTAGAAATAAATCTTTTCATTACTAATTCTCTGCTCATTACATTAACCATAGAAACCTCTAATCCTGCCAGCTCTATGTTTGCCGGGATAAAATCAATATTTTCTTCATGTTTTAAAATTATTTTTCCATAATCAATTTCTTCCTCATTTACAACGTCCATTAACACATTTGCTAATGAATACTCAATCTTGTCCGGTTCATCAATTCCTAGACTTACTGTCATACTTCCCTGTGGGTCTGCATCTATTAACAGAACCCTTTTTCCCTTTCTTGCTAATCCAATACCTAAATTAACTGTTGTAGTAGTTTTTCCTACTCCACCCTTCTGGTTTGCTATTGCAATTACCTTACACATTTCTTTCTTCCTCCTTATATATTTTTATATCTCCTACAAAATCACAAATGTTGAAAATGTAAATAAAAAAAGACACCTTCTAAAATTTTTTTTAGAAAGTGTCTAAATTTTTTATTTAATTATTAAGTTAACGTACTATGACATATTATCGCGTAAAATTTCTACGTCCTTTTATACGTCCTTTTTCTTTAATTAGTGAATTTGTAATTACTAATAACTTGCTACAATGCCCATAAATAAATAGGTTCTACAGTTTTTAAAAATAAATTATTTATCCAACTGCTTCATTGTCGGGAATAATAAAACATCTCTGATAGCTGCTGCGTTTGTAAGTAACATACACATTCTATCAATACCAAATCCGATACCGCCTGTAGGTGGCATACCGATTTCAAGTGCGTTCATAAAGTCTTCATCAGTTGTATTAGCTTCTTCATCACCAAGTGCTAATAATTCTTCCTGAGCCTTAAATCTTTCTCTCTGGTCGATTGGATCGTTAAGCTCTGAATAAGCGTTAGCCATTTCCCAACCATTCATAAAGAATTCAAATCTTTCTACATATTCAGGATTTTCAGGTTTCTTCTTTGTTAAAGGAGAAATCTCAATTGGATGATCCATAATAAATGTAGGCTGTACCAAGTGTTCTTCAACAAATTCTTCAAAGAATAAGTTTAAAATATCACCCTTCTTGTGGTGTTCTTCAAATTCAATATGATGTTCTTTTGCAAGTTCTCTAGCCTGTTCTACTGTTTCAACTTCATTCCAGTCAACACCGGCATATTTCTTAACTGCATCAACCATTGTAAGTCTTTCGAAAGGCTTGCTTAAATCCATTTCGATGCCATTATATTCAATCTTAGCACTTCCACAAACTGTTTCAGCAAGGTGTCTGTAAAGATTTTCTGTCAAATCCATCATGCCATGATAGTCTGTATATGCCTGATATAATTCCATAAGTGTAAATTCAGGGTTATGTCTTGTATCAACACCTTCATTACGGAATACTCGTCCGATTTCGTAAACTCTTTCGAGGCCACCAACGATAAGTCTCTTAAGATAAAGTTCCAATGAAATACGAAGTTTAACGTCTTCATCTAAAGCATTGAAATGTGTTTCAAATGGACGTGCTGCTGCACCACCTGCATTGTGTACAAGCATAGGTGTTTCAACTTCCATAAATCCCTGTCCGTCTAAGTATTTTCTTATTTCGCTGATAATCTTTGATCTCTTAATAAATGTTTCCTTTACTTCAGGATTCATAATAAGATCAAGATATCTCTGGCGGTATCTAAGGTCCGTGTTTGTAAGACCATGATGCTTTTCAGGAAGAATTTGAAGACTCTTTGAAAGAAGAGTAACTTCTGTAGCATGAATACTCTTTTCACCTGTCTTTGTTACAAAAGGATAACCCTTAACACCAACGATGTCACCGATATCCATCTTCTTGAAATCCTTATATTCTTCAAAAGGTTCATCACCTAATTCATTTCTTGCAACATAAACCTGAATATTTCCTGTTTTATCCTGAACATTACAGAATGAAGCCTTACCCATTACACGCTTAAGCATAATACGACCTGCAATTGAAACAAACTTTGCAGGATCTTTAACAAGCTTCCCCTCTTCATCATGTTCACATTCAAACTTTTCAAAGTTATCCTTAATCTCTGTAGTATGGTTTGTTACATCATACTTTGTAATCTGGAAAGGATCCTTCCCTCTTTCCTGTAAATCAGCTAACTTTTCTCTACGCACCTTCAAAAGCTGCTTTGCGTCTACCTGCTGATTATTCTTATTCTGTTCTGCCATTTCTATTACTCCTAATTTCTTTTCTATCTTAAAGTATTATTTTCTCTTTTTGATTTCAAGAACTTTGTATTTAGTAACTTCTTCATTCATTTCAAGTTCAACAATATCTCCAACTTCCTTGCCAATTAAAGCTCTTCCAAGTGGTGATTCGTTTGAAATCTTTCCTTCTAAACTATTTGTCTGTGTTGAACCAACGATACTAAATTCTAAATCTTCATCATATTCATAATCGTGAATTTTGATATGACAGCCAACATTAATCTTTGTATCATCAATATCTTCTTCTGCAACAACTTCTACGTTTTTCAAAATCTTTTCAATTTCTTCAATACGAGCTTCAATGTCTCGCTGTTCATCTTTTGCTGCATCGTATTCAGCGTTTTCTGATAAATCTCCCTGTTCTCTTGCCTCTTTAATTTTCTGAGCAACTTCTTTACGTCTATTAACCTTTAAATCTTCTAATTCTGCTTCTAATTCCTGAAGTCCTGCATAAGTAAGAATATTTTTCTTTGCACTCTCTGCCATTTCAAATTCCTCCATCTAATATCATTGAAAGTTTTACACTTTATAATAGCAAGGTAAACCCTCATTGTCAACCTAAAGCCTTGAATTGATTACCTCCTGTAAGGTCTCCCAACTCTCTATTTCATTGCATCTTCTTCTAAGTTCTGCCGAATGTGGTAGCCCTGCTGTATACCATGCAATATGTTTTCTCATTTCCCTTACTCCAGTGTACTCGCCCTTATATTCAATAAGCATTGATGCATGCTTTAATATCATATCTTTAATTTCTTTATCCGTAGGTTTATCAATTAGATTTCCATTTTCCAGATATTCTCTAATCTGCTTAAATATCCAAGGGTTCCCTCTGGCAGCCCTTCCTACCATAAGTCCATCGCAACCTGTATATTCTTTCATGGCTTTTGCATCCTCTGCCGAAAAAATATCTCCATTTCCAATTACGGGAATGCTCACCGCCTCTTTCACATCTTTAATAATGTCCCAATCAGCCTTTCCACTGTAATACTGCTCCCTTGTCCTGCCGTGAACCGCAATAGCTGACACACCGCATGCCTCTGCAATTTTTGCTATTTCAACAGCCTGCCTCTCGTCATCCCTAAATCCCTTTCGGATTTTTATTGTTATTGGTTTTATACTTTCCTTAACCATTTTTGTAAGAATTTCTTCTACAAGCTTTGGCTGAGTCAACAAGAAAGAACCTTCATGATTGTTTACAATTTTCGGCACGGGACATCCCATGTTGACATCTATAAAATCGCATGCTCCATATGCCACCCTGCCGGCAATTTCAGCCATAATATCAGGCTCCGAGCCAAACAGCTGGACTCCTATAGGATGCTCGTCCTCATCAATTGTCAATAATTCTCTTGTGTTTTTATTCTTATATAAAATAGCCTTAGCACTAACCATTTCAGAGTATAGCAATCCGCACCCCTGCTCCTTGCAAAGCAGACGAAATGGCAGGTCTGTTACACCTGCCATCGGTCCTAATGCTAAAGCATTTTCAATTTCAACATTACCTATCTTCATATTACTTCTTATTCTTTTCGTAAATAATTTTCATTCCCTGGAGAGTTAATTGGTTATCATATATATCTATCTTATCAGTATTTTCGTAAATTATACGACCCATACCACCTGTGGCAATTACCTTTATATTATCAAGTCCGCTTTCCCTTTTCATTTTGTCAATGATATACTCTGACTGTCCAATATAACCGTAAACAATACCTGCCTGCATACTTGTAATTGTATCCTTTGCCAAAATAGATGCCGGTTTTTTGATTTCGATTTCCGGAAGCTTTGCCGTTTCATTCCAAAGAGCCTTTGCACAGATTTTGATTCCCGGTGCCGTAACAGCTGCCTCAAGAGTACCATCTCCGCTTACAAGGTCATAAGTAGTTGCTGTTCCAAAATCAATAACTATACATGGTCCACCATACAGTTCATAAGCTGCAACGGCATCCACAATTCTATCTGAGCCAACCTCTCTTGGATCAGTTCTGTTAATCTTGATTCCGGTTTTTGTACCAACTCCTACTATTATAGGCTTAATGCCAAAGTATTTGATAATACCGCTATTTAAGGAATACATAACTTTAGGAACAACAGAGGAAATAATAACATCCTTAATACTGTTTATATTAATTCCCTTTCTTGCAATCATTTCTGCAATCAGTGAGCCAAACTCATCTGATGTTCTTACAACCTGTGTAGTTATACGAAAAGTTGCATAAACCTTATCTTCCTTAAATAAACCTAATGTAATATTTGTATTTCCAACGTCTACTGTTAATAACATTATTCGCTTTCTCCTAAAATAAACACTTTGTAGTACATCTCAAGGGCTTCTAAAAGCTCTCTCTTTTCCATTTGAATCTGATGTATTTTTAAACCGCTTCCTATTTCATCGTAGAGGATGTCGTCCTCTTCCGCATCGGTTATAAGCTGTAAATATCCATCTTCATCAAATTCCAATACTAAAATGCCACCTACCTCTTCAGTAAACATGACACACATTATCTGCAATTCCTGTTTTACCTGTTCAGGCAAATTCTTAAATCTTTCATTTATATAGAACTTCTTGTCGTAAGAATTTGCTCCGCACAAAACTCTGCTTTCATCATACATAACTTTTCACTCTTTACTTCCATTGTAATTAGTCTGAATTAATTTTTAGTTATCCTTTATTGTCTCTGCAAGTGCCTTTACACTTCCTGCAATCCCCTGGATTTCAGATGGAATAATAATCTTTGTAGCCTGACCGTTTGCAGCTGCTGCAAATGCTTCAAGACTCTTCATTGTAAGAACTGCTTCATCAGCTCCTGCTTCCTTAATAGCTCTGATACCATCAGCTGTAGCCTGCTGTACCTTCAAAATAGCCTGAGCCTCACCTTCTGCCTCAAGAATCTTCTTCTGCTTTTCTGCATCAGCGTTAAGAATTGCTGCTTCCTTGTCAGCTTCAGCATTAAGAATAGCTGCTTCTTTCTTACCTTCTGCAATAAGAACTGCTGACTTCTTTTCACCTTCTGCTCTAAGAATCTGTTCACGTTTCTCACGTTCAGCTCTCATCTGTTTTTCCATTGCTTCCTGAATATCTCTAGGGGGAATAATGTTTTTAAGTTCTACTCTGTTAACTTTAATTCCCCATGGGTCAGTTGCAACATCTAATTCAGTACGCATTTTTGCGTTAATTGTTTCTCTTGATGTAAGTGTTTCGTCTAATTCCAAATCACCTACAATATTTCTAAGTGTTGTAGCTGTAAGTGACTTAATGGCTACGATTGGATTTTCAACTCCATAGGCAAAAAGCTTTGGATCTGTAATCTGATAGAAAATAATTGTATCAATCTGCATTGTTACATTATCTCTTGTAATAACAGGCTGTGGTTCGAAATCAGCAACCTGCTCTTTTAAATTAACTCTTCTTGAAACCCTGTCAAGAAATGGAATTTTGAAATGAATTCCAACAGACCATGTTTCTTTATATACTCCTAATCTTTCAATTACATATGAATGAGCCTGTGGCACAATCTTTACACATGTAGATACAACTGCTATTGCTAACACTAAAACGATAATTAAATATGGCATACCTTTTCCTCCTTTTGCCTATTTGACTTTTACTATAACTTTTACTCCACTAACTTCCACTACTTCTACCAATGTTTCCTTTGGAATCACCCGATTGTCTTTGCTTCTGGCAGTCCATTCTACTCCATCAATAACAACCATTCCTTTGGCATTGACATTGTCTATCTCCGTCACTACTTTCGCAGTCCTGCCGATTATGGAATCCACATTGGTTTTTTCTGTCTTATTATTAACATACTTCACAGCAAGTGGTCTTAAGAACAACAAAAACAGAACTGTTACTATTATGAACACTATAGACTGAATAATCCAATTCCCCGTAAAAAGCGATGTGACACATGCTGCCAATGCTCCAACCGCAAACCAAATACATGTCATTCCTACTGATACCAATTCTAATGCAGCAAACACTACAAAAACAATCAGCCAACCAATATAATTCATACGCTTGCCCTCCTTCTTTGTTCATTAATGAGCATTATAACAAATATGTATAAAAAAAGAAATCCTTTATAACCAATATAGTTAACCGTTTATTGATTTATAAAGGATTTTTTCTACATATATTATTATATATTATTCAACTTCAACGTATTGTGCTTTGACAAATCCGTTGTTTCCATTGTAATCAATTTCTATCCACTCTCCGTCTTCAGAAATAATTCTGAAAACTTCGTCCTGCTCTGCCATACCAAGAGCATCCGAATCCTGAGCTGCTTCAGATCTTACATTAAGTGTATCTACAACTACTTTAACCTTTGTCCCCGTGGTTTTCTGAATCCCAACTGTTGTAGTTTCTACCGCCTTATCTTTCGATGCTACTTTCTGAGTATCTTTATTTTTCAATTCCACTGAGTTCTTTTCACTTATGGCAATCTGTGAATCATCTACAATCATCACTCTGTCAGTTCTACTTAAAACTGCCACCAATGTTATTATTGAAGCTACTGCGAAAATGCACAAATAAATAATCGCATTTCCGTGCTTATATATATTTCTTTTTAATTTTCTTTTATCCATTATTTTTCCTGTTTTATCTACATTCATTACAATAAATTCTTCTAATGCGAGTGAATTTTAACAAAATTTCGACATTATGTCAAATCAAATTCGTCACCTTTATAATAATTTTGCTATATTTTGTGCAATTTTTCAAGAGATTTTTGTCATTTTTCACAACTTTACTTTTTTTAGCATGAATATTGCAAGTGCAAATTTATTATTTTTGTGTTGATTTCTTCCACATTTTAGGGCTTTTTCATAAACTTTTTTAACATTATTGCATATTTTAATATGTAGATGTATTATAAAAAAGCAATGAAAGACACTAATAGTATTGGGTTGATAAATACGAACTCTTTTTTTAGACTTGAATCGACCTGCCTATATTAAGGAGGATTTAAATTATGACAACAGTAAAAACTAGTACAAAAGCTACAGAAAAGAAAGCTACTACAGCACCAGTTAAAGCTACTGCAAAAACAGAAGTTAAGGCTACTGCTAAGAAGGTTGAAGCAAAGGCTGTACCTGCTAAAGAAGAAGTTAAGAAGGAAGCTGCTAAGAAAGTTGAGCCTAAGGCTGCTGCTAAGAAAGAAACTGCTAAGGTTGTTGAACCTAAAGTTGCTGCTAAGAAGGAAGTTGCTAAGAAAGCTGAACCTAAGGCTGCTGTAAAGAAAGAAGCTGCTAAGGTTACTGAACCTAAGGCTACTGTTAAGAAAGAAGAACCTAAGGTTGCAGAAAAGAAAACAACTAAGGCTCCTGCAAAGAAAGCCACTGCAAAGAAAGAAACTAATTTATACGTACAGTTCCACGGAATGGAATTTGATGCAAAGGCCATTGAAAATGCTGTAAAGGAAGATTACAAAGCAAAGAATGGCAAAAAGACAATTAAGTCAATCTCAATTTACGTTAAGCCTGAAGATATGAAAGCTTACTACGTAATCGACGGCATCATTGGTGACGTAGCATTATAATATACATTATAATGAAACGCTTAATGCGTACATATAGAAAAAGCAAAAAACACCTGCGTTGGCAACTGTCAACACAGGTGTTTTTAGAATATTTCAGTCTCTATTGATTCCAGCGACTTCTTACAGTTTCTTATTCTTCTTCCTTATCAACGCTTTCTACGAAATCGTTTAACTTCTTTGCCACTTCATCAGCGTTCAAGCCATGAACCATACAAGCTTCCTCAAGCGTTTCTCCCTGTGAAGCCGGGCAACCTATACAATGCATTCCTTCATTTAAAAGAATAGGAACACATCCCATATTTATCTGAATAATATCTGCGATAATCATGTCCTTTGTTATCTTTGCCATTGTAATTACCTCCAATTTATTTATATTCAGGCGTTAGCACTTTTCCGGTTCCGGATAATCAACGCCAAATGTATCAACTGTAACTCTCTTCATCACCTGTGGTTCCAGCGGTTTATCCATATAGTCTGTAGCAACTGCTGCGATTTTATTCACAACATCTAAGCCTTCTATAACTTTTCCAAAACCTGCATACTGTCCGTCAAGGTGTGGTGAAGTTTCATGCATAATAAAAAACTGTGAACCGGCTGTATCAGGCATCATAGTACGAGCCATAGATAAAACTCCCGGAGTATGCTTCAAATCATTTTTAAAACCATTTTCTGAAAATTCACCCTTGATAGAATATCCCGGTCCGCCAACGCCGGTACCCTGTGGATCTCCACCTTGAATCATAAAACCTCTAATTACTCTATGAAATATAATGCCATCATAATATCCCTGTTTTACCAAACTAATAAAATTATTAACAGTGTTTGGTGCAATCTCAGGATATAGTTCAGCCTTCATAATATCACCATTTTCCATTTCAATGGTTACTATTGGATTCTGTGCCATATCTTTCTCCTTTCGATTTGACAAATTATTGTTTTAAATTTAAGACATTCTCAATCTCTCAAACTCAAGACGGGTTAATTGTAACATATTTGTTATTCTAAAACAATTAGAGATTAAATCCAATTTTTCACGATATATTACTAAAAAATTTTTTATATCAGATATTAATTTTAGTTTTTTTACTAGCTAAATTGTTTATGTCATACATATTTATTATTCAATGATTATAATTCCATTTATTTGCAATTTTTCAATTAAATGTAATAAAAACCTTTCAATTTAAATAAAGTCGTAAAAAAGGCATTTTTTTTACATCTTGTTAATATTTTTTTAACATGGAAAACACTCTTTTTTCACGAATTCCCAGTAATATATAATTGTAAACAGAAGTTATTACTCACTTTTGTTTATGTTTTTTCATAATTTTTTTAGAGTCGGATTTATCCGATTCCCTCCCTTTTTTATTATTAGAATATATTTGCGGAAAGGATGCAGCAATGCATCCTTTTTGCGTGTTCTACAAGCGGTGAATAATAATAGAGGCCATCTCCTGTCGAACGCTTGCGTTCGTAAAGGAGATGGCCTCTATTATTATATAGCGCGACAGCGCGTCATGAGCATGTAGCATAGCGAAATGCGAATGCTCCTTCCCACTACTCTGAAGGATCTCATCCTATCTGTCTTCACTTATTACAAATTATAATTCAAAAAGTAAATCGCCATATGTAGGCATTGGCCACATGCTCTTAGGCATAATAACTTCAAGTTCGTCTGCCGGTTTTCTAAGTGCAGCCATTGCAGCCATAACGTCATCCTTGTATGCTTTGGCCACTGCCTGCACGTCGCCTGCATTTGCAGCCTTTTCAGTAATTTCTGCAAGTGCCTTTGTTGCATCCTTCATTTCATTTAACTTGTCAGTTACTTCTGCTAAAAGTTCTGTCTGAACTGTTGGTTCAACGCCAGCTTCCTTAACAGCTAATATTGTATCTGCTAATTTTCCTGTGTACTTAACAGCTGTCGGAATTAACATCTTATTTGCTATATCAACCATTGTTAAAGCTTCAATGTTTCTAACTCCTGCATACTGTTCAAAGAGGATTTCTTCTCTTGCCTGTAATTCTCTTTCTGAAAGAACCTTGCAATTCTTGTACATTTCAATAGTTGATTCAGATGTTAATGCCGGAATTGCATCAACAATTGATTTGCAGTTTGGAAGTCCACGTTTTTCAGCTTCAAGTGGCCATTCATCTGAATATCCGTTTCCATTGAAGATAATTCTTGAATGTTCTCTCATCAACTTAGCTGTGTACTCTTCTACTGCCTTATCGAAGTCCTCTGCCCCTTCTAAAACTTCAACAGCCTTTTCAAACTGTTCAGCCATCATAGCGTTAAGAACTGTATTTACATCACCTATAGAATTGGATGAAGCAACCATTCTGAATTCGAATCTGTTACCTGTGAATGCAAACGGTGATGTTCTGTTTCTGTCTGTTGGATCCTTCTCAAGTTTAGGAAGTTTCTTAATACCAAAATCAATTTCTCCTGATGAAAGGCTCGATGTTGCCTTACCATTCTTAATAATCTGATCCACAACATCTCCAACCTGATCTCCAAGGTACATTGAGATGATTGCAGGAGGTGCCTCGTTTGCACCAAGTCTATGATCGTTACCTGTATTAGATGCAGCAAGTCTTAATAAAACTGCGTGAGTATCAACTGCTGCCATTGTACATGCAAGCACTAACTGGAATAACTTATTGTTTTCAGGTTCTTTACCAGGTTTAAATAAATTGATTCCATCATCTGTTGTAAGAGACCAGTTATTATGCTTACCTGAACCATTAATTCCATCAAACGGTTTCTCATGTAATAGACAAATCATTCCGTGTTCTCTTGCTGTCTTTTTCAAAAGATCCATTACTAAAAGGTTATTGTCCAATGCAACGTTGGAAATTGCAAAAATAGGAGCAATTTCGTGCTGTCCCGGTGCGACCTCGCAATGTTCTGTTTTAGCTGTAATACCCAATTTCCAAAGTTTTACGTCTAAGTCTTCCATAAATGCTTTAACTCTTGGAGAAATTGAACCAAAGTACTGATCATCCATCTCCTGTCCTTTTGGAGGCATTGCTCCGAAAAGTGTACGGCCTGAATAAATAAGGTCAGGTCTCTTCATATATTTTTCTTTATCAACAAGGAAATACTCCTGTTCAGGACCAACGTATGAGTAAATTCTCTTAGTTTCCTCATTTCCAAATAATCTCATAAGTCTTACACCCTGTTTGCTTACGGCATGCATTGCCTTAAGAAGAGGTGTTTTTGTATCAAGAGATTCACCTGTGTATGAACAAAATGCTGTTGGAATACAAAGTGTATCTTCCTTAATATATACAGGAGAAGTAATATCCCATGCTGTGTATCCTCTTGCTCCACAAGTTGCTCTAAGTCCACCTGAAGGAAATGAAGAAGCATCTGGTTCTCCCATAAGTAATTCCTTACCGGTAAAAGTATTTTCAATCTCACCATCTACAGGTATTGAAGAAAATGAATCATGTTTTTCAGCTCCTACTGAAATAACATATGGCTGGAATACATGTGTAAAGTGTGTAGCACCTTTTTCCAACGCCCATTCCTTCATTGCCTGAGCAACTACGTCAGCTAAATCTTCTGTAATTTCTCCACCTTCATGCACTAATGTCTTAACTCTGTCAAAATCACTTTTTGGTAAACGTACTTTCATAACTGCATCATCAAAGACATGTTCACCAAATACTTTCTCAATATTTACTCCCATAGTTCTTATTCCTTTCTTTACTAACATATTTTCCGCTGAATTGTTTCTTCAAAAAAATAAAGGCACTTCTCCAAAGATTTCTTTTGAAGAACGCCCTTGTCCTTAATCTCATTAGCGGCGAGGCTCTCACCTCGTTCGCAGTATAATCTACACTATTTTATTACAAAAATCAATACTGTCACCCGTTTTATCTTGTTTTTTTAACCTTTTTCTTAATAAAATTAAGTATTTGACTAAATTTCAGAAGTTTTTGTGTTTTATGTAAACCGTTTTAACTTTTTTCCCCTAATAGCATTTACATCAGTCAACTACTTCTTCCCCTCTGTACATACAGACTAACTGTCTGTTTCCGTAATCATCAACGCAAGTTGAACACATAATTATTTTGTCCGATGTAGTTGGCTTTTCCACGTCAAATTTGTAAGTACTCTTTGACGACACTCTGTTAATCCAATCCTGAAAGTCTTTATCATTTTCAAATCCGAATTTGTAAACTTCATCATTATCATCCTTTGCTGAAAAAGTTGAAAAAACATAATAAATATAATGCTTATACCCCACATACACATCAAATGTAGGATGTTTTTTACAGAACTCAGCCTGTCTAAAATTCATTATTTCCTTAAACATTGATCCATCAAGCATATTATGACCGTAAAGGATGCACATTTTGCCATCAAGACCGGCAGTTCTGTAATCCAGAAATATAGCCCCTGCTCCATTAGACACTTTATCTGAACCGCGTTTTAAATAAAAGCTGTTGTCCTCGTGCTCAACAATCGGATATTGTATTCTTGTACCGTCAAGTTTTATATAGCCTTTTGCTTCATCATTATATTGAAGCATAGCTTTATAATCCCACTTCCACGTAGTAAGGGATTTCGTATAATCAATCTTATCTGTTTTCTGCACGGATTGTTTTTTAGTTTCCTGCTGCACAAACATTTTATTAATATCAGCATATTTTGATTCATCTTCCTTATAATTAAGGTATGAGTCCGTAAGGCTGTAGGATGCATAAATCAATACAAGTGCTGCAACACTTAATGCCACCACTCTTACAATTGAATATGCCTTTTTTGACAGGCGGATTTTCTTTTTACTGTTCTTCTCCATTGCTGACTTCCTCTATATATATATACTAGAAATAGTATAAAATTATTCCATATAAAAAGCAACTGTTTACTAAAAGATAAAATTCTACATTATATTATAAATTTTATAATATAAAAAGGTATCGCAAAATGCGATACCCATTTATAGTAAATTAAATTTACGGTTATATTAATTATTCAGCTTTTCCAACTGATCCGAAAAGTTCCATCTTTTCTTTTACTGTTGCCTTAATAGCGTCAGCACCAGGTGCAAGAAGTTTTCTAGGGTCAAATCCCTTTCCTTCTAAGTCCTTACCTGCTTCGATGTATTTTCTTGTAGCGTCAGCAAATGATAACTGACATTCTGTATTAACATTGATCTTTGATACACCAAGGTCAATTGCCTTCTTAATCATATCTGAAGGAATTCCTGTACCACCATGAAGAACTAATGGCATGATTCCTGTCTTCTGCTGAATAGCATCTAATGTTTCAAAGCTAAGTCCTTCCCAGTTATCAGGGTACTTTCCATGAATATTGCCAATACCTGCTGCAAGCATATCTACTCCAAGATCTGCAACTGCTTTACATTCATCAGGATCTGCACATTCTCCTCTACCGATAACTCCGTCTTCTTCTCCACCAATTGAACCAACTTCTGCTTCAATTGACATATCCATAGCATGTGCAACTGCTACTAATTCTTTAGTCTTAGCAATGTTCTCTTCGATTGGATAATGAGAACCATCAAACATGATTGATGTAAATCCTGCTTTGATACACTTATAACATCCTTCGTATGTTCCGTGATCTAAATGAAGAGCTACAGGAACTGTAATTCCTAATTCTTCATCCATAGCCTTAACCATAGCTGCAACAGTCTTAAATCCTGTCATATACTTTCCAGCGCCTTCTGACACACCCAAAATTACAGGGCTCTTTAATTCCTGTGCTGTTAAAAGGATTGACTTTGTCCACTCAAGGTTGTTGATGTTGAACTGTCCTACTGCATAATGTCCTGCTTTTGCTTTTTCTAACATTTCTTTTGCTGATACTAACATAATGTACCTCCATTTATTTTCTTTATTGTTAATTTTTAAACAACCATCATTAGTATACCCCATTTTATGGCAAATGCCAATATTATTTTACTGTATTTTTGCAACTATGTTGATGTATTTTTTGCTGGGTGCTGATTACATTCCGGGCAAAAAGCAATAAATTAGCAAGAAATTGAAGTATTTATTGCTTTTATTCACCGGGTGGCGAATAATTTTAGGCAGAAAGCAATAGATTTGCAAAAATATGAGTTATTTATTGCTTTTATTCGCCGGGCGACAGAAAATTTCGAGTAGAAAGCAATAGATTTTCAAGAAATTGAAGTATTTATTGCTTTTATTCGCTGAGCAGCGAAAAATCCCAGGCAGAAAGCAATATATTAGCAAGAATATGAATTTTTTATTGCTTTTATTGGCTGGGCGGCGGGAAATCTCAAACAAAAAGCAACAAAATGCAACATAAAGAAATGGGTGGAATTTGATAAACCAAATTTCCACCCTAAATTTATGACTTGTTTCTATTAATGCCTCAATCTATATCTTACTTACACTTGCATCCACTTGGATTAAATGCATAATAATTCTTTTTATCTAATTCTTCCGTAAGCATTCTCAACGCTTCACCGAATCTCTGGAAGTGAACTATTTCACGTTTTCTCAAGAATCTGATTGGGTCACAGACTTCATTGTCCTTTACTAAAGTCAGAATATTATCGTACGTTTTTCTTGCTTTCTGTTCTGCAGCCATATCTTCTACCAAATCAGCAATAGGATCGCCGGATGACTGAAACTCTGTAGCCTGAAATGGTACTCCGCCGGCAGCCTGTGGCCAGACACCTAAAGTGTGGTCCACATAGTATTTTTCAAATCCGGCAATATCTGCGTCATCGCAAGGCAAATCCTTTACGAGCTGATGCACAATTGTTCCAACAATTTCCAAATGCGAGAGTTCTTCGGTAGCAATGTCATTTAAAAGACCAGCAATTCTTGGATTTTTAAAAGTAAATTTCTGAGACATATAACGCAATGCAGCGCCCATTTCTCCGTCCGGACCACCATATTGGCTAATAACTACCTGAGCAATTTTCGGATTTTTAATTTTGATGTTTACAGGATACTGTAATCTCTTTTCATATACATACATTAGCAGTTTCCTCCTTCCCAAGGCATTGGGCCTTTATTCCATTCCCAATAGTCTTCATTGCTTACCTCGTAAAAAGTAAGCGGACCAAATCTTCTAGTATACTCCTTCCATGCAGCCTTGCGCGTCTCCTGCATCTTGTTATAGTACAGGATAGCCTCCTGGCAATTGGGATGGGTATCTAAAAATAATCTTGTATCATCTAATGCAAAACTTGCCTGAGTAATGATTTTCATTAAACTTTTTTTATCCATGTTCATATTCATCATCTTCCACGACCTCCCAAAAACGGTTTATCTAACTGCTCAAAAATAGTTCCCCGTTCAAGAGCCTTTTCCATGCAATAAATGTCTTCCCATTTCTGCCATGGAACATAAGACATTCCCGGAGCCATTTTGTCAACATGCTCTGTTCCAATGTCACAGCCATCCATTCGGCAACCGCAATTTACATTTGTTGTTCCAACACTGCCACAGGATTTTCTATCCTGTGAATTCATTTCTCTGTTGTTGCAGGTATTTCCCATATTTCGATTCATACCACAATTACCACGGTTCATATTGCGATTCATGTTGCAATTTCTGCTTTCAGTAGCTCTACTCATCCCACAGTTATCATTTCTGTTCATATTGCAACAGGTATTATCTCTGTTATTTCTGTTCATATTACAATTAGTATTTCTGCAAACATTTCGATTCATGTTGCAATTCATACCGTCATTCATATTGCAGCCCATTTAATACTTCCTTTTCTTTTTTGTCTTACATTATTAATGTATGCCACTATTCACTTGATGTTCAAAATATTCATATTGGTTTTTGTCAAATTTTGGGGTATACTTTATATGATATTTTTAACGAAAAAATTGTCACAACATGTGTGACAGAATGGAGATTTATATGAGAAATTGCTTAGTTGCCCAGTCAGGTGGTCCAACAGTTGCTATTAATTCCAGCCTTGCCGGCGTAATACAGGGTGCTATTGACAGCAAAGAATTTGATACTGTTTACGGTTCCCTTAACGGAGTTCAGGGGCTTCTTAATGGCAGACTAATGAACCTTTCAGAAAAAGTAGCTGAAATTCCTATGTTTATTGAACTTTTAAAGAAGTCGCCTTCAATGTATTTAGGCTCATGCCGCTATCAGTTGCCGGACTATTCAGAAGATGATGCACCTTATGCATATATTTTTAATAAATTTGATCAATATGATATTGATGCCTTTTTCTATATCGGTGGAAATGACTCAATGGATACTGTAGATAAGTTAAGCACATACGCTAAAAAAGTTGGAAATGACATTAAGATTATTGGAATTCCAAAGACAATTGATAATGATTTATGTGTTACAGACCATACACCGGGATATGGTTCAGCTGCAAAATATGTAGCATCCACACTTTTAGAAATTGGTCATGACACTTCAATTTATCCTATTAATAGCGTAACTATTGTAGAAATTATGGGACGTGATGCCGGTTGGCTTACTGGAGCTTCTGTTCTTGCCAGAAATAAATACAACTTTGCACCACACCTTATTTATTTACCGGAGGTTCCTTTTGTGGAAGAGGAATTTATTGAGGATGTAAAAGCAGCAATGGATAGATATAACAATGTTGTTATTGCTGTTTCAGAGGGAATTAAAGATAAAGATGGCAATTACGTTAGTGCCACAACTGCTGTGGAAGATACATTCGGTCACAGCCAGTTAAGCGGTACAGGAAAATGTCTTGAATACATTATTAAGCAGAACATTCAGGTTAAGGTCCGTTCCGTTGAAATTAATATTCTTCAGCGAAGCGCAGCTCATATGTCTTCAATAACTGACATCGGTGAGGCATTCAGACTCGGACGCCATGCAGTTCAATCTGCGCTTGATGGCAAAACCGGAATTATGGTAACAGCTATACGTAAGAGCAATGAGCCTTATGCTGTTAATATGGGTGAAACAGATGTAAAAAATGTTGCAGGACTTGTTAAACACGTTCCCCGTGAATGGATCAACGAACGAGGCAATGATGTAACGCAGGAATTTATTGACTATGCTTATCCATTGATTATTGGCGAGCCTGTAGTTAAATATCAGAGAGGCATTCCTGATTATTTGGATATATCACATTTATTCCCAAATAAATTTGATGAATAATATTTGTGGGTATAATTATCCCCTCCTGCATTTGCAGGAGGGGTTTTGCTTTGAATAAATGTGAGATGGCTTGGGATTATCTATCGTTTCTTCAACTTTCCTGTTTTCCTGCTGAACACGTATTTCCTACCATTAATGCGCTGTTTTCCTTTAAGCATTCCCTTGGTCTTTGAGAAATAATATTTAGCATTCTTATATGTTACCCAGCCATTCTTACGCTTACCTTTCTTATCGAAATAATAACTTCTCACGCCATCGGAATAAATTCTATTAGTAATGACCGTTCCATTACCTTTAGCAAGATAACTTTTGCTTTTCACGGTAAACCATCCGGTTTTCATTTCGCCTGTTTTTGTATCTAAATAGAAGAGGTCCTTTCCGATTTTTATAAAGCCCTTTCCCATTTTTGCGGTTTTCGAATCAAAGTGGTACCACTTGCCATCTTTTTTTACCCAACCGGAAATTTTGTTGCCTTCATTATCTATAAAATATGTGTTTTTAGAAGTTTTCTTGAAATCTCCCTCAATATTTGGTGTTGACAAACTATGATAAGTTGCAATTCCTTTGGCATCAGCAACTCCCAAGGCTTTTCGCTTGGCTGAAGTTTTAAAGAAATTATTGCAGTCATTTTCATTAGTAATATAGCCGTGTTCAACAATAAGACTCGGTATTTTGTTAAGCACCCCTTCCCTTACTATAGAATAATAATCCGCCTTTGCACCGTTTTTGTAGCGGGTGTTCTTTAACTTTCTAAGCCAAAATCCCTCACTCTTAATGCCAAGGGATTTCAAATTCTTCAGAATCACCTTTCCTAACGCCTTTGTATTAGTGCTTACAAAACTGTTGTATCCGGAGTTGTATGCAGCCAAAATCATTGCCCCGCTTCTATTGGGATCCGGATCAGAATTTACATGGAAACTTACAAGGAAATCCGCCCCTAGTCTTTGAGACAAATGATTTCTTGCGGTAAGACAATCCCCAAGCATCAAACTTTTCAGACAATTGTTGTTAGTTCTTGTCATATGGACAGTAACATCTGAATATGTATCAAGGTAATTTCTGCATGCCTTGGCAATGTCCAGGTTAATCTTTTCTTCCTTTAAGCCGTGACCTCTGGCGCCTATGTGCTTTTTGCAATGTCCTGCGTCAAGCAGAAGAACCTTTGCCTTGGCCGGATTAAGTTTTGACGCCTTAATCTTTCCTGTTCCTGTGGCAGGTGTCTGACTACCGATTGTTGTAACTGCAACTGTAGTTTCCTGCTGATTTTTTCCTGTTGTAGGATTTTCAGTAGTCTGTACCTGAGATTTTGTAGTTTCTTCAATTGTATTTCTGCCGGCATTTTTGGCATTTACCCCTGTGCTAAACATTATCAATACTCCAACCAAAATTAACATAGGTATAATGCTGATATTTTTTAATCTATTTTTGTATTTCATTATGCATGCTCCATTTTTCTATTTTAATTTGAACTTCATAAATACCGGTTCGTGATCCGAATAAAGAAATCCTGTGCTTTTCACTGTATAATCCGTCATTTCAACATTATCGGAAATAATGAATCCATCCAAAATACATGTAAATGTTTTGCCCGGTATATATTCCGTATCATCATTTCTGTTAGAATCTGCGAGATTGTCATACTTATCCTTTGACAATTTATCCATTGCAAAGGAAAGTCCCTTCGGCATTTTGCTTCTTGGGAAAGGGTATGCCCAGCTTTCATGCTTAACGCTGTCATCCTCTGCCAGCTTCAGGTCGTGGTTAAAATCGCCACCACAAATAACATAGTTTCCCTTGTCTATTTCGGACTTCATGTCATTAAACAGCATAGAGGTCTGACCCTGCCTTATGGCATCACTATTACCGTAGGCTGACATATGTACCGCATAAATAACCAGTTCTTTTCCATTGTCCACATTTACCCTGCTTACACTGTAGCATCTGTCCAAATCCAATATCTTCGAAAAACTTGTGGATATAGGGAAACTTCTTCTAAGTGCCGAAGTAATTTCATATTTTGAATAAACGCTAATTCCTGAATATGACTTTCCAATAGGCTCATTAAACGGATAAAATAAATATGCCGAATCGTAATTTACGGCAAAGTCCTGAAAATAGCCGTCAAATTTCTTATTAATAAGATTTTCCTGACTGACATGGTAACTTCTTGTGGAATCTCTGTCCACTTCCTCGAAAATCATAAAGTCAGGATTTTCACTTTTGGCAAGTTGTGCCGCTCCATTTATGGCATCGATGCCTGACTGCTTACTGAAGCAACGGGAATACTTTCCACCATCCATAAAAAAACTATAATCCGGAGTGTATGCTCCAAATCCCACATTATAAGTTCCTGCGGTGTACTCAACATTCCTTGAAACTGTAGTGCCTGCTCCTGCATTTAGCGAATTGACTTTCAGGGACTGCTTATCCTCTATTCTATGATAGCTTCCGAATACATAAATAACATAAGCTATAACCACCAGCAAAAGTACCGCTATGATTGATAATATTGTTATTAAAATTTTCTTTTTTGTAGTCCATTTTTTCATCTTTGATCTCCTAAAATATTTGGTAAGTTTGGTTGATAAATCCCATGTGGTATTGAGATTTATGCAAAATTTGTCTTGTATATTATGGTACTACAATGTGGGGTGGGTGTAAATAAAAATGTGGGAGTGGGAAGATGAGTGGGTGGTATGAGTTGTTCTAGGGAATTTTTACGTATCTTTGTTAAAATGCATTTTTATTTGCTTAAGATTACTGCATCTAATCACGTATTTATGTCAATAACTTAAACTAGTAGTTAATCTTTACTTCATTTTTTAAATTTTCACTTTCCCGTCATAAAGCAACATATCTTGGATTTTTTCATTAATGTCCTTTCAGGTATTAAAAAAAACACCTAGTCTTATGATTGACCAGATGGTATTTAGGAATTTAAACTTTCTGCAAAATCCCATTGTTCTTTTCCTAAACGTCTATATTCTTCTAACTTTTCAGCGGTATTACTCGGAGCATTCTCAACTATTTCCATTCCTTTTGATGTAATCTTTAAAAATGGTGCTATTTCGTCCCAAATCTGTTTCATCTCCAGAGTGTCAGGCAACCTCATTCAAATCACTCTCCTAACAATTTCTCTACTCTGTATTCAGTATGTATTTTATCATATTTACCTTTAGCATACTGACTATTTGTGTAATTGCTAATTTCATTGACATTATAACTCTTCTCATATAAGTATGGCAATATTTTTCTTTGATTCACACCTAATACCTTAAAGTTATTCGCTAGCGTCAATCAGGTTACTACTAAAGTAAATGTATATCCGGAAGAGCCATTTTTAAGAGAAGTGATAACTGAAAAGTATGAAACAGAGGAAGAAATTCGAGATAGAGAAGAGGCAGAGAGACTTAAGCGTGGTGAAGCATTGTTACAACAATTAAATGTAATGAAAATTAATCACGAACTATCTCAAAAAAATTAATAAAATTATTGCAATTTTGCTCTTGCATGATATAATCCAGATAAAAGGAGAGGTTGGATTATGAGAGTTGATAATTCCATTTGTGCCAATTGTTACAAAACAATAAAGATTACCGATAGAAGATGTAAATATTGTGGTTGTTTGCAATATGACGAAGAAAGTTGGAAGGACATATGCGAGGTTACAAAGGTAGCTTTAATGAATGATAGGATAGAAAAATCAAGGCAGGTTGTTCAACGACAGTCTAATCCAAAACAAAAGCGTAAACGTTTTAAAGAGTGGAGTGAAGAAGAACTGCTTGCTACAGGACTTTATCCTAAAAACGAATGTATCAAAATGGGATTAATTGCAAGAATTTTAGGCAAAAGAAAGTAACATAAATAAAAAATAGTTTAGCACTGGTTTATTCCAGTGCTTTTTTTGGTGGGCTTATGCCCGCCTTTTTTTATTGTGAGGAAATTTATATGGCTAATAATATGTTGAATATCTATTTCTTGCACATTCAACACCTATGGCTGTTGCCAGATGTGTTTTACCAACACCACTGGTTCCAACAAATAAGATGTTTTCATTTCTCTCTATAAAACCAAGAGACGTGAATTCCAACAATTCTTTTTTGTTTATTCCCGGTTGAAACGAAAAATCGAAGTCATCCATCTGCTTTAGATTTGTTTCTGCCATTTCAGATACGTCATCTTTATTGCTTATTACATTAGATAAAAGCTCGATATAGTGCTCTTTATTATAATTTAATTTTTTACTCGATATTTTATGGACGGCAATCTCTTCCGTGTTATAATAAATATGCAACTTATCAAAGGTTTGTCTAATATAGACATTTTTACCTATGTAAGCAGGCGGAACGGAATATTTGCTGTTTTTATAATTAATCATAGAATCCTTCTGTACTTTGATTTGACGGTCGTGGAACAAATAAGATTCGATAACTTTCTGATTAGGTAAGGACTGCAGGTATTCCTTTTCTTTTTGGAATAATAACAAAGGCGGCATGTTTGTAGCCTGACAAACACTTTTATTGATTCTTTCGTTTATGTTTTCAAGAATTAATATCAGTTCCTCTTCAGTTTCAAACTCTCCTTCATGTAACAACCAACTTAGAAACTTATTAATGGTTTCAACTTTACCTTTGGTAAAAGGGTGCCTTGGTTTTGCGAGTCTTATTTTAAAATGAAAGTCATCAGCAAAGGCCTTCATCTGATTATTGACGTGCCTTCGCCCATCTTTTAAATCCACGACAGATGACATGTTGTCAAAAAGGATTTCTTTAGGTACTCCACCCGTTGCTTTAAACGCAGAAATCAAGCAGCCTAATACATCCTGTCTTGTCTTTGTTGTTTTGTAAGTAAAGTGGCAGTATCTAGAATGCCCCAATTTATAATCAAACACCTGAAAGGTGAAGATTTCTCCATAGCAGTTGGCAATATTCATGTTTTCTTTCCAATCTGCCTGTCCCTGTTGACCGGGGAGTGTCTCAAATCTGGGATGTCCCTTTGAATACTTCTTGGGTTTAATACCTTTTGTTTTAAGATATTTATTAAAGTTTGAGTAGGTTCCAATATCAGAATCTATCTCGTGAAATATAAACTCATACACTGAGCGAATAGTAGTTCCTTTAATTTGCAACTTTTCGCGTATAATTGTTTCATATTTATCTAGTTTGCTAGGCTTATTACGATTTGTTGGTTTGCCATCGTATCCGTCATAGTATTTTTTGATGGTTCTACGATCCAAGTCATAAATCCTGGCTAGTTCTGAAAAGTTAGGTTTTGAATCTGTTATTTTCAAGATTCTTAACTGTGTTAGTAGTATTTCATTCATGGTTGTCACCTCCATGAATAGATTAACATGCTACTTTGGATTGTACATTTTTATTTTCCATTAAATGTACATTTTTATAGTATCATTTACATTTATATACATTGACATTTTAATACTTATTTGTTATCTCACTTATAGAATTATATTAGGTTGTAGATGACGACAATTGGAACCTGAGTACTGACAACCATTTAGTGGCTCTTTTTTATTTAGTTCAACGTATTTTATTCTAAATTGGGGAAATATGTAGATGATGTGTCTACATTAATAGAAATTATTATAAGTTGCTCATCTATGATAACTTAATTCTTTCAGGTGCATCTACAATAGTAGAAATTATTATAAGTTACTCAACCATACCAAGAGCAAAGGGGATGAAAGAATCTACAATAGTAGAAATTATTATAAGTTACTCAACCATACCAAGAGCAAAGGGGATGAAAGAATCTACAATAGTAGAAATTATTATAAGTTACTCAAC
>URKY01000039.1 GCA_900548465.1 uncultured Eubacterium sp.
AACAGCCCTTAAATGCTGTATTTATGCGGATAATCGGATTTTCTATATCAAGTTTGGGCAAAACTTGCAAAATATATGACGGAATATGGAATAGTATATGATGATTCAAGTGTCAAAACCATAATGGCAGGTAACGACGAAAAGTCCATAAAAGGAAAGTCACAGGGAAATACTCAATATTCTATTACATATAAAGTAGGTGGTACACAATATAGATATGTTTCTGACTTTGACTATGATAAGTCTGATAAACTGATGGATCAATGTATTTTAGAATATGGAGAGATAAAGGCATTAGACGACAAGGGAATAATGAAGAACTTAAAAGTTAATTTAAGAGATTTTGCTTCGGATATGGAAGAACAGTATTCTACTGATTATGCAAGTGATTGGAATTCGGAATGGAGTGACTTTTCCCAGGATATTGAAGAGATCTTAAACAATATCGAAGTTTGCAATTTTGGAATAAGCAAAAACATGACTTATGACGACTACACTCATCAACTGATTGAAAAGTACAATGATGCACCGGAAAATTTATTTGAAAATGAAAGATACAAATTAATGGTTATATGCATATGCATTGCAACGATTATTGCTGCATTGGCAATGTTTATAACGTTGATGGTGTGGGCAGGACACAGAGAGAAAGGTGAGTCAGAAGGACTGCATAAGATTGATAAGTTATGGATTGATTTGTGGCTGATACTCATTTTAGCAGCAGGTGCATACGGAATACCAAAAATGCTGGATATATTGGCGAGCTACTGGAACACCAGCAATCAGTTAGTAGTTAATATAGTTCTGATTGCTCTTGGCATAATACTGGTTATACTGGTTGAAATGGTGGTTTTAATATGTGAGAGTTTTGTCAGAAGACTGAAATATAAGTCATTAATAAAAACTACTTTGTTAGGAAAAATATGTTCCGGCATAAAAAAGGCAGTTTCCTACATCCTTTTAAATACAAAAACATCAATATTAACCATTGTTTTCGGAGTGGTATCACTTGTATGGATGCTGGTTGCCCTGAAAATGGCAGCAAATCATAAATTAATCATAGGGGTGATAATGACTATAGTTTTAGTCATTGCCGTGGTGGCAATTATAGTTAAATTTGCATGTGAATATAACAAAATTGCAGATGGAACAAAAAAAATTGCAGACGGAAACCTTGATTATAAACTGGAAGAAGAATACTTCTTTAAAATGAACAAAAAACTCAAGGATGGAATAAATAACATTGGTGACGGATTAAGCAAGGCAGTTGGAGAGAGCCTGAAGAATGAGAGACTGAAAACGGAACTGATTACTAACGTGTCTCATGACTTAAAGACTCCGCTGACATCTATAATTAATTATGTGGGGCTGTTGAAAAACGAAGGTGTTGAGAGTGAAAATGCTGAAAAGTATCTGGATGTAATAGATAAAAAATCCATGAGACTAAAAAATCTTACAGAGGATTTGGTTGAAGCTTCAAAGCTAAATTCAGACGTTATAACTTTCAATAAAGAAAAAATAGATATAGTACAACTCATAAATCAAAGTATAGGGGAATATGAAGAAAAATTTAATGAAAAACAACTTACAATAATGAAGAATATTCAGGAAGAACCGGTTTATGTTATGGCTGATGGAAGAAGGACATGGAGAGTTTTTGAAAATCTTTATGGAAATATTTACAAATACGCAATGGAATCCACCAGAGTATATGTTGATGTAAAATGCACTGAGAAAAAGGTTTACATTGCCGTTAAAAACATTTCAGCCACGCCTCTTGATTTTGATGCCGATGAATTAATGGAAAGATTTGTAAGGGGAGACAAATCAAGAACCACAGAAGGAAACGGACTTGGATTATCCATTGCAAAATCTATCGTGGAAAAGCAGGATGGCGAAATGAAGATATCTACAGATGGTGATTTATTTAAGGTTGAGATTGTGATGAATAAGAAATAGAAAAATTATAGGTTGACATTGAAAACTACACAGATTATAATGATAGGGCACGCTTAAAAAGGGATTAGTGTGCCCTTTTGAGTGCATGTGTAAGATATTAACACATAATTCTAATAACAGGAGGTGAAAAAGGAATGCCTACATTTAACCAGTTAGTAAGAAAAGGACGTCAGACATCAGTTAAGAAGTCAACTGCTCCAGCATTGTTAAAGAGTTATAACTCACTTAACAAGAAGATGAAGGACACAGCTTCTCCACAGAAGCGTGGTGTTTGTACAGCAGTTAAGACAGCTACACCTAAGAAGCCTAACTCAGCTCTTAGAAAAATAGCCAGAGTTCGTCTTTCTAATGGTATCGAAGTAACAAGCTACATCCCAGGCGAAGGTCACAACCTTCAGGAACATAGCGTTGTTCTTATCCGTGGTGGTAGAGTAAAAGACTTACCAGGTACAAGATATCATATCATTAGAGGTACTCTTGATACTGCAGGTGTTGCAAACAGACGCCAGGCACGTTCTAAGTATGGTGCTAAGAGACCTAAAGCAGGTAAATAGTACAAATTAGTAGGAGTGACTTGAAAGTCAATCACAGGTTGAATGATTTGTAACGGTTATTAGAATTATGATAAGGCTATACGCCAATAAAGTCTAAAGCCGTGAGCAAGGACACAACTTTAGTGAGTACCGAAGATCTAATCGCAGGGCCGATAGATTCGGTAACCTGCAAAAAAGAATTCCAAAGTATAATTTTGGAAATTCTGTCAAAATTGATTAAGGAGGGAAGTAACGTGCCACGTAAAGGACATACTCAGAAAAGAGAAATTTTAGCAGATCCAATGTATGGTAGTGTTGTAGTTACAAAGCTTATCAACAACATTATGTTAGATGGTAAGAAAGGTGTAGCTCAGAAAATCGTTTATGGTGCATTCGATAAGGTTGCAGCAGAAACAGGAAAAGATGCTATCGAAGTGTTTGAAGAAGCTATGAATAACGTTATGCCTGCTTTAGAAGTTAAGGCTAGACGTATCGGTGGTGCTACTTATCAGGTTCCTATTGAGGTTAGACCTGAAAGAAGACAGGCTTTAGGACTTCGTTGGATTACATTGTATTCTCGTCAGAGAAGCGAAAAGACAATGGTAGACAGATTAGCTAACGAAATTATGGATGCCGCTAACAATACTGGTTCATCAGTTAAGAAGCGTGAAGACATGCATAAGATGGCTGAAGCAAACAAGGCTTTTGCTCATTATCGTTTCTAATTTTTTAGTAAATGAACAATAAATCAAGGAGGAAAAAATCTTGGCTGGAAGAGAATATCCATTAGAGAGAACAAGAAACATTGGTATTATGGCTCATATTGATGCCGGTAAGACTACATTAACAGAACGTATCTTATATTATACCGGTGTAAACTATAAAATCGGTGAAACTCATGATGGTGCTTCTACAATGGACTGGATGGAGCAGGAACAGGAAAGAGGTATAACAATTACTTCAGCTGCTACAACATGTCATTGGACATTGGAAGATCATCATAAGCCAAAGGCTGGAGCGTTAGAACATCGTATCAACATCATTGATACACCGGGACACGTTGACTTCACAGTAGAAGTTGAGCGTTCACTTCGTGTATTAGACGGTGCTGTTGGTGTATTTGATGCTAAGGCAGGTGTTGAGCCACAGTCAGAAAACGTATGGCGTCAGGCTGACACATATAATGTACCACGTATGGCATTCATCAATAAGATGGATAAAATGGGTGCAGATTTCTTTTATTCAGTTCAGACAATTATCGATCGTTTAGGAAAGAATGCTATTCCTGTACAGATCCCTATCGGTAAAGAAGATGATTTCATCGGATTAATCGATTTGTTTGAAATGGAAGCATATTATTACAAAGATGATAAGGGTGAAGATATCGAAATCACAGCTATTCCTGATGATCTTAAGGATCTTGCAGATGAATGGCATGAAAATCTTGTTGAAAAGATTTGTGAATTAGATGATGACCTTATGATGCAGTATCTTGAAGGAGAAGAACCTTCTATCGATGATATGAAGGCTGCTCTTAGAAAGGGTACTATCGCATGTGAAGCAGTTCCTGTATTCTGTGGTTCTGCTTACAAGAACAAAGGTGTTCAGAAGATGTTAGACGGCGTTATTGAATATATGCCAGCTCCAACAGACATCCCTGACATTACAGGTGTTGATGAAGATGGTAATGAAGTAGTTCGTCATTCATCTGACGAAGAACCATTCTCAGCTTTAGCATTTAAGATTATGACTGACCCATTCGTTGGTAAGTTAGCATTCTTCAGAGTTTACTCTGGTACAATGAACTCAGGTTCATACGTATTAAATGCAACAAAGAACAAAAAAGAACGTGTAGGCCGTATCGTTCAGATGCATGCTAATAAGCGTTCAGAAATAGATAAAGTATATTCAGGAGATATTGCAGCAGCAGTTGGTTTCAAAATCACCACAACAGGTGATACAATCTGTGACGAACAGCATCCTGTAATTCTTGAATCTATGGAATTCCCAGAGCCGGTTATCGAGCTTGCTATCGAGCCTAAGACAAAGAATGATCAGGGTAAGATGGGTGAAGCATTATCTAAGTTGGCTGAAGAAGATCCAACATTTAGAGCTCACACAGATACAGAAACAGGTCAGACAATTATCGCCGGAATGGGTGAGCTTCACTTAGACGTTATCGTAGATCGTCTTCTTCGTGAGTTTAAGGTAGAAGCTAACGTTGGTGCACCTCAGGTTGCATACAAGGAAACATTTACAAAAGCGGTTGACGTTGACAGCAAATATGCTAAGCAGTCAGGTGGTCGTGGACAGTATGGTCACTGTAAAGTTAAATTTGAGCCTATGGATCCAAACGGTGAAGAAACATTCAAGTTTGAATCTACAGTAGTTGGTGGTAACATTCCTAAGGAATACATCCCAGCTGTTGGTGAAGGTATCGAAGAAGCTGCACAGTCAGGTATTGTTGCAGGATTCCCGGTACTTGGTGTACATGCTACAGTTTATGATGGATCATACCATGAAGTCGATTCTTCAGAAATGGCATTCCACATTGCCGGTTCTATGGCATTTAAGGAAGCTATGCAGAAGGCAGATCCTGTTTTACTTGAGCCTATCATGAAGGTTGAAGTAACAATGCCTGAAGAATACATGGGTGATGTTATCGGAAGCTTAAACGCTAAGCGTGGACAGATCGAGGGTATGGACGATATCGGTGGTGGAAAGATTGTTAGAGCATACGTCCCATTGGCAGAAATGTTCGGTTACTCAACAGAACTTCGTTCAGCTACTCAGGGTCGTGGTAACTACTCAATGTTCTTTGAGAAGTATCAGGCAGCTCCAAAGTCTGTTCAGGATAAAATTGCTACAGCAAGAGCAAAATAATTCACAAATATTTAACTATTAATTTAAGATAAAGGCTTGAAAATATTCTCATTATCCAATATAATGGGAATCAAGCCTATGTAAAAAAAGACCGTAAGGTCAGATTATTAAATTTATTATTTTTTAGGAGGATTACAAAAATGGCAAAAGCTAAGTTTGAAAGAACAAAACCACATTGTAATATTGGTACAATCGGACATGTCGATCATGGTAAAACAACATTAACAGCAGCTATCACAAAAGTACTCTCAGAAAGAGTTGAAGGAAATGACGCTGTTGATTTTGCTAACATCGATAAGGCTCCAGAAGAAAGAGAAAGAGGTATCACAATCTCTACAGCTCACGTTGAATACGAAACAAAGAAGAGACATTACGCTCACGTTGACTGTCCAGGCCATGCTGACTATGTAAAGAACATGATCACAGGTGCTGCTCAGATGGACGGTGCTATCCTTGTTGTTGCTGCTACTGACGGTGTTATGGCTCAGACAAAAGAGCACATCTTACTTTCACGTCAGGTAGGTGTTCCAAAAATCGTTGTATTCTTAAACAAGTGTGATATGGTAGACGATGAAGAACTTCTTGAATTAGTTGAAATGGACGTTACAGAAATTCTTGAAGAATATGGTTTTGAAGATTCACCAATCATCAAAGGTTCAGCTCTTAAGGCTCTTGAAGATCCATCATCAGAATGGGGCGACAAGATCATGGAACTTATGGATGCAGTAGATGAATACTTCCCAGATCCAGAAAGAGATACAGATAAGCCTTTCTTAATGCCAGTAGAAGACGTATTCACAATCACAGGTCGTGGTACTGTTGCTACAGGTAGAGTAGAAAGAGGAACACTTCACTTAAACGATGAAGTTGAAATCATTGGTGTTAAGGAAGAAACACAGAAGACAGTTATTACAGGTATCGAAATGTTCAGAAAGCTTCTTGATGAAGCTCAGGCTGGTGATAACATTGGTGCTCTTTTAAGAGGTATCAACAGAGACCAGATCGAAAGAGGACAGGTACTTGCTAAACCTGGTACAGTAACATGTCATAGAAAGTTTACAGCTCAGGTTTACGTATTAACAAAGGATGAAGGTGGACGTCATACTCCTTTCTTCAACAACTACAGACCACAGTTCTACTTCAGAACAACTGACGTAACAGGTGTTTGTGAATTACCAGCTGGTGTAGAAATGTGTATGCCTGGTGATAACGTAGAAATCACAGTTGAACTTATTCACCCAATCGCTATGGAACAGGGTCTTGGATTCGCTATCCGTGAAGGTGGTAGAACAGTAGGTTCAGGTAAGGTTGCTACAATCGTTGAATAATTAAAATCAATCTAAAAACTTTAGCTCAGCCCTTTATTTATAAGGGGTTGAGCTTTTTTAGTTTTTAGACTCAAATTCCCCGTGCACTTGTTTTGCACTTAAAAACTGCTTGTGCACTTAACAATGCACTTTGTGTTACGCAGTTTTCGCGTAAATCTTATGCCCGTTATCGTGTGCAGCCTCCATCATATCAACCAATTCCTGCTGTTTGTTAGGATATAGATGGGAATAGGTATTTAGGGTTGTCTGGACTTTCTCATGTCCAAGTCGTTCTGATATGAGAAGTGGAGAACAATCTAAATGAATTAGATAACTTGCGTGAGAGTGTCGCAAATCGTGAATTCTGATTTTCTTAATGCCGGTAGCCTTGCAGGCTCTCGTGATACATCCGTTAATATAACTTTTGGTAAATGGAAAGATTCTTTCTTTATCCGTAATACCGAAAAGTGAATCTACATATTCTTTTAATTCATTCATAACAAATGCCGGCATGGCAACTGTTCTGACACTTTTAGGAGTTTTTGGACTTGTGATAATGTCTTTACCACCGGCACGTCTTAAATTCTTTGAAATGGAGATTTTGTTATTTTCAAAATCTATATCTTCTAAAGTCAGAGCCAGAAACTCGCCACATCTAAATCCCGAATAGTAGAATATCTGAAACATAATGTGTGCCGTCCTATCGGTAACAGAAGTGATAATGTTTTCATATTCTTCAATAGTCCAGAAGTTTACAACAGTTGTACGCTTCCCCATTGAGCCAGCCTTGTGGCATGGATTAGAGGGAAGGTCGTAGTAGTTGACTGCAAAGTTTAAAATTGAAACAATCATATTGTTAATTCGTAAGAGATAGGCATCCGAATAACCTTTGTTAATCATTTCCGTCTGCCATGCTCTGATATCCTTTGCAGTAATCTTGTTTATCGCTTTTTTGCCGAAGTAGGGAAGAATAAGTTTTCTGAATACTGTTCTGTACCCATCAACCGTATTTTCCTTATAACGAGAACACATATCTTTAATGTAGATATCATACAACGACTGAAACGTCATATCTGAACTTCCGTGTATCTGTTTTAGAAAATCATTTTCCCAGTTCTTTGCATCTCTCTGTAATTTGAAACCTCTTTTAAAGGCTTGTTTTCTTTTCCGTGAATGTCCGTGTAATAACATCGGACAAACCATGAATTTCGTTCTTCGTCTTTGTATACTGGCATTTATCCACCCTTATTGCTTGGTGGAAGATTCCTTAATCTGTTTGACGATAAGTTTGAACTGTTCTTTCTGAAAATCCATTATTCGCGATAATTCAGTTTCACTTACAGGGTAAGTTTGATTATCAATCTTTAATAAATAGGATGAAATTTCTTCACCACTATCTTTCTTGATTTTACAAGATTCACATTCAAACTTTGAAAGTTTAAGCCAATCGATATAGACATCAAGACCATGTTCATAAAATCCGTCCACTACGGTGCGGTAAAAACCATCTTCTGTAGGAAGGAAATCGTTAACTGAACAATCCAAAGCTTCTGCAATGGCAATCATCTGGTTAATACCAGGAGTACGATCGCCCTGTTCATATTTGGAAATAGTCCCAACTTTCAGTCCGACAAGATTTGCTAAATCTTCCTGAAGCAATCCTTTCTTCTTTCTTAATTGTTTAATGTTTTGTCCGATTAATTTCTTTTCATCTTTGTTCAATTCTGTCATGATTTCTCACCTCCTCAAAACAATACTATCACATGAAAGAGTGATAAATTATAAAAACTAGCAAATAACCATCACAATATGTGGGAGTTGCAAAGAAGGGAGGAATATAGTATGAGAGAAAAATATGTGGATGCTAATGAACTGGTACAGACATTAGGAATATGCAAAAGCAAGGCTTACGCAATTATCCGAAAGCTAAACAGGGAATTGGAAAAACAGGGGTACATTACAATAGCCGGTAAATGCCCCAGAAAGTATTTTGAAGAAAAATACTACGGTTACGGAAGTTAGTAAAAATGACTTCCGTAAAATTACAAGTGAATGAAAGAGGGTGAAAGCATGACTAGAAAGACTTCGGAAGATATCCAAAAACAGATTGAGCAGCTTAAGAATCAGAAAAAGGAAGTGCTGGCAAAAGAAAGAGCACAGGCACGAAAGGAAAGAACCAGAAGACTGATTCAAAGAGGGGCGATACTTGAACAGTATTTGGACAATGCAGAAGACCTGACTAACGAAGATGTAGAGTCAATCGTTAAATATGCGTTTAATACACCATATGTCAGAGATCTTGTGCGAGGTTTGAATGATGTTAAGTAAATTTGATAAGGTCCCGGAGCCTGCAAAGGGCGCACTTATGTACCACAAACAAGTTGTGGTACTTCCCGGTACAAGTACCGAACGCGCGCTCTCCGAGGGCTCCTGCGGAGTGCGGTAAACCAGTCAGAGCTACATTAAAATGTAGACTGACAGTTTTACTGTTTCTCGAACATTGAAAACTTAATATGAAGGAGGAGAAACAAATGGCAATTTTCCATTTATCAGTAAAGATGATTTCCAGAGGAAAAGGAAAATCTGCCGTTGCAGCGTCGGCATACAGAAGTGGTGAGAAGATTACCAGTGACTATGATGGAATCACTCACGACTACACGAGAAAGCGTGGTATAGCCAAAACGCTAATAATGTTACCAGACAATGCTCCATTAGAATTTTATAACCGTTCAACTTTGTGGAACGCAGTTGAGAAAATCGAGAAAGCAAAGAATTCTCAATTAGCCAGAGAGGTTGAGGTTGCCATACCAAATGAACTGTCAATTTCAGACCAGTACAGTTTGGTAAAAGAGTTTTGTAATATGAACTTTGTGGACAAGGGGATGATTGCAGATATATGTTTTCACAATAAAAAAGACGGCAATCCCCATGCACACATAATGCTTACAGTTAGACCATTTAATGAAGATGGAAGTTGGGGAAGCAAGCAGAAAAAGGTTTATATTCTCGATGGGAATGGCGAAAAGATTTATGACAAAAAGAAACGTCAGTATAAATGTAAATCGGTTTCTTCGACTGACTGGAATGAAAGAAGCAATGTTGAGAAGTGGCGAAAGAGCTGGGCAGATATGTGCAACACATATCTTGAAAAATCCGGACATGATGAACGAATAGATCATCGCTCATATGAAAGACAAGGATTAGAGATTTTACCAACTGAACATTTAGGTACGGCAGCTTCACAGATGGAAAAGCGAAACATCAAAACTAAACGTGGCGATGTCAACAGACATGTCAGACTGATAAATAAAATGATTCAGTTCTACAATGATGAAATCGCAAGATTAAAGGAAGAAGCAAAGCAACTTATAAAGGACGTAAAAGAAAAGGTTGCTGGTATTGCAAAGAGACTTGAAGATTTTAGAAAGAATTATATCTTTGCCACTTATGCAGAGATAAATAATGAACAAAAACTTTCAGAATATCGTAAACTGGTTCCAAAGGGAATGGATGTCATTAAGAAAGCATATGACCTTATAAGAAAACGAAACAGAATGGACGAAGAAAAACGAGCATACGCAGACGTAATGAATTCCAAAAAGGAAAAGAAAGCCCGAAGAAAACAGGCAGAGGAAATGTTCAATCAGTTGGTAGGCGAGCTTAATAAAGTGGATGGAAAGTTAAATGAATTACCACAGATGTATAGACTGTTTTCATTAGATGAAATGGAAGATGCAATCAAGAATGAAGAAAAATATGGTAGGGCAATAGCCAGACTGGAGAAGATGGCTGACAGAATAGAAACGGCTAAGGAAATAGCCTTATTGGAATATCAGGTTGAAAAGGAAAATATAGAGCCAGAGGATACACAGGCTGTAGAGGAAGAAAGAGCCAAGATAAGACCGGATATGGAGCAACAGGCTAAAGGCGAATTGGTTGGAATGTATGGTAGAGATTTTGATGGAGAAACATTTGAGCATGCGGTTATGAAAGCAGATGTTGAATTGGGAGACGGCGCAACGGAAGAGAAGGATTATATCAAGTATAAAGAAAAATTGAGAAGGTAGTGAGATAAAGATAAGGATTATATATAAGTATTGCACACTACAAATTAGTGTGTTAGCATAAAAATGAGGTATGAAATATAAGGGGGATAGAATATAACAAAGCAATACATATTTTACAAAATTAATGTTAAAATCCCCCATTATTATATTTCGGGGGATTTTTGTGTTTATATATGAAAATATTATATATAATACAAAAATTCTATCTCATTGTAACCAATGTATTTAATTAAATCATGAAAGGAAGCAAGAGATATGAAGAAAAACAGAAAAATATTAAAACAAATTTTGGCAACTTTAATAGTAATGACTATGCTACCAAGTGTTACTACCGTGGCAAATACTAAGAACGAAAAAAAACAGAATATTGAAACTAGAAAAGAATATGTAGTATTTAATGATGAATTAGATAGTAAAAAAATAAGAAAAAAATCTTTAACCAAAATGGAAGTAGAAGAATTTAAACAAGAAAATGAGGATATTATAATTGAAAAAAATATAAAATTTAAAGCTAGTTGGAATGAGAACTATGTAGATCCTGAAGCTGTATCAGACGATTGGAATTTAAATATGATAAATGTAAATGATAGTGGTGATGAAATTGTAGCAGAGGATAAAATAAAAATTGCAATTATTGATTCTGGAATTGATGTATGTGATGGAATAAGTGTTAAAGAAAGATATAACTTGGTTCCATCAGAAGAAAATGTAAATCCAATTTTTGATGATATTACTGGGCATGGTACAGCTATTGCATCTATTATTTGCGGAACAAAGGATGCAGATAGAAAGTCATATGGTATAAATAATAATGTAGAAATATATTCTATAAAAATAATGGATGGAGATAATACAGCTCCATTGGATAGAGTGGTAGAAGCTATATATAAGGCAATAGAATGTGATGTAGATATTATTAATATGAGTTTTGGAACAACACAGAATTCAAAGATATTACAACAAGCTGTCGAAGCTGCTTATAGTGAAGGCATATTAATGGTAGCAGCAGCAGGCAATAGAGGTGAAGAAGATGGTGTTGTTGAATTTCCTGCAGCATATGATGAAGTTATGGCGGTTGGATCCGTAGATGCAAATGCACAAATAAGTGTCACAAGTTCTAATGGTGATGAAGTAGATGTTTATGCACCAGGAGATTATGTAAAAACAGCGACGAGTTTCGGATTAGAAACTGTGTCATCAGGAACAAGCATTGCTACTCCTCACGTAGTAGGTTTAGCAAGCATATTATGGCAACGAGACAGAAGTAAATCAGTTGATTATATCAAGCAATTAATAATTGATAGTTCAAAAGAAATTGAATCTAACAATAAAAAAATAAAGCTGATTGATATAGGATATGCAGTGGACAAATATGATGATTTTGAGAAAACTTATAAAAATAATAAAAAAATAAAAAAGAATACGTCGGATACAATTACTTGTGAAGAAACAGCTGAAGTATCAGCAAGATGGAGCAAAAATAAGCATGGAACATTAGTTATTAATAATGCAAATGGAAAATTAACAGAAGCTCAAGTGAAGATGGTACGTGCAGGAATAAGATATAATGACGAAATATTACCTGGAAGTACTAATTCAAGTGCAGGAATTAAGTATGAGCGAAGAGTGTGGCATTCTCTAACATATAGTGTTAATTATATGGCTGTTATAAATTATATAGGTAGAATTATTAGGAATACAGATTGTAGTACAAATATTACATATAATGATGTGACAAATTTTACAAGTGCATATAGAACAAGGATAAACACAGATATAAATGCTATAAAAAAACCAGATTTGCTTCAAATAGGATTACATGGAGATAAGGACAGTAGTGAGTATAAAAATTTGGATTTTGATTATAGAATGAGAAGATTACTAATCTTAGGTATGGAACTACACGTAATAACTGATGCTTTTGCACATCGTGCATATGGAATATCGCCATATTTGGCTGGTAATGATCCAAGTCATTGGATTAAAATAAGTACAGAGGATACAGATGGGGATGGAGTAAATGACCTTCTTGCAGATGATATAACTAGATATCCTTCTAGATATGAGGCTGCAGGTAGAGTGGTAAGAAATGTTATGAATCAATGCTTGGTTTTTAATGATAATGATGTAGTACAAATGAAAAAAACAAAATTAATATTAAGTAAACAGATAATGTACAATAATCCATTTTCATCTTTATCGAATACCGAGTTTAATGATAGATTTTTATTATACAAATTATATTCATATGCAAGTGCAAATTCTGCTTATGACAATACTTTTTCAACGTACAGTAATGCAATGGCAGGTGTTTCATATGAGTGGTAAGGAGGATTTGATATGAAAAAGATATATTATATTCTAATAATAATGTTAATGCTTAATTTAAACTTGCTTATACCAGAAAATATAAGAGGGGAAACTATACAATCTGAAAATATTATAGATATTTCAGAAGAAAATTTCCCGGATCAAGTATTAAGAGAAATATTAATTAATGAAGACAAAGATAGAGATGGATATCTATCTGATGAAGAAATAAAAACTATAAAATCTATTAAATTAGATAAAATGTCATTGCAAGATGAAGAAACTGCAAGGGGACTAAAACCAATGCTGACAAAGGAAGAAAAGGCGAAAAGGTATTGCGAAATAAATCTTAAAGGTATTGATAAATTAACATCATTGCAAAGTATAGTCCTCGGAACTGGCTATTACAAAGGCTACGAGCAAAAGATATATAATTTTAAATTATTATATAAAATGCCAAAGCTTATCGGTTTGCAATTTATTGGTAATAGTGGTATTAACAAATTGCAACTTTACAAATTTCAAAAGTTGAAGAATTTAACGCTTTACAGTGCAGATTTTGATTCGATAAATTTTGGGAAAAAGTCTAAAATAGAAAATGTTAGTATTATCATGTGTAATATAAAAAAAAGACTTGATATATCACAATTAAAGAAACTTAAAAAAATCAAGATAGACCATAGTGTAATTACTGATTTGAGGATGGGGCATAAAAACAAGAAACTTGAAAAATTCTACATAAAAGCAGATTTAGATAATATAAAGAAGTGTAAAATAAGAAAACTAGACTTTTCTAATATGAAAAATCTAAAAACAGTAGAAATAAGAAGTTGGAACAAATTAAAAAGCATTAAGTTTAAGAATAATAATAAGCTTAATAAGGTAAGAATTGTTGCTTGCCCAAAACTTAAAAATATTAGAATTGAAAAGTGTAAAAAAGCAAAGAAAATATCTAAACAAATTGGCCTAAAAAAATACACTGTTATAAAGCAATAATTATATAAAGGATTGGCGAAAACCAATCCTTTGTATACATTAATGTGAGGCTAGCTTTAGATTAAAATGGATATATAAATACAGTTATCATATGATGGCAATAATTTAATAATATTTGTAGATAACTGGAAAAAATATTATCTGAAAATCAAGGTTAAATATTTGATATTTGAAAGTAAGAAATCATGACACTCATGCACTTAAAATGCACTTAATAATTTTTAAAAATACATACAGATAGTACAAACTGTAATAAAACATAGTATAAAATCGGACTAAAAATACTATAAATACCACAGTATGTCATACTATCAGTAAGGTTGCTACTATTATCGAGTAATACAATCTGAAAATAGATTTGTTATCGCAAGATAACTTGTGTCCAAACGTAAGATACCCCAGAAACCTTGTGTTTCTGGGGTTTTTGGGCTCTTTGTCAAGCATGGGGGTAATCCCTTATATATATCGTGTGTGATTTGTAATCACACACGATTTTTATAGGCTTTTTCAAGTGGGGGATAAAGAGTTTTGGGAGAAACAAAAGATTCCAAGAAATAATGTTGAATATGTTTATGAGGATATTTTGGATTACTTGCAACAATATCTGCCCAACTTTGTGGTAGCAAATGCAGTTGTACATTATGACGAAGCAAGTCCCCATATGCATGTTGTAGGTGTTCCGGTTGGACGGGGATTTAAACGTGGATTAGAAACAAAAGTGTCAAAACGGTCGGTGTTTACGCAGGAAACCTTATCGAAGGTATTACAGGGAGAGTTAAGAGAAATCGCAGAATCATGTGTAATGAAGTATCTGAATATGGAATTTAAGGAAAAGCAAAAGGGAAGAAATTATGATCTATCTGTGATAGAGTACAAAGTAAAGAAGGAAACAGAAAAGGTATAGGAACTGGATAAGGTTCTGAAAGTACAATGCAAACAAAATGAAGAGTTATGTGAAAATCAGATTGAAATTGAGTAGCAGAATGAAGATTTGTATCGAGAGCAGAAAGAATTGGAAGAGAAAAAATCAAATTTGGAAATTGACATTTTTCGCAATCGGTTGGAGCAAAAATATTTGGAAGGAAAATGTGAAGAATCAAAGAAGAAGTTAGGAAAGTTAGATAAGGTGTTGGAAGGATTGGGAAAGGTAAAAAACTTCATCAAGTCATATTTACCGTTTGCACCATTGTTGGAAGAATTTGCAAATAAAGTTGAGAGTGGAGAGAAAGAATTGCAGGAAGGTTGCATTATTACGGGATATAAGTCTCCACTTGGAGAGCTGATGGAGTCATTTAAGGAGAAGTTTCAGGAACACTTCTATTGGTTTTCGAGATTGATGAGATGGAAAACAAGTAAAGGGGATGTTGCTCCAGTGTATCGGGATGTGTCAAATAATGGGGATTACTACGAGATAAAGGGATATGTGAATGTGGAAAGTCGGGCGGCTTATCGAGTGGAAGAGTTGTAGGACGAGATAAAGTCGTAGAATCGAGTTGGAACGCTGGATCAGATAGAACAGAATATTGAGGCTGTGAAAGTGCAGGTGAGGGGAATGATGGAGTTAAACAGAAGCAAGAGTCGATGAATGGCTAAATGTAGTAAATTTTGGTAGACATATTTTGTGGATATATGTATAATTAAGTCAGAATATGTGATGTATGGCATTTTTTGATAGGGGGAAACACAAATGAAATATGGAATGAGAAAACCAAGTATTAAAAAATCAATTAGTGCAAAAACTACAGGCAGAGTAAAAAGAGCAGTTAAAAAGGCCGTTATTCCCGGGTATGGGAAGAAGGGCATGGGATGGATAAAAAATCCGAAAAAGGCTGCGTATAATAAAGTTTATCATAAAACATCGTTTAGTCTTTGGGATTTGTTTAAATAGTGATTAAACGATGTTTTTTATAGTATATCCAGCATTGTCAAAAGGAGAGAATTATAAAGTGAGTATACAATATAAATTTAGGAAGGATTTATATTCTAAGGAAGCGTTAATAAAAGCGGCGTATAATTTTATTGATGATTTTTATATACATTTGGACAGCAATAATAATTATTATATCGTTGACATAGATGCTCGAGAAACGAAAGGTGATTATCCAAAGATAAAGGAATTTCAAAATGAGATGCTGATTCAGGAAACTAGGAAAATTGTAAATGATAAAACTATCAACATTCGTGAAATTATGTATTCAAGAGCAATGGCATCAACTGTAATTGATGAAAGTCAGCAGGAGGACATAGTAGAAAATGAAAATGCTGACAAAATTTTAGTGGATTGGTTTGAAGAAAATGAATGATTGTTTGAAACTAAATAAGGAACTTTATGCAAAAAAGATTATTGAAGAGGTTATAAAAGATTATTCAGAGATTTGTATTGTATACCTCACTGAGAATGAAGGATATTATAATTGCAAGTTTCTTGATACTGTGATGGATAAGAAAATAACGATGAAAGAATTTGAAGATTATTTGATTGGTTTGACGAGAAAATATGAGTATTGATTATATTACCGAAATTGCAATATTAGTGATATGTTTAATTAGTATTTTTACAGATTTAAAGTATGGGATTATTAGAAATGTACATCTTCTAATATTTGGAACAATTGCAATTGGATTAAACATTATTTCTTTCTTTTTTAATAAAGATTTTGAAAGATTAGAATATCTTTGGGCTGTAATAATTAGTATTATAATTTCATTGATTTTATATTTTACAAAAATCTGGGCAGGTGGAGACTGTAAGTTGTATTTGGTTATTGCGTTGTCGATGCCATATTGTATTGTAAGTAAGCAAACTTATAGAATAAGTTGGACTATTTTTGTTCCAATAATTGCATTTTTAATTGGATATTTGTTTATAATTATAGATTCAATTTTAAAAAAAATTCAGAAAAAGGATAATAAAGAAGGAAAAGAAAATATATTAAAAAAATCCTTGGAAGGATTTATAAAATATTTAAAATATTATCTTGCAATAATATTGGTTAATCGAATATTATCAATGATGTATGTTGGATTGAACATAGCGACTGTCAATAAATGGATAGCGTTAATGATCAATGTGACAATTATTATAGTTATTAGTAAACTTGACATTTTAAAATATAAGAGTGTGGTATTTACTCTGATAATTGTGGATATGGCAATCGGTGTATTAGACTTAGAATGGCTTTTTAACCGACAGACAATTTTGATATGGATTGCAATAATCATATCCAATATACTTAAAAATTTTGCCGACAGTTATAATTATGAGTACATAGATATTAATAAAGTTAGAGCAGGGATGATTTTGTCAACTGCAAGTTCCATGATTTTGGCAAATGATAAATTAAGCCAGTTTAAAAAAGTTTCGGATGAAACGCTAAAATCACGCTTAACAGAGGAAGATGTAGAGCAAATTCATGACTTTTTAGCAAAAAGAAATTATTTAAAGCAGGTTAGTATAGTAAAGAAAATACCATTTGCATTGTTTATATCAGTGGCAACAATTCTTGTCTTGATTGGAGGTAATTTGTTATGATGCTAAAATTAAATAATTATGATAGAGGATATCATATTGCATCATTTGCAAAGACTGATAGGACTTTAAATAATATGAAGTCCAGAGATTACAGTATTGTTTATTTAAAGGATGATTCACTTGTTTTTTATCCAAAACAGTGGGAGATTAAATTGGAAGAAGATGAAATAGATGCTTTTAATCATGTTGGCGAATATAGCATTTTAGAATTTGGTAAAGATGGAGTTTATATTTATTATGATTCAACATCAGTCGACAACGCATTATTTATAACTAATAAATGTAATTCGAATTGTGTTATGTGTCCTACAAGTGATATTGTCAGAAAAAATTCTGGAATTGAGTCTGTTGATAACCTGTTAAAAATCAGTAGTCAGATTCCAAGTGATGCGGCACATATTACGATTACCGGAGGGGAGCCATTTTTATTAAAGAAAGATATTTTTAAACTTTTTAGTTATTTGAAGAGCAATTTAAATCAGGTGGAGTATTTGTTATTAACTAATGGAAGAGCATTGGCGGATAAAGAGTATTTTAACTTATTTAAAGAAAACGTACCTGACAATACTATTGTTGGAATTCCAATTCATGGATATGATGATATAACACATGATGGAATAACAAGAGCAAAGAATAGTTTGCAGCAAACAGTCAAAGGAATAAAAAATCTATTGTCAGTCCACATAAGAGTAGAAATAAGAATTGTGGTAAGTAAATTAAATGCTGAATTTCTTGATAAAATTGTGGACTTGATAGTGACAGAACTAAAAGGTGTATATACCATAAAATTTATCGGGTTAGAGATGTTAGGAAATGCTAGACGTAATATTGACCAAGTATGGATGAGTTATAGCGATTCGTTTAAATATATGAAACTTCCGATAAAAAAATTAGTTTTGGCTGGGTTTAATGTAGGAATATATAATTATCCATTGTGTTGTGTGGATAAAGGATATTGGCCTATATGTGAAAAAAGTATTACAGATTATAAAGTCAGGTATTTGTCAGAATGTGGTGCATGCTCAAAAAAAGATGCATGTGGTGGGATGTTTAATGGCACTTACAGGTTAATGGAAGGAATCGTGAAAGCAATAAAATGATAGCACCATTTAATTTTAAAAAATATGGAAATAAAATTTTAATAACGAATGATTTAGGAAGATATGATTTTTTAGAAGTTGATGAATTTGAGAGATTTGCAAATGATCATTTGGAGCAGAATTCAGAATTATATGACAGATTGAAAAGCAATTACTTTTTGTATGATGATTCATTCGAGCAGTTTATCGAAAAGATAAAACCAGAACTTCGCTATGGTAAAAGTTATTTATTTTCTGCAACAAGTCTTCATATTTTTGTTGTGACAAATTATTGTAATGCACAATGTGTTTACTGTCAGGCACAGAGTGGCAATATTAATATTTGTAAAATGATGAATGAGGATATAGCAAAAAAATCAGTAGATATAGCATTACAATCTCCACAGCGAGAACTAAGCTTTGAATTTCAAGGGGGAGAACCATTAAGTAATTTTCCGATTATTAAGTTTATTGTTGAATATTCAGAAAGAAAAAAGAAAGATAAAATTATTCATTATAGTCTTGTGAGCAATTTGTCGCTACTAAATGAAGAAATGGTAAAATTTTTTAAGAAACATAATGTATCTGTTTCTACGTCTTTGGACGGAAATAGAATGTTGCATAATCAAAATCGTCCTTTATCAAGCGGAAAGAATTCTTATAACATATTAAGGGAAAAAATAGAAATGTTAAGGGAAAGAGGTTTGAATTATGGAGCAATTCAGACAACAACAAAAGCATCATTAGAACAGGGAAAAGAAATCATAGATGAGTATTTAAATCTTGGGCTTGATAGTATATTTATTCGACCACTGACACCTTTGGGTTATGCATTGGAAAGATGGAATGAAATAGGTTATACTGTAGAAGAATTTTTGAAATTTTATAAAGAATGCTTAAAGTATCTTATAAAAATAAACAAAAATGGCAAATACATAAAAGAAGGTCATGCAGCTATTTTCCTGTCAAAAATTTTGCGAGGATATGGTGTAAATTATATGGAGTTGCGTTCTCCATGTGGAGCTTCGGTAGGACAGATGGCATACTATTTTGATGGTAATATTTTCACATGTGATGAAGGTAGAATGCTTTATGAAATGGGGGATTCTTCGTTTAAATTGGGAAATGTGCTAACTGACAATTATGACAAACTAATGAATTCAAAACTTTGTAAAACCATATGTAAGTATAGCATAATAGAGAGCGTTCCAAAATGTTGTGACTGTGTGTACCAGCCATATTGTGGAACTTGTCCGGTAATAAATTATGCATTGGAAAAAGATATAATAAGTAGAAAGAATAAAAATTATAGGTGTAGTACATACATGGGAATGATTGATACTATTTTTGAACTTTTAATGGATGATGATAATATAGATGTTTTAAGGAGTTGGGTAGAATGAAAGAAAATAAAATGTTAGGAGAAAATGCTGAAAGTAAAGCAAAGTTTTTTCAGAGGCATAAAAAAGCAACTATATGTATTGTAGTGCTTTTGATATTGGGGATAATAGGAAGTTATGGAGAAGAACCTGATCAGAAAGAGGAGAAGAAAACTACAAAAGCGGTTGAGATAACTGTTAATCAATCCGTGAATCCAGTGCCGAATACGTCAAATGGTACATATTATGGTGCAGATTTAGATTTAGAAAGTCATTCTGCTAAATTTGTATTTGATACGGGCGATTCCTATGATGGGGAATGGAATAAAGAGATTCCTGAAGGTAAAGGAAAGTATGTTTATAAAAATACTGGCGAATATGATGGACAGTTTATAAATTGCCAGCGCGCAGGTGATGGACAATTTGTATGGGAAGATGGAAGTTCGTATATTGGAAAGTGGGAAAATGATAAAATAAATGGTAAGGGTACTTATATTTCTTCAAAGGATGTTACATTAAAAGGTATGTTTTCTGACAATAAATTTAATTCGGGAACTTTGACATATACTGAGAATGGTAATGTATATAACTATAAAGTTGAAAATGGTGTATTTACTGGCAAAATTACAGTTAAGTACAGTAATGGAAGTAAATATTCAGGAGAATATAAAGGTAATAAATTAAGTGGAAAAGGAACCTTAAAGTATAATAATGGGGACAAATATAAAGGAAATTTTTCTAATGGAAAAAAATCAGGACAAGGAAAATATACATGGAAAAACGGTGCTTATTATAAAGGGGATTGGAAAAACGATCAGATGAAGGGACAAGGAAAATATGTCTATGAGTCTGATTCAAAAGGAAAGTCTTTAAAAGGAAAATTTAAGAAAAATCAACCGATAGGTGTTTGCGTTTATAAAAGTAAAAAGGGTAAAAAATATAAAACTACATGGAAAAATGGAGTTTGTACAAAAGTAAAGGGGTATTAAAATGGATAAAAAGTTATTTCCGACAATAAAGAAGTCAATAGATGATTTGATAAATGATGAAGAAGGTAACATCCCAAGAGGAAAGCTAGTTATGTTGGGCTCAACGATAATGTTAATGGGAATGATAATGGGGATAGATGTGTTTGCAGCACATTCTTCTCACAGATCACATTCTTCGCATTCATCCCACTCGTCAACATCATACCACAGATCTCATGTGTCTCATACATCACATTCATCAGGATATGATCATTCTTCACATGGTTCACATAGTTCTCATAGTAATACGCATTCATCGCATGGATCTCATTCTTCGGCTCCTGCACATGTGAATTCAAATACTGGAGTAAGCCATATAAGTAATGCAGGAGGAAGTATACCAGGAACGTCAGAAATACCAGTACCACAGAAACCATTGGTAAATGATTTTGTGACAAAGTTACCAGATATATCGGCAGTAGTTGGTGTAGAAATTAATTCGGGAATTACAAATAAGCCAGAAATAAAGAAAGAGGCGGAGTGAAAGTGTATTAAAAACAAATGATATATTAGAAGGATAAATGATTGATGGGGAATTGATTCACAAAAATATCAAAAAACACCAAAACATCAAAAATTCCATAAAATAATAAAAAAGTATTGATATCTCAATATTTTTTGCATATAATAATACTAACAGAACCCAACACGCCTCTCAACGATGCGGACCACGTTGGGTCTTTTAATTTTGGCTCTTTGTCAAGCATGGGGGTAATCCATTATATATATCGTGTGTGATTTGTAATCACACACGATTTTTATATAGTATCACATGATAACATTATTCTGTTTCTGAAATTTTCAAAATTCCTATATCCATAAGCATTTCGCTTAATTACTTTAATCTTATTATTCATTCCTTCTGTATATCCGTTTGTATATGGGAAATCAAAACTGTTGAGTATGTATTTCGCCCAATTGGCAAGTGTAGTAAGTACTGAATTGAATTCAGCCAGTTCACTGACAGAGACGGCATTAATAAATTTACGAAGTTTGGGTTTGGCTTCGGAGCTGCTTTTAGAGTTCATAAAGTCATAAAAAAAGTTCTTTTAAATAATAAGCCTGAGCGAGATCATTTGATTATTGTAACATTACTTCAAGAGCCTCAAGATTTTCTTTATTTAATTTATCTTTATGAGCGAGAATTAATTTACGGCTTCGTTTGAAATATTTTCTCTTTGAAGGATGCATCTGTTTTTGAATTCTAATTCGTACTCTTTCGGTAGCACCGGTTACCTGTTTAACCACATGAAATTTATCAATAACAATGGTTGCGTTAGGCAACAGCCTCTGTGCAATATCCTTATAAACCTTGTACATATCCATGACAAAGTAACGAACATCCTTACGGTTTGGAAAGTCTCTTAAGTATTCTTCAAGCCTGTATTGAGTTCTGGAAGGAAGAATGTCAAAAAATTTATGTTCTTTTGGTGCTGTCAGAATGGAATGATATTTATTCCCACCTGAATTACCCTTAAACTCGTCAATTGAAAGAACTAATGGAAGGGTTTTCGGTTTCTGGTGTTTGATGTCCCTGAGGCGTCTGAAAATAGAGGAAACGGATATCCCCAGCTGCGAGGCGACAGTTGAAACATTAAGAGAACTCTTTAACAGGTGTATTGCTTCAAAACATAAACGGGT
>URKY01000040.1 GCA_900548465.1 uncultured Eubacterium sp.
TGAGTCTCTACCGTTCTTTGTAGAACCCATACCTTTTTTATGAGCGAATAACTGAAGGTTCATCTTCATCATAGCTATACCTCCTTATAATCTAATGATATAAAATCTTTGTAGTCTTTTTCTAATTGCTCCAGTCCGAGGACTAAAGACTTAATTAATAATTCAGCATCACTTCCCGGTAAATTATCAAATCTGAAATCAATAATTCCCTCTTCTTCATTTTCTGTCTCACCATAAGGTTCGTCAGTCAACATGTCAATTGAATTAATAAAGTTAATGGTTAATGCTGATATTCCCGCACAAACAATATCTTCACCTTCATCTGCATAACCGGAATGTCCGCTTAAGCAGATACCAATGTATTTATTGTCTTTGCAGTAAACTGTAATGTTAGTCATAATTACCACCTAAAATTAAGCATTGATCTTGTCAATCTTAACTTCTGTATACTGCTGTCTATGACCATTCTTTTTATGATAACCTGTTTTTCTCTTGTACTTGTATACGATAACTTTCTTAGCCTTACCATCGCCAACAACTGTTGCTTCAACAGAAGCTCCGTCAACTGTTGGATTTCCAACTTTACCGTCTACATAGAGAACCTGATCAAAAGTAAACTTAGCACCAGCTTCAGCTCCGAGTTTTTCAACTCTGACTGTATCGCCTTCTGAAACCTTGTACTGCTTACCACCTGTTGCTATAATTGCGTACATATGAATACCTCCTATTACCCATTACTCGCCAGTTTCGGTGATTGCTTTTGCAATGCTTATAACCACACTGAGCGGCATACCATAGTATAATAACATATTAATAATCCTACGTCAACAACTAATTGATTTTAATATTTTCATTTTCTGATATCGGAATAACAAGACAGGATTCTCCATCTATTGTTTCACGTCTTATAAGAGCTTTCTTATCATCGTTGACTTTTATTATTATATCCTCGCCGTCCGGTTGTGATTCAGCTATTTTTCTGTTTAATTCTTTAATCTCTTCCTTTAAAAGAATTTTTTCGTTGTTATCCTTTACTGCTTTTGCAGCTTTATTTGGAATAATGTCACCAATCAACGGTAATTCCTCACTCTTAATTGTCGAAATATATTCCTGCCCTATCTCCTGTGCTTTTGGCTGAGAAATTCCTGCATATTCCAATGCGTCTTTAATGTGGCTTTCATTTATGTAAGTTTCCGGTTCACTGTCTGAAACCTGTGCCAGCTCTATATTAACAGATTCCATGATCTCTTTAACTTCTTCCTCACTGGTTACTTCTGCAACCATATCACATAAAATATCCTGCTTTTGGGCAAAAGTTTTTTTTGTCTGACAGCCCAGAATATCAGTTACCAGTTCTTCATGTGGATTCTTTGAATCCGCTGTATACATAAGAACTGAATGAATATCACTGCTTCTGTCATTAAATGCAGGAAAAAGAAATCCTGTTTCAGGCATTGCTACCATCCATTCACGTGATAATGTTCCAATCTTATGCTCAGACTTGTTAAATCCAAGCCCCGGCTTTGACAGAACCATAGGACATATGGCACAGATAATATATTCATAGACTTCTTCTGACTCATCTAATTTATTATTATCGCTTGTTTTTACCATGACATCATATCTGTCATGGAATAACAGAATAAGATAATTTCCAAGAGAATCATATTTTTCAATAATCATATCGTAAAAAGTGTCTAACAGACCTTCGTCCTTCAAAGCACTTTTTTTCAGTCCCAGCAGAAACTGCTGGTGACCTCCCGGTTTTTCTTCTTCAAGTGGAAAGTCTAATTCAAGCATATTGTTTCCAAGATTTGTTGAAAGTACTTTTTTTGCAATGTCAATATATTTGAAGAACTCTTCATCTTCTAAGTTAAGAAAAATCTCGTCAATTTTAGTTACTTTATTCTTGTTGTCATCAACGTAACATCCACACATTTTTGTAAATGAACAACTGTCTTTTTTTATTCTTCGTCTTAATTCGCCAATTGATTTCTTGTCCATGTCTTAAAAAATCCTTTCTAATATTGTTAATGAATCATTTTTTATTCTTCATCGTTAGTTACGGTTCCGCTTGCCTTTAAATCTATTGGTGATCCCAGATATTTAGGCTCAGGTTTTGTGATACATTTAATAAAGGATTTAACCCTTGCAAAGTATTCCCTGAATTTCCAATAAGCCATTTTTTTACTGTAAAATCTTAAGTCACTGGTTACTCCGTAAGCATCAAGACCTAATTTATCCGCAATGTAAAGCGCTCTGTACATATGATATTCCTGAGTTACAATAATAACTTTTTTCGCACCAAAAACTTCTTTTGCACGATACATTGTATCATATGTTTCAAAGCCGGCATGATCCATAAAAATATCTTCAATTGGAACACCCTCGTTTAAGGAATAATCTCTCATAACCCTGACTTCATTATGTTCCTGTGAACCGTGGTCTCCCGACATGAGAAGTTTTTTTGAGGCACCGTTTTTATATAATTTATCGGCAACAATAAGCCTGTCCTCCAGTATCCATGTAGGTGTGTTGTCTTTTCTTATTCCGGCACCAAGTACTATAATGCAGTCAGCATTAAGATTAGAAGCTTCCTCAATAGAAAGAATTTTATTTTTTTCTTTCATTACAATGTTTAAATTTATTGCAACAACACCCAGTATTAAAATAATACAAATAAAAAATATCCAACATAAAATTTTTATAAGCATTTTTTTCTTATTTTTCCCACTTTCTTTTTTCTTAGAAATGTCATCCATAATAATCTGTAGTCTCCTATTATTTTAAATTATTTCTGTATTCAGACGGTGTAATCCCTGTGATATTTTTGAAAGTTTTCATAAAGTGCTTTTCGTGTTCATATCCTACGGCCTGAGAAATTTCATTTATTTTCATATCAGTTTCAGTTAAAAGTTTTTTTGCTTCGCCGACTCTGATATTTTTCAGATAGTTTACAAAATTTGTTCCGGTATATTGTTTAAATGTAAATGAAAACAGAGAGTAATTCATGGAGATATAGTTAGACACTACAGCCATATTTAAATCGGTGGAATAATTACTGTTTATGTACTCTATTGCTTTCTTCATTTTCAGGTTTGTTTTATCCTGATCTAAATCTTCACAAACTAAATCATCGAAATTTCTGATCCACTGGCTTAAAACAAGCATATAATCGTCAATTGTCTGATAACTAAACATATCAAGAAGTTCGATAACTTCATTTTCTTTATTTTTCAAGGCAGACTGATATATTTTAATTGTTGTGGTTATTATAATTTTCATCTGTTCCTGAAACTCATTAATCTTGTATTTTCTTTCTTTTACTCCTGCTACGAATAATTCAAGCTGAAATAATGCCTCATCTAATTTTTTTGAACAAATCAGGTTGGCTGTCTGCATCATTATTTTAACTCCATAGCCTAAATCATCATCAGGTTTCTGATATGTATTGGAATCTATTATTTTAGTGCATGTCTCAAAGGCGGTTCGTCTCATTTCTGCAGCTTCACAATATGCCTGCTTAACATCCATAAAATTGTAATATATTCTACTAATACCAATATAGTAATTTTTTAATTTGTTTTTGACCTCATCTATATAATCTGCATCACATATAACAATTTTCATACTATCTTCTGCCGGAAGATAGTAATATTTGTTTTCTTCTGTTAAATCAAAATCATCATTCTGACTTTAAACATATATTTTCGATTTCGACCTTGGTAATATCATCATAAAAAAGCATATACTGTAACTGTTGATAAGCGACTTTTTTTCTACGGGACTGTTCTGACTCCCGTTCTTCAATAACTCCGTTAAATTTTTCCAAAGTTTTTTTTATTATTTCCCTGTCAACGGGTTTTGAGATATATTCAGTAACACCATTTCTCATTAAATTAACAGCATAATCAAATTCATCAAAGCCACTAATTGCCGCAATTAACGGTTTGTGGTCTAATTTTTGGATTTCGTCGACTAACTGAATTCCGTCCATTTTTGGCATACGAATATCAGTAAACATTACATCAATTGGTCTGGTTTTTAATATTTCCAAAGCCGATAGACCGTTATTACATTCTATAATCTCTTTTATTTCAACTCCGGAACGTTCTATCATTATACGAATTCCCTGTCTGATAATTTTTTCATCTTCAACTAATAATAATGTGTTCATTTTGGCCTACTCCTTATCTTGTGGAATTTGAATAACAACTTTTGTATAAGCGTTTTCACGGGAATATATCTGTAATCCATATTCCTGTCCAAAATACATCTTAATACGCTGTTGTACGTTATATAAAGCTCTTCCATGCTCTCTTCCATCGTCAACATAATCAATGGAATTGATTTTTTGACGTAACTCATTTAAAGTTTCTTCAGACATACCCACACCCATATCCGAAACCTCAATATTTATAATACCATCCGTAGTAAATACTTTTATATATATGACAGTATCCTCTGCCAGATTTTCAATACCATGATATACTGAATTTTCTACAAGTGGCTGAAGGGACATCTTTGGAATTTGTGTATTTAAAAATTCTTCTGGAATTTTTAAAGATAAAGTTATTTTATAGTCGAATCTTAAATTTAGAAGATTTAGGTAATCCTTTATATATTTTACTTCATCTTTTAATGATACCATGCCTGAAGTCCATTTCATACTGTATCGAAACATATTTCCAAGAGTTGTAATGGCGTCTGATATGTCGAACTCCCCTTTTATTTCAGCCATCATTTTTATGGACTCTAAAACATTGTACATAAAATGTGCATTTATCTGATTTTGCAGAGAGCGGAGTTCTGCATTTTTAACCAACAGCTGTTTATTTGTATTTTCAATGTTAAGCTGTTCAAGTGCATCCAGCATCTTGTTAATCTGAATACCTAATTCTGATATTTCGTCATTTCCCGTCTCAGTAAGTCGTAATACTGTTCCGGTTTTAATTTGTCTTACTTCATAAGTTAGTGTATTAAAACGCTTAAAGATATTACGAATTAATAAAATTACAATGATACTAAATATGATAATTGATAAAAAAACTACTATAATGTAAGTGAACTGACCTCTGTAATATGAATATATAGTTTTTTCGGTATTATTTACATGAACAAAATATCCATTAAGGGATTTACATGGCAAAACACTTACAATGCATTTGGTATCGTCTAATGTAGTTTCTGTGCTTATTCCTGAAGAGACATTCTTTGTAAATTTAAGAATATCCTCTTTGTTATCATTGAAAAATTTAATATTATTGTCTGATGTGTGAACTTGGCTGCCTGTAATAAAACAGCACATGTCATCACTATTTTCTTCATAAAAATTCTCAAATAAACTGTCAATTTTGGTTGAAACTTCAAGGACACCAATATTGTTTCCGTCAAAATCAGTTATATTAGTTATAAGACCGACAAGACGTACATTGTTTACACTATTTAAAAACACATTATCAAGATAATCGAATTTCCAACTGTTATCTTCAATATTGTCTGACCAATCAAGATTTTGAATTCTGTCTATTCGGTAAAAACATGGTTTTTTTTCTGTAATGGGTGCATCTACAAAGAGACGTACCTGGTACAGATATGGGTTTATGTTTGTCATATTATAAAGAAAACCAAGTTCATTATCATAAAAATCAATTTTTTTTACTGCAGAATAATCCTTTCCGGTGCGTACAAAATCAATATAATTAATAATAGTAGTATTATTAAGCACCATCTGTTGTGCAAGACTACATACTTCTTCTACTGATTGAAGGTTTGCTTTTACACCGTCCATGTAAGTCTGTTCATCCTTAAGAGCATTCTCACCGGCATTTTTTGTTATATTGTATAGCATAACAAAAGACCAGAGAATCGAACTTATAAGAAGAAATACTATTATTATTATGATAACTCTGTCACTAAGAGAAAATTTTTTCTTTTTCATTATTCATCGAGTCCTAATTTCTTTTTATTTTCTTTTATCCGTTTTGTTAAAGCAGTTTTAACTTTATTGTATCCTGTTTTATCTCTGTAAGATATATGTTTGTTATATATTTTATTGAATTCACTATCGTTTTTAGCTAACAAAAGTTTTGGTAATGTTTCAGACCAACTTTTATCAATTTTGCTTTTTATTGAACCAATTTTGCTGTCAGAATCAAAGGTTATTGTATACTGTCCTACATATGTGGTATACGGATAAGTCCATTGTTTTAATTGTGTTACCGGATTATTATTGTCATCCCTGATCCAGTCAGATGCCATAGCATCATTTTGTAACATCCAATAGCAGGAATCAGCGCCGTATTTTTTGTCATAGGTTGTCCTATCAGTATATAATACATCTTTTATTTTCTGTTTGACTTCAGGAACACCATCAGAGTTATAGTCCCACATTTTGCCTTTAACTCCAAGCCATGTCATTTTCTGCCCTTCTTCGCCTAAAAGATAGGTTATAAGTTTTATGGCTTTTTCAGGATTTTTGCAATTTTTTGAAACCATCGTTACTGTCCAACCATTTACACTCGTTCCGGGAAGTGTATAATCATCGCCTTTTAGATTTTTGGGACCGTCAACTGCTATGTAAATACTGTTTGGATTTTTTGCATAAAGAACCTTTTCCTGATCAGCTAAATCCGTATATTGATAAATCATACAAAAATACTGGCCTTTACCTATTTTTTCAGACATTTGAGTTCTTGAATCAAGAAAGATTTCGTCCTTTAAAAGTCCCTCTCTTCCAAGTTTGTTATAAGCTTTCAGCCATGCAACATAATCTTTATTTCTAATCCTGTCAATAGCGTTCCCTTTTTTATCAACATATGGAACTGCAAGAAAATCCATTAAATAGTTATCGAATGAATCGCACCCTACATCATTAAATTCTGTACAACCCACAGGAATTAATTCATTACCGTCAATAGTAGGAAACATTTTTGCAGCCTTTTCAACTGCAGCAACAAAACTATCAGGAGTTGTCATATCAGGGCTTCCAATAGCCTCATAAATATCCTTTCTTACTAAAAAAGTTTCATTTGATGCAAGATTTTTATATTTTTTGTAGTCTGAAGGTGAACAGGCTGAATTTGGATAGCCGTACAAGTGACCGTCATTGCTTGTATGCCATTTAACTACTTCCTTATTTACTACATTGTAGAAATATGTATCATACTTATCTGCCAATTCATCCAACGCATAAACCTTTTTCTTATTTATCATCTGACTTATTTCAGGCTCCCACCATCCAAGAGTTATAAGATCAGGTAATGAATCTGATGCAATCATTGAGTCTAATTTTTCGTTGGGATTTCCTGTTGGTACTACAAAATTGATATTGCAGCCTGTTTTGTCCGTAATGGCTTTGGAGACCATATTATTTCCCCATTGGGGTGTAAACCAGGAAAAATTAATATACCATGACAAATCCGTAACTTCCTTTGTGCTCTTCCTGTTTTTACAGCCTGCTAATATGGAAGATACCATAACAAGACACAAAAACAGAGAAAAGACATTTGCTTTTTTTCTTTTCATGTGTTAAACCTCTTTAATTTTTTTGTTTTCTCTATATGTTTTCCGCTAATATATCTTTAAGAGCTTTCTGCCCTTTTTTTCTTGTTATTTCTAAAAGTCCAAGCTTCGTAAAATCAAGAACATTGCACTGTAGATAATCGTTTGAAATAAAAAAATTCATTTCACTTCTTAATATATCATAATCCTCTGTAAACTGCATATTAATAAAATCCACAATAATAGTTCCGGAAATGTTTCGGATTTGAAGTTGTCTTGCAATTTCTTTTGCAGCTTCAATATTTATTTTTAAAAAAGTTTTATTTCTGTTAGTGTGTAAATCGGCCTTTCCCGTGTTCACATCAATTACTGTCATAGCTTCAGTATGCTCAATAATAATATAGGCGCCGGATTTCAGCCAGACATGCGTGGATAACGCTCTTTTTAAATGTTTGTCAAGTGAATATTTATTTGTTAAACTTATTTTGCTGTTATCGTTATAGATAATTGGAATGTTGTTTTTTAGATTATCAAAAACATTCCTGTTATCAGTTAAAACTTCTCCGTTGTATTTTTTTATAAATTCCCTGCACTCTTCCAGACATAATTCGTTAGTATAGATTGCTGATTTTGCTTTGAGATGAAGAAGTTTCTCCGAATATAACTTATATGTTTCTGCCAAAGCCTCCATATCCTTTGAAATTTCGTCGATTGTGGCAGATTTGGAGTTTGTTCTGATAATAAATCCGTATTCTTCAGTTAAATGGTGTTTTAACAGTTTTTTGTATTTTTCCCTATTATCTGTATCCGTAATTTTTTTTGAAATACTTAACTGTGTATTTCCAACAGTTAAGACGCAATATTTACCTTTTATATTTATCTTCCATGTTAGAACATAGTCTTTTGTTTTAATTTTGTCAGCCACAACCTGAACTAAGATTTTATCACCGGATTTAACTTTATAGGGGATTCCCTTTAAAGAAAGAAAGCCCTTTTTGTCGTTATCAAACTCAACGAAAGCTGCGTTTATATTTTTTACAATATCTTTTACATAGCCGCAGTATACGTTGCCAACTAATGATGATTTTTCCATATCAAGAATGCGAAACAGTTCATCGTTTTCAAAGCAAAATCCCATCAAATGTTCTTTTATGGTGGTAATTATTAATTTGTTATTCAATGTTTCCTCCAATATCTTCAAGAGAAATTAAGGTGTCATTTTCAAGACAATACATGTCAAGACGCTCGTAAAGTATATATTCAGGAAGTGTTATGCCTGAATATAGTGATAAAGCCGAAAGTACAAGCTGTGGTTTCAAATTAGTGGCACTGCCCTGGGCGATTTTCATAAAAATCCCATTATGTTCCAAATAAATATCATGTATGAACGGTTTTATATCAACTTCTTTTTCGCTCTTTTTTGTCTTTTTAATAACATTAATCGTATCCTGTGAAATAAAGCTTTTAATCATATCCTCGTAAAATAAATCAGTATGGACAAGATAATCTGCAGCGGCAATTATGGACATTGCATTCTTTGCATCATCAGGAAGAAGCTTATAACTTAAAACTTCCACTCCCGGAGCATTTGCCATATTTATTCTTCTAATCATTTCTTCTGAAGACTCACTGCTGTTAACTTCAATGTCAAAGTATTCACCCTGACTTGTAACACCTACGCTTAAGGGTGATGCAAAGGACATTTTCTGGTGAGGTGAAAAGCCCTGGGAATAGGCAATGTCAACATTTGCCCTTCTCATGACTTTCTGGAAATATCTTACCATATCTAAGTGTCCTACAAATTTTATAGGTCCCTGTTTGGAAAAACGTATTCTAATTTTCAAAGCAGACACCTCCTCCAAAGCTTGCTGCACCACAACCTGAACACTTCATTCTACAGTTAGGTGTGACAGTTTCATTAATGGCATTATGCCATTCTCTTAATAAAAAGTTTTTAGTTACCCCTGTATCAAGGAAATCCCAAGGGAATATTTCATCTTCATCTCTGCTACGGGTAACATAGAAATCAACATCCGTATTTGTGGCTTCAATGGCTTCATCCCATAATTCTTTTTTATGAAACTCTGACCATGAGTCATAAATACCGCCTCTTTCATAAACATACAACAGTAATTTTGACAGTCTTCTGTCTCCTCTGGCTAAAAGTCCCTCAAGAACACTTATATCTGATTCGTGCCAGTGATATTTAATACTCTTTCGGTTAAGAAGGCTTTTTAATTTATCATTTACCATATGGGCTTTATCAAGAAAATCCTTTGCAGAGCACATTGGTGCCCACTGGAAAGGTGTAAATGGCTTTGGTACAAAAAAAGATGTACTTGCCGTAATCTGGCACTTACCATGTCTTTCCTCTTTTGGAACTGTTTCATAATAAAGCTCAGCTATTTTTTCGCACAAATCCATTATGCCGTTAACATCATCTTCAGTTTCCGTTGGTTGCCCCAGCATAAAGTATAACTTAACTTTATTCCAACCGCCGGTAAAGGCTTTTTTACAACCTGTTAAAATATCTTCCTCTGTTAATCCTTTATTAATTACATTTCTCATTCTCTGAGTTCCTGCCTCAGGAGCAAATGTTATGGAACTTTTTTTCACATCCTGAACTTTACTCATAACATCAAGTGAGAAAGAGTCAATTCTAAGGGATGGAAGGGATATGTTTATTTTCTTTTTCTTGCATTCTTCAATTAAAAAATCTATTAATTCCTTAAGGGAACTATAGTCACTTGTACTTAGGGAACTTAAGGAAATTTCATCATGTCCTGTGGATTCAAGCATAGTAAGGGCAAGTTGTTTTAATGTTTCGATACTTTTTTCCCTTAACGGTTTATACACGGAACCTGCCTGACAGAATCTACATTCACGTATACAGCCACGCTGGACTTCCAAAACACATCTGTCCTGTACTACTTTAGTATATGGAACTAAAGGCTTGTCCGGATAGCATACTTTATCAAAATCAAGGACAATTTCTTTTCTGACTTTTGCTTTGGCATTCGGACTTATTGGTTTCATTTCTTTTATTGTACCGTCTTCTTTATATGAAACTTCATAAAGAGATGGCACATACATTCCGGGAATTGTAGCTACCTTTTCCAAAAAATCTTTTCTGCTTCCGCCCTTTTCTTTATTTTCTTTATATAAATCGATAACATTATAAAACTGGGTTTCACCCTCACCAATATAAAAAAAATCAAAAAAATCAGCAATCGGTTCGGGATTGTAGGTGCATGGTCCACCACCCATAATTATTGGGTCATCTTCTGTTCTGTCCTTTGAAAGCAAAGGTATTCCACTTAAATCAAGAACCTGTAATATATTTGTATAACACATTTCATACTGCAGGGTTATTCCCAGAAAATCAAACTCTTTTACAGGACTCTGTGATTCAATGGCAAATAACGGAATATTTTCCTTTCTCATTATTTCGTCTAAATCAACCCATGGAGAATAGACACGTTCACAATAAATATCATCACGTCTGTTTAATAAATCATATATAATCTGTATACCAAGATGTGACATACCAATGTCGTATACATCAGGGAAACACATTGCGAATCTCACATCAACGTCTGCCGGGTCTTTTACCACCATATTTATTTCATTTCCAATATATCTGGAAGGCTTTTCGATTTTCATTAATATTTCATCAGATAAAGCTAATTTTCTCATTGTCAATTCCTTTAAAATAGTTTTTTTACTACTATTATGTTATACTATATCTGCGGTTTTTTTACAATAAACGCGTATAAATAAAATGATTTAAGGAAAGTTATAATGTACAGATACGAAACTCATCTTCACACAAGATATGGAAGCGCATGTGCTACTGCTACAGGCAGGGAACAGGCAATCAATTATAAGAAAGCAGGATATACGGGAATTATGATTACAGATCATTTTTTCAGGGGAAATACATGTATATCCCACAGACTTCCATGGGAAGAAAGAATAGACATGTTCTGCCGAGGATATGAAGAGGCAAAAATGGTTGGAGATAAAATAGGACTTCAGGTGTTCTTTGGTTGGGAAGAAACATATGAGGGACAGGACTTTCTTGTGTATGGTTTAGATAAAAAATGGCTTTTAAACCATCCTGAAGTTGAACATTGGACTATTAAAGAACAGTTTGAAACTGTTTCAGCACATGGTGGACTTGTAATTCATGCCCATCCTTTTAGAGACAGACCATATATACCTAAAATCAGACTTTTTCCTAATTCAGTACATGGTGTGGAGATATACAATGCATGTAATTATTATATTGAAAATGAAAAAGCCTATATGTATGCAAAAAAATATAATCTGCCAATTACTGCCGGAGCTGACAGTCATCATCCTGACATTATTTGTTCAGGTATTGAAGTAAAGGAAAGGTTTAATTCGATAAATGATTATATTTCCCTTATAAAAGAAAATAAAGAAAAACGACTGATTTATGCAGATTAAAATTCCTATTGGAAAAGTGATTGCAATATTAAATCAGTCGCTTTTTTGTTTATCTTCTGGATAATTCTTTAGTAATTTCTTTCCATGTTACACCTTTTTCAGCCATTAATACCATTACGTGATAAAGGAAATCAGAGATTTCATATTTAACTTCCTGAGGATCAGGATTTTTTGCAGCAATAACAATTTCCGTTGCCTCTTCTCCTACTTTCTTTAATATCTTATCAATGCCTTTGTCAAAAAGATAATTAGTGTAAGAACCTTCTTTTGGATTAGCTTTACGGTCTAGAATTACGTTAAACACATCTTCAAATACATTCATAGGATTTGTATTATCATATTCCTTTTTGATTAATTCATTGAAGAAACATGTATCAGCACCGGTGTGGCATGGAACACCAATCTGACGTACCTTGGCAAGCATAGTATCCACATCACAATCCATGTATAACTCCTTAACATACTGATAATGTCCTGATGTCTCTCCCTTAATCCAGAGTTCATTTCTGCTACGGGAAAAATATGTCATTTTTCCTGTTTTTACGGTGTTATTAAAAGCTTCTTCATTCATGTAGGCAAGCATTAAAACCTTATCTGTTTTGTAATCCTGAACAATAACAGGAATCATATCATCTCTATTGGTTTTAAAATCAGCCCAATTCAGCCTGCTTTTAAAAGTATTAACATCTATTCCTTTGTCCTTTAATTCATGCTTATATGCCATAAAATCAAAGTCTAAAGTAAATTTATCTGACACCACACCATACAGCCCTGCAATATTTTTTTCATCAAAAGAATCTGTATAAAGTAAAACAGGTGTATTTATTTCAATATTAGTGTCTGATATAACAAGAGAAATAAGGTCTTCTATTTTCTTTACAAAATCTAAATCATTTTCGTTCTCCAAAAGAAATGCGATGTTGTCACTGCCAAATCTGTGTGAAGCTTCCTCTATTAGATCAAAATCATTGTTCTTCATTAAGAAAGTTTTTTTTGCCCCTGCATATATGTATTTTTTTACATCTTCAAGTCTTTTTACGTTTCCACCAACAATCATTGGAATGTCCACAGCATCAGCAATATTTATTATGGCTGAAACATTTGCTTCATGCTCACTGTCTGTTGATGATAAATCAAATATAAGAATCTCGTCAGCACCTTCATTGTCATAATCTAATGCAGAGTCTACCGGATTACCTTCTCCAATGATTTCCTTCGTAGACTTATCTACAACCTTTCCATTGTATAAGTATATTACGGGAAGTATGTTAAATTTTTCCATTATAAAGTTCCTTTCGTTGATAAAACATCAGTTATTCTTTCGTCTGTCATTGTAGCCTGATCAAGGGCTTTTGAGAAAGCTTTGAATATGCCTTCAATCATGTGGTGATTATTACCACTTTCAAGCATTTTGATGTGAAGGTTCATACCAACTGAATAAGTTACGGCATGGAAAAATTCCTTTACCATTTCAGTGTCAAAATATCCTACACGATCAGTTGTAAACTCTGCATTAAATACAAGGTATGGTCTTCCTGATAAATCAAGGGCACATAGCACAAGGGATTCATCCATTGGAAGTATTACGTTTCCATATCTTCTGATTGATTTCTTATCCCCTAAGGCCTTTCTTATGGCAATACCAATGGCAATTCCGGTATCTTCAATTGAGTGATGACAATCAACATATAAATCTCCTGTAACTTTTACAACGAGATCAAATAATCCGTGTCTTGCAAAATTTGTAAGCATATGGTCAAAAAAACCTATACCTGTGTTGATTTCAGATTTTCCACTGCCGTCTAAATTAATTGAAACTTCAATCTGTGTTTCTTTTGTATTGCGGATACATTCTCCTGTTCTACTCATAAAACTTCCTCCTAATTTATGAAAAATTAATTAACATTTTCGTCATCATCTTCAAATCTGACTCTTATTGAGTTGGCATGGGCTGTTAATCCTTCAGCCTTTGCAAATTTTCTTATATCGTCGCTTAAAGGTGCTAAAGCTTCCCTTGAGTATGAGATAATACTTGATTTCTTTATAAAGTCATCTACACTAAGTGGCGAAAAGAATTTTGCCGTTCCGTTTGTAGGTAAAACGTGGTTTGGTCCTGCAAAATAATCACCTAAAGGTTCAGAACTGTATTCTCCAAGGAAAATTGCTCCGGCGTTTTTGATTCTTGTCATGGTGTCGAATGGATTTGAAGTTAATATTTCCAAGTGTTCTGAAGCAATTTCATTTGCCACATCAATAACATCCTCCATAGTATCGGCAACAAGAATATAGCCATAATTTTCAAGAGATTTCTTAATAATGTCTTTTCTATTTAATTTATTTGCAAAAATATCTACCCATTCAGACACTTTATCTGCCAATTCTTTGCTTGTAGTAACTAAAATTGCTGATGCAAGTTCATCATGTTCAGCCTGAGAAAGTAAATCAGCAGCAATATATCTTGGATTTGCACTTTCATCTGCAATAACCATTATTTCACTTGGTCCGGCAACGGAGTCTATACTTACAAAACCAAATACGGCCTTCTTTGCCAAAGCAACATAAATATTTCCCGGTCCCACGATTTTATCAACCTTTTTAATTGTGTCAGTTCCGTATGCCAGTGCTGCAATCGCCTGAGCACCGCCAACCTTGTAAATAACATCAACGCCGGCTTCATTTGCTGCAACTAAAGTGTTTGGATTAACTTTGCCGTCTTTTCCCGGTGGTGTAACCATAACAATCTGTTCTACTCCCGCCACCTTTGCAGGAATTACATTCATTAAAACAGATGATGGATATGCTGCCTTTCCACCCGGCACATATACACCTACTCTTGACAATGGTGTCACTTTCTGACCGAGAATTGAACCGTCTGTTTTTGAATCAAACCAGCTGTATTGTTTCTGCTTTTCGTGATATTCTTTGATGTTTTTTAAGGATCTTCTTATAACTTCAACTAATTCAGGATTTTCCAATGATTCATATGCCTCCTGAATTTCTTCCTTTGTCACCATAATATTTGACGGATTTATGTCTGCACCGTCGAACTTTTTTGTGTATTCAAACAGGGCTTTATCGCCGTTATTTCTTACGTTGTTTAAAATTTCATTAACACTTCCTGCAAATTCATCGTAATTATTAGGACTTCTCTTTAACAAATCATTTAAAATATTTTTCTTTGAATTCTCATCTAAACTTACAATTCTCATTGACCTTCTCCTTACATGACTATATCTTTTAAGAAATGACTTTATCTTTTAAATCATTTATAATTTTACGAATTCTTTCATCTTCCATTTTCATACTTACCTGATTAACTACCATTCTTGCTGACAATGGACATACTTCTTCAAGAACTCCAAGACCGTTTTCTTTCAGTGTTGTTCCTGTTTCAACAATATCAACAATTACATCTGACAAACCAACAATAGGTGCTAATTCCACAGAACCGTTTAATTTGATTATTTCTACAGTCTGATGCTTTTTATTGTAGAAATAATCCTTGGCGATTTTGGGATATTTTGAAGCAACTCTGATCATGCTGTGATTTTTTAAGAGTTCTTTTGCAGATTCAGGTCCACATACACACATTGTACATTTTCCAAATCCTAAATCAAGAACTTCATATAATTTTCTTTCTTCTTCAAGAATTGTATCCTTTCCCACAATTCCAATATCAGCAGCTCCATATTCCACATATGTTGGAACATCGCTGGCTTTTGCTAAAAAGAATTTTAGTTTTAATTCTTCATTTACAAAAATAAGTTTTCTTGTTTTTTCATCTTTCATTTCCTCACATTCAATGCCAATCTGTTCAAACATCTTCATGGCTGTTTTTGCCAGACGACCTTTTGCAAGGGCAAATGTCAAATACCTCATATTAACTCCAATCTATAAGTAAATAACTTTTATATTTATAATTCTACAGCTCCGTCTTCTGAAACATAAGTAATTTTAGATGCACCATCGTCTCTCTTAAAACTTACATATTCCTGTATGTCAATATTATCTTTCTTTGCTATAAGCTCTGTTTTAGTTCCTATACTTCTAAGTTTCGTTGCTAAAGACAATGCATATTTTCTAAAATTCGGGTCATATATAATTACTTCATAGTCATAATCTGTTTCTTTTGTGTAATTCTTAGCACCAATAGCCATCATTATCTGATCCATATATACGGCAAAACCAATTGACGGGGCATTTTTCCCAAACTGTGAAAGTAGTTTGTCGTAACGTCCACCGGCAACAATGTAATCACCTGAACCATAAGTGTACCCTTTGAAAATAATTCCGGTATAATATCCATAATTGCTTAAAGTTCCAAGATCAAAACTAATATAATCCGATACACCGTAATCCTCTAAAATTGAATAAAGCTTTTCCAGACGTTTTATGGCTGATAATGATTTTTGATTTGTTGTAATTTCCTTAGCTTTCTCCAAAACTTCCACAGAACCGAAAAGTTCAGGAAGTTTTAAAAGTGCTTCTTTTACGCGGCCTGTTACTTTTTCCCTGTCTAATATTTCTTCTACGCCAAAATCATTTTTGTTAATAATCATTTCGTCCAGTTCATTTTGAACTTCTTTTTTTAAACCACATTCAGATATAAGTCCTTTATAAAAATCAACATGACCGATTTCAACTAAAAATTCCTTTAAGCCAACTGATTTAAGAGCTTCTACTACTAAAGCAATCATTTCAGCGTCAGCTTCTACGGAATCATCATTAATAAGTTCACAGCCAAGCTGGGTTATTTCTTTTAATTTTCCCTGCAATTCTGAATTGTTAATATATGTATTGGCGTTATAACATAGTTTTACAGGAACATTGACGTCCATATAGTATTTTGCAACAAGCCTTGCAATTGAAGGTGTTACGTCAGGTCTTAAAACTAAAGTATTTCCTTCCCTGTCAAAAAACTTGTATAGATTTTTGGATGCCACAGAACCTCTTTCCTTGCTGAATATATCAAAATATTCAAAAGTCGGTGTCTGGATATTGTGATAACCGGATAAATTAAATATCCTGTTTATTTTATTTTCAATTGTCATTTTGACAGCACATTCCCTGCCATAAATATCCCGTACTCCTACAGGAGTGTGTAATAAAACTTCTTCCATAAGTTCTCCTTTATACTTTAATATAGTAAAGTAGTAGCGTGCTACCTTGTTAGCAAATTAAACATATATTATACTAAATTTTGATTCCTGTCAACAATACTACGTTAATTTTCCCTCTCATTCAGATCTCTTTGAATCCCTTCCAGATAGTGAATTAGCGCTCCCGGTGCTGCATTTAACCTATAATCTTTGTTTATTTCATCATATGTAAAGCTCTTTCTTCCACCACTAATACTTCTTTCATAAAAACGTTTTATATCCTGAAAAGGTATATAATAAGTCTCATTTAAGGATGTAAAAAATAAAATAATAAAACTTATGCCACCCTGTTTTTCAAAATCTTCCATAAACTTTATCTGATGTTCATGAATATTCATCATTGGAAAAGTCTTTACAGCACATTCTTTTGCATCAAAACAAATGGGAATTCCCTGAACTGTTCCAATGTAGTCAACTGTACTTTGTTTATCAAAATATGCCAGAGTAATATGTCTTGATTCCTGATCAATTCTTACAGGAGTAATTGGTGTTGGTATTTTTTGAATAAGCGCCAGATTTTTTTCTCTGTAATTAATATTTGTCATATTTATCATGTCTTCTAAGGTTGAACCACGAAGACCCCGCGAGTTCCATGTACCCATAATTAGTCTCCTATTAAAAAATTATTAAATTCATTGGAAATAATTTTTTTAAAACCGGAAGGTAAATCAGCTGTTATTTCTTTATTTGAAAGATTACTTCCTTCTAAAACACCAAAATCAAGTTTCCAAGCATGAAGAAGCTGATTTTTAATACCATATTTACTTTTAAAACTATCATTTATTTTTTTATTTCCATATTTGTAGTCTCCTATTATACCATGATTAACTGATGCAAGATGTGCACGAATCTGATGAGGTTTTCCCGTAATTAACTTTACTTTCAGTAATGTCAGATTTTCATTTGATACTAAAGGTTCATACTCTGTTTCTATATAATTGTCATTTGCATTATCTGTTATTTTTACCTTATTATTTTTTTCATCTTTCACAAGATAACCTGATATTCTGTGTGCTGAATCAATTTTCCCTGAAACGAGGGCAAGATAATATTTGTCCATTGTTCTTTCTTTAAACATTTTGCTCATAAACTGAAGGCCGAAAAGTGATTTTCCTGCGACTATCAGACCGCTTGTATTTCTGTCTAATCTGTTGCATACTCCCGGTTTAAAAGTTTTTAACTCTTCAATTGTTAACTGATTTGAATTTATAAGATAAGAAATGATGTATTCATTAATGGAGTTTTCTTTATTGTCAGCCTTCTGACTCAGCATACCTGAAGGTTTGTTTACAATTATTACATCCCGGTCTTCATATACAATATCCAGACTCTTTAAAGGAACAATTTCTATCGGAGTCTTATTGCCTGTAAATTTGTCGATTGTATCGTCAGCCATGAAAATCTTTACCGTGTCCCCTACGGATAATTTATCTTTTCCGTCTGATTTTTTTCCGTTTAAAGTTATATTCTTTTTTCTCAGCATTTTGTAAATAAATCCGGAAGAAGCTTCTTTAAAATATTTAAATAAATATTTATCAAAACGTTGTCCGGCTTCATTTTTGGTTATAGTTATTTCTTTCATATTAATATTTCCATTATTTATGTTTAATTAGCATTTCTATTTCTTTCTTAGTTAATTCCCTGTATTCTCCGGACTTTAATTTTTCATCCAATATAAGTGGTCCCATGGATATTCTTTTTAAATATACAACCGTCAAACCAATTGTCTTAAACATTCGTTTTACCTGATGGTATTTTCCTTCCGTTATAGTTATAAATGCAGTATTTGCATTAGCACCAATTTTTAAGACAGCGGGTTTTGTGAGATTTTTTTCTCCAATATCAATTCCTGATGCAAAAGTTTTAATATCGCTTTCTATTAAATTGCCGTCCAATTCAACGTAATAAGTTTTATTAACGTGTTTTCCGGGAGATAACAGATTGTGGGAAAGTTCCCCATCATTTGTTATTAATAACAAGCCCTCAGTATCTTTGTCTAGTCTGCCCACAGGAAAAAGTCCTTTTTTCTGTCTCACATCAAGAAGGTCAATAACAGTCCTGCAGTTATTATCAGATACTGCAGACAAAACTCCGGCCGGCTTGTTTAACATATAGTAATAAAACTTATTGTACTCAAGATTAATGTCATTGTATGTAACTTTATCAGCATTTTCATCTATATGTAATTCCGGTTTCTTTATAATAATATTGTTTACTTTTACTTTTCCATGCCGAATCAGTTCTTTAACCTGTGTTCTGGAACCAATACCAAGGGTTGTTAAATATTTATCAAGTCTCATTTTCCACCTTTTATAGAACAAGGGCATACATATCAGCATCCTAATATGACAGCCCTTTCTTAACCTTTTTTATTAATGAAGCCTGTTATTTATTAACTTCATTATATAATTCAACTATTCTCTTACTTTGTTCTTTTGTAATTTTGATTTTTGGTGAATTATCATCTGATGTATTTCTGTTTTCAATAATCAGGCATGTACAATTCTTTTCAGGAGTATGGGTATGAAATGTTCCCTTTTTGACATTGTATAATTTCAATGGTTCCAGTTTAATTGCGCTGATTTCACCAATATCATCACCCTGACCTCCAAGGAATAATGTAAAATCCCCGGTTAATACTACAAAAATCTCATCAGTTTCATTATGTTTTTGCATATTATCTATTCTGTCAGGTTCTAATTCATCTATGTATCTGAGTTCTGCAACACGCCATGATTCAAAATCAATTAAAGGCAGATAACCTTCACCGTTAAATGCAGAAACTTCAAGACTGTCGCCGAACAATACTTCTTTTTCCATATCTACTCCTATATTTCAGCAATTACTTCTACTTCGCAAAGAACATTCTTTGGTAATGTCTTAACGGCAACACAACTTCTTGCAGGTTTTTCCGTAAAATATTTTCCATAAATCTCGTTAAATGTTGCAAAATCATTCATATCAGCTAAAAAGCAAACTGTTTTAATAGCTTTTTTGTAAGATGTTCCTGCTTCTTCAAGAATAGCACCAAGGTTTTTCATAACCTGCTCTGTCTGTTCTGTAATAGTTGTTCCTACAATCTCTCCATTTTCAGGATTAAGGGCAATCTGACCTGATGTAAATAAAAGGTTACCTGTTACAATTGCCTGTGAATACGGTCCAATAGCTGCAGGAGCTTTATTTGTACTTATTTTTTTCATAATAAAAAACCTTCTTTCTATAAACTACACTATATTTTACACGTTATAGTTGTTTATATCAAGAAGGTTTTATTAAAAAATCCTATTATAATAATATCTTTTATCAATAGTCTCCGTACAAAACATTATTTTCCAAATATCTCAAAATATTATAAGGGTTAACACTTAATTCCTCAAAGTTTTCAGTTTTAATATATATTCCAAAATGAAGATGAACATCAAATTTACCGGTTGTTCCTTCTTTTTTCCCATAACCGGTATCTCCCATATATCCAAGTAGAGTTCCTGCAGAAATTTTATCTCCTTTTTTTATATTTGAATAAGAACTTAGGTGGGCATAATAAAAATATCCCCCATTATTGCTTCTGATACCTACACGATAACCGCCTTTTTCAAGCCATCCGAGATTCTCCACAGTACCATCCGTAACACTAATAACAGGATAAAAACCGCTGACATTGTTCACTGCCATAATATCACATCCTTCATGGGCGTATTTTCCGTTATAATTTCTCCCTTCTCCAAAAGAATCTTCAAAATTAATCCAATACTTTCCTGATTTACTTTTAACTACAGGAAAATATTCTAAATCATCATAAATTGCGGCAATGGCTTTAGTTAATTTATTAAAATTATCAGGATACAAAGACATATACATTTTCCTGCTTTTTTTGAATTCGCTATAAGAAACTACTTTATCATTAATTTCCTCTTTTCCTGTAAGATAACTTACAGTAAGAATTTCAGACAAATTAATATTATTTTTTTCAGCTAATTCCTTCGCTGCCTCTATTCCACTTTTGTTAATATTCTGATGTCTAAATAGCGACGACTCATGAGGATTGCATGGAATATAATATAAAGATGAAATAATATTATCCTGTAAATAAGCACAAATGATTGAAAGTAAAATTATAACAGTTATCATATATTTTTTCATAACAAAACCGCTTATAAGCATTATAAATAATATATGCATATAAGCGGTTATTTAAAACTTTGATTATTAATTAGCACTTCCTGTCTGTAACTTATAATAAGTACCTTTTTCTTCCATTAATTCGTCGTGGCTTCCACGTTCAATTATTCTTCCCTGTTCAAGAACCATTATACAGTCACTGTTTTTAATTGTTGAAAGTCTGTGAGCAATAACAAAAGTTGTCCTTCCCTTCATTAATGCATCCATACCTTCCTGAACAATACGTTCAGTTCTTGTATCAATACTTGAAGTAGCTTCATCTAAGATAAGAGCCGGTGGATTAGCAACTGCAGCTCTTGCAATTGAAAGCAACTGTCTCTGCCCCTGAGATAAGTTTCCACCATCTCCTGTAAGCATTGTGTTATAACCATCAGGAAGTCTTCGTATAAAGCTGTCTGCATTTGCAAGTTTTGCGGCAGCAATAACTTCTTCGTCTGTTGCATCTAACTTACCATAACGGATATTTTCCATGACAGTTCCCGTAAATAAATGCGTATCCTGCAAAACAATTCCAAGGGAACGACGCAGATCAGCTTTTTTAATTTTGTTGATGTTTATACCGTCATATCTGATTTTTCCATCCTGTATATCGTAAAATCTGTTTATAAGGTTAGTAATTGTTGTTTTACCGGCACCTGTTGATCCGACAAAGGCAATTTTTTGTCCCGGATTAGCGTATAGTTTAACATCATGAAGTACAATTTTGTCATCATTATATCCAAAGTCAACTCCGTCAAAGACAATTTCACCCTTCATTTCCTTATATGTTGTGGTGCTTGTATCTTTGTGATAATGTTTCCATGCCCACATTCCGGTTCTCTCACTACACTCAACAATTACACCTTTTTCTTTTTTGCATCTTACAAGAGTAACGTAACCGTCATCCACTTCAGGCTTTTCGTTTAATAATTTAAAAATTCTGTCTGCCCCGGCTAAAGCCATAACAATACTGTTCATCTGCATTGTTATCTGGTTGATTGGCTGTGAAAACTGCTTATTATATGTCAAAAAACTAATTAAAGCACCGGGCGTCATCGAAAATCCAAATAAACCGTTTATGGCAATCACCGCCCCAAC
>URKY01000041.1 GCA_900548465.1 uncultured Eubacterium sp.
TTAACAGTGGGTGGAATTTAGTCTTTCATACGGAATTTACTTTTACAAGTCAGCCAGGTAATAAATTATAGCTAACAGGTAATAATAAAAGATTTAAGATATAAAAATCCCCTCAAAAGTTAAATTAAAATCTAACAGTTAAGGGGATTTATAATTTTATTTAGTTTACATAACTTGTATTTAATAATTTATTGCCTTCTCTAATGCCTTCTTTTCCTCTTCACCAAGGGTTGCATAAGCTTCACCCTTAATTATTTCCTTTATGTATGTGTAACTACTATCACGACCATGCATTGTGTTAAGTATAAATCCTGTGTTGTTATCATCTAACAGACAAAGTGCAAAACTTAAGTTACCACCCATTTCTTTAAATGCATCGTATTTTACAATTCCTAATTTATGGAATGATGATGTTATACCATGAATTGTAGCTTCATATTTAGCTTCATTTTTTTCATATGCTTTTTCAAGTTTGTCCATCTGCTGAAAATTCTCTTCAATCGCTGATGAAAGATTTTCTGCATTTTTACCCTTCATAAACTTTTCATATCTGTTCATCAATCTGGATATTTTTTTGTTCTGCTTAATATGTAATATTAAGAAGATTAAAAATAAAACTACAGTTACACCTAAAAATATATATTCTTTCATTTTTTTCTCCTTCTGTCTTCTACAACATATTATATAGTTTATTATACTTTTTTAAATTTGTATACTTTCAAATAATTCCAATAATCTCTCAAGTTCTTGAGGGGAATAATATTCTATTTCAATTTTTCCCTTACCATTCTTTTTATTATTAATTGAAACCTTTGTTCCTAATTTTTCTCTTAACTTGTCGGATAAAGAATTATATATTGCTGCCTCGCTTGATGGAATAGGAAGTTTTGACTGTTTTGGATTCAAAATTGATTTAACCAGCTTTTCTGTCTCCCTAACGCTCATTCCCTTTTCTGCAATCGTTTTAGCAGCTTCTAGTTGTAACTCTTCCTGTTCTAAGGAAAGTAATGCTCTTGCATGTCCCATGGAGATTTCATTATTAACCAACATATTTTGAACTTCTTCAGTTAATTTTAAAAGTCTCATTGAGTTTGCAATTGCTGTTCTTGATTTTGATACCCTTTTTGCGAGTTCATCCTGTTTTAGATGATATTCATCAATTAAACTCTTATATGCAAGAGCTTCTTCTATTGGATTTAAATCACGTCTCTGTATATTTTCTATTAAAGCAATCTCCATAACTTCCTGTGGAGAAAATTCTTTAATAATTACAGGAACTTCCTTTAATTTAGCAAGTTTTGCGGCTCTCCATCTTCTTTCACCTGCTATTATCTCGTAATAATCTTCTTTTTTCTGTACAACGATTGGTTGAATAATTCCAAATTGTTTAATTGAATCTGCTAATTCTTCCAATGCTTCTTTATCAAAATTTTTTCTAGGCTGATCTCTATTTGGCTCAATATCTGAAATTTTCATCATAGTATCAGCAGGTACCTTTACCTCTTTTACAACTTCCTTAATAACTTCCTTTACTTCAACCTTCTTTGTAGAATTTTTTTTAGTTTTAGAAGTACCGCTATCCGGTATTAATGAATCAATTCCTTTACCTAATCCATTACGTTTTACTGCCATTATTTACCTCTTTCTGTGGTTTACATAATTTTTAACTATTAATTACTTCTTTTGCAAGTTTCTGATATGCAATTGAACCTGCTGATTTTTTATCATACATATGGATTGGTAATCCATAACTTGGTGCTTCAGCAAGTCTTACATTTCTTGGAATAACAGTGTCATATATTTTTAAATGTATGTTTTCTTTTACATTTGCTATTACATCAGCTGACAAGTTAGTTCTTGAATCATACATTGTAAATACTATTCCATCAATTTCCAGTTTATCATTTAATCTGTCCTGAATAAGATTTATTGTATGTATCAACTGTGACAATCCTTCTAATGCATAGTATTCACACTGTATTGGCACAATTACTGAATCTGCCGCTGTCATTGCATTTACTGTAAGTACATTTAATGATGGTGGGCAGTCTATTATAATGTAATCATATAAATCCTTAATACTATCCAAAATATTTTTTAATATAAATTCTCTACCTTCTACTCCAATTAAATCAATCTCTGCACCGGATAAATTTACATTTGAAGGTAATACATTCAAATTATCAACTGCACTCTGTGTAAGACATTCAGATACAGTACATTCTTCAAGGAATAATTCATAAACTGTATTTTCTAAATTTTGCTTTATAATTCCTACACCACTTGTTGCATTTCCCTGTGGATCAATATCAACCAATAACACTTTTTTCCCCAGTTCTGCTAAACATGAGGAAAGATTTATTGATGTAGTCGTTTTTCCAACTCCACCTTTCTGATTAGCTATTGCAATAATTTTTCCCATTGTTTTTCCTTATATTAGTAAATTATTACTAATATCCCTTTCTTCCTAAATATAGTCTATTGTTCACAAGCCCCGTTTGTTCATTCTACCACATATATATTCTATTTTCTATATTATATTTAACTTTATCGATGTTTCACGTGAAACATCTGTTTCAAATTAGTCCTTATATTGCCATAAAATTAGCATATTTGCTTCTAATCTTACTCTAATACTATAAGTACATTATTTTAGTATAATGTTTCACGTGAAACATTATACTTTATACATAAAATAAGAGCTAATAAATATCTACATATTCACCAGCTCATATTTTACTTCTATTCATTTTCGATTATATTGATAATATTATCTATTTCTATTTTTGTTCTGTCTGGATCAACATTACATATTGATTTACAAAATTTTAATTTATCAATAATATTTCTTTTTTCATTATCTTTCTCAATGGATATTATCTCATTTGAATCATCAGTTGATACAATTTCCACCTGCTCCTTATCTGAAGTTTCACGTGAAACATCATTGTTTCTTGCATTTTCTATACATAAATTTACAATGTCTAATTCATTTTGTATTTTATTTATTAATCTTTGTATTGATTCATTTTCAGTTAGATAAGCATTTATTCTAATTTCTAAATCATTTATTTCCTGATTTCTAAATCCACCTTCACCTCTTGTCTTTACTGAAAATATTTTTGATGCTTCATCTACTGATGAATCTATTTCTTTTATTTTATTATTTGATTCTACAATAGCAATTAAATTGTGTTCAATTTTTTCTTTGTTCTTTTCTAATCTGCTATTTAGAATGTCAGCTCTCTTTTCTAAGTATTCAAGTAACATTATTTACCTCATTTAATTGGCTTCTTTGATGGTACTCCTGCTTTTCTTGGAAAATTAGAAGGAGTATTTTTTTTCTTTTCAATCGTAACAAATGTTCTTTTTATATCTGAACATGGCAATGATACTATTGTTTTATTATTAATATTTCCGCCTAATAAATCTATAGCTCTTCCTGCCTCGTTTATCTCTTTATCACTTAATTCTGATTTATAACTTATAAATTTTCCTGACAATTTTACAAAAGGAATACAGTATTCTGATAAAGAAGAAAGATTTGCTACTGCTCTCGATACACATAAATCATATTTTTCTCTATATTCTTTATCTTTTCCATAGTCTTCAGCTCTTCCATGTATTGTACTTATATTATCAAGTCCAAGTTCATTTATCACTTCATCTAAAAACAATAATCTCTTCTTCAATGAATCCAATAATGTAACCTTTAAATGTGGAAACATTATTTTTAGCGGTATTCCCGGAAAACCTGCTCCAGTTCCTACATCAATTACTGTTTCATATTTATTCATATCAGTTACAGAACTTAAAAGCAAACTATCTAAAAAGTGTTTAATCATTACTTCATCTAAATCTGTAATGGCAGTTAAATTCATTACTTTATTTTTTTTTATCAACAATTCATAATATTCTTCAAATTGTTTTTTTTGAGTTTCAGATATTTCTAAATTTAACTCATGTATTCCTTTTTCTAATAATTCAATTCCGTGCATTAGTTCCTCACTTATTTTTACTTTGCTTTATTCTGTTCCATATATATAAGTAATACTGATATATCAGCAGGTGACACTCCTGAAATTCTTGAAGCCTGTCCTATACTTATAGGTTTATAAAAGTCTAACTTCTGTGCAGCCTCAATTCTCAAACTTCCAACTTTTGAATAATCAAAGTCTTCAGGTATTTTTTTATTTTCAAGTTTTTTGAAATTTTCAACCTGTTTCTTTTGTCTTTCAATATATCCTTTATACTTTATATTTATATTAACCTGTTCTCTTACATCATCAGATAACTCAGGTCTTTCATGATCTAATGGTTTTATTAAATCATAATTAAGTTCAGGTCTTCTTATTAATTCTGCAAGAGTTGTTGCTGTTTTAAGCGGTGAGCTGTTAAGAGATTCAAGTATATTCTGATTTTCTTTAGCTGCACCAATTTTGTAATTTTCCAGTCTTTCAATTTCTTCATCAATTAATTTTTCCTTTTTGCAGACATAATCATATCTTTCTTTATCAACAAGTCCTACTTCATATCCAATTTTAGTAAGTCTCATATCAGCGTTATCCTGTCTCAAAAGCAATCTGTACTCCGCACGGGAAGTCATCATTCTATATGGTTCATGGCTTTCCTTTGTTACAAGGTCATCAATTAAAACTCCAATATATCCCTGAGATCTGTCAATTACTAAAGATTCCTTATTTTGAATATATCTTGCCGCATTGATTCCTGCAATAATACCTTGAGCTGCAGCCTCCTCATATCCTGAACTTCCATTAAACTGTCCTGCACTAAATAATCCTTTAATATTTTTAAATTCAAGATTAGGAAGCAACTGTCCATATTCTATACAATCATATTCTATGGCATATGCATTACGTACTATCTTTGCATTTTCAAGTCCCGGTACAGTATGGTACATTGCATATTGAACATCTTCAGGAAGGGATGATGACATACCACCTAAATACATTTCATTTGTATATAATCCTTCAGGTTCAATAAATACCTGGTGTCTGTTTTTATCTGCAAATTTAACAACTTTGTCTTCAATAGATGGACAATATCTTGGACCTGTTCCCTCAATCATTCCTGAAAACAATGGTGATCTGTCTATATTATCCTTTATTATTTTATGGGTTTCTTCATTTGTATAAGTAAGCCAGCATGAAATCTGTTCTTTTTGTATACTTTCAGGGTCTGTTGTAAATGAGAAAGGTACTATTCTTTCATCACCAAACTGCTCTTCCATTTTACTAAAGTCAATTGTACGTTTATCAACTCTGGCAGGTGTACCAGTTTTAAATCTGCGCATTTTTATTCCATTTGCAATTAATGAATCCGTTAAATGATTTGCAGACATAAGACCATTTGGTCCTGTATACTGACATACCTCACCATAAATACATTTAGACTTTAAGTAAACACCTGTTGCAAGAACAACTGCCTTTGCATAATAAGTAGCACCGGATATAGTTTTTACACCTTTTATAACTCCATCCTCTACAATTATTTCTGATACTTCTCCCTGTTTAATTGTTAAATTATCAGTATTTTCAAGAGTCTTACGCATTTCACGGGTATAATTTTGTTTATCTGCCTGAGCTCTTAAAGAATGTACAGCCGGACCCTTTGATTTATTAAGCATCTTTGATTGTATAAATGTCTTATCAATATTCTTTCCCATTTCACCACCAAGGGCATCTATTTCTCTTACTAAATGTCCCTTTGATGTTCCACCTATATTAGGATTACATGGCATAAGTGCTATACTATCTACACTTACCGTAAAACAAATTGTTTTAAATCCAAGACGTGCACCTGCCAACGCTGCTTCACATCCGGCATGTCCTGCACCTATTATTGCAATATCATAATTTTCTTCAATCTTTAACATTTCTTTATCTCTCTTAATATCATTTAATATTTATTTACCCATACAAAACTTAGAAAAGATTTCATTAACTAAATCATCTTCTACGCTTTCGCCTATAATTAAGCCAAGATAGGTATATGCATCCATTAAATCAATGGAATAGAAATCTTCCGGCATTCCATTTTCCACAGAATCCTTAACTTTACATAAACTATCATATGCATTGTCTAATGCTTCTTTATGTCTTGAATTAGTTATGTAAACCTGATCATTGTATGAAACTTTTCCGGAGTAGAACAGATTTCTAATTTCATCTTCAAGTAAATCCATTCCTGTTCCTTCTTTTGCTGAAAATATTATTACATCCCTGCCTGATTCTTTCTTTAATTTTTCTACATCAATTACCATATTAATATCAGATTTGTTTATCAGTATAATAGCCTGCTTATCCTTTATTAATTCAATAATTTCTTTATCATTTTCATCAATAGCCCTTGAGCCGTCCACAACATAAATTACTAAATCAGCTCCTGACGCAATTTCTTTAGCTTTGCTTACACCAATCTGTTCAACTTTATCATCAGTATTTCTTATTCCCGCTGTATCAATAATTTTGAGACTCAAACCATTTAAATTAATATTTTCTTCAAGAGTATCTCTCGTTGTTCCTTCAATATCAGTTACAATAGCTCTTTCTTCTCCAAGCATCAGATTAAGAAGTGAAGATTTTCCTGCATTAGGTTTACCTAATATAACAGTTTTAATCCCTTCTTTCATAATTTTTCCATTATCAAAAGTATCTATTAATTTCTTAATATCCGACATATCCTTATTAAGCATTTTTCCTATTTCATCCTGATATCCATCAAGACTAATATGCTCCGGATCATCTAAAGCCGACTCTATAAACGCAATATGATAAATTATGTCACTTCTTATTTCTTTTATCTTGTCTGAAACTCCACCCTTTAACTGTTCAATAGAACTGGTAAGTGCAAAATCATTGCTTGAATTAATTAAATCCATAACAGCTTCAGCCTGAGATAAATCTATTCTTCCATTAAGAAATGCCCTCTTTGTAAATTCTCCCGGCTCTGCATTTCTGGCACCATTCTTTATAACAAGTCTGAGAACCTTTTGAAGTATCAGCATTCCTCCATGACAATCTATTTCCACTGTATCTTCCCCTGTATAAGAATGAGGATTTTTCATAACAATGACCAAAACCTGATCAATCATTTTTTCTCCATCCATTATACTTCCAAAATGTACAGTATGACTTTCAACATCTTTTAATTTTTTGCCTTGTTTTTTAGATTTAAAAATTTTATCAGCAATTTCAATAGCTTCATCACCACTAATTCTTATGATTCCAATCCCCGAATTACCGGCTGAAGTAGAAATTGCAGCTATAGTTTCAGTTATCTTCATAAACCACCTGCATATTTTATAATATATGAAATACATAACGCACTTCACTAACTTTAAAGTATACCACAATGATACTTTTTAGTAAAAGAAATAATTATAATAATTGCAATATAAAAAAGGACTGTAGCAAAAGCCACAATCCTTTATTCTAAAAATAATTTAAATTATTTTTTTAATATAACTACTACATGTCTGTAAGGTTCTTCACCCTCACTCTTAGTAGTACAGTATTTATCATTCTGCAATGCTGAATGAATAATTCTTCTTTCGTATGGGTTCATTGGTTCAAGAGCTACAGGTTTCTTAATTCTCTTAACCTTTAATGAAATATTTCTTGCAAGATTTTCAAGAGTTGCTTTTCTTCTTTCTCTGTAGTTTTCAGTATCAAGTTTAACTCTGTTGAATTTTTCGCTTTCTTTATTTACTACAAGGCTTACAAGATACTGTAATGAATCAAGTGTCTGACCTCTTTTTCCAATAAGTATTCCCATGTCATCACCTATAACATTAATGTTAATTGTGTTTTCCTTTTCACCTTCAACAACATTAATGTCAAGTTTAACTGTAAGTTCCATTGCTGAAAAAATCTTATTTAAGAACTCTCTTGCAATGTCTTCAACTGACTGATTTTTTCTTGCTTTTATAATTGCTGCTTTGCTTCCAATACCTAAGAAACCGTTAGATCCTTTTTCAACAACTTCATAATCTAACTTATCTGCAGATATTCCAAGTTCTACGCAGGCATTAGTAATAGCTTCATCTACATTCTTGCCTTTATATTCCTTATATTCCATGATTTACACCTCTATCTTTTATCGTTTTTCTTATTATATTCATTTACAAGTTTTGCCTTTGAAGCAATTGATCCTTCTTTTGATGCCATTGCTTCTTTTGCTTTTCTGATTTTTTCTTCTTTTTCAGATGCTGTCATACCCGAGTTACTTGTCATTGATCTTGTGTTTGTCTGTGAAGCTTCAAGAACCTTTTCCCTGTAAATGCCTTTTTTTTCTTTACGCTTTTCAGCTTTTTTTGCAGCTTTTTCTTTGTTTGCTTCCACAATATCATTAACATCAACTTTTTTCATATGAATATTAATAAATACCTGTTGAAGCATCATAATAAGTGAACCTGCCATCCAGTAAAGTCCAATACCTGCTGATAAAATCCAACACATATATACTGACATTAAAGGCATCAGGAAGTTCATAACTTTCATTGAGTTTGCCATTGGATTATCCTGTGCACCTGCTACCTTATTAAGTCTCTGTGATAACTGAACACTTAATAACTGGAACAAACCTGCAAGAATAGGAATAATTAAAGCTACTATTAAAGTAATTGTTCCTGCCTTAAACATGTCTCCAGGTGACATTCCAAGGTTAAGTCCAAAGAAATTATTAATACTTCTTATATTTTCAGCTGCACCTTTGTCAGCAGCATTCAAAATTGTATCAATTGTAGTACCTTTAGTTAACTTAACAGTTCCACTTGTTCTTGATGCATATCCTGTCATGGCATCTATACATCCGTTTAATTTATCAGTAGATAAATCTTTAGCAAGTTTATCTAGTCCAAAGAACTGTTTCATATGTGATAAATCTAATCCGTAAAGAACTTTTAAATATAAGTCTTTTACAGGTTGAACATATGCAGGTATGTTCATAATTACTCTATACAATGCAAAAAGAATAGGTATCTGAATAATAAGCTGTAAACAACTTCCTGTAGGAGATGTTCCATACTTATCATAAACGGCCTTTATTTCTTCCTGCTGTGCCAACTGAGACTGCTGGTCTTTTCTATTCTGATATTTTTTCTGAATAGCTTGAATTTCAGGAGTCATTACAGAATTAAGTTTCATTGTTTTCTGTTGCTTTATCTGCATAGGAAGCATTAACATTCTTACTACAAAAGTAAAAATTATAATACAAAAACCTACGTTATGAATTCCTAAATCGTAAATTCCTTCTAAAATTTTACCTAGAATTAATGCAAAAGGTCTAAGTATACCACCTGTCTGAGTGGCAATAATAAAATTGTCCATTAAATCCTCCTGTAGATTATGGAACAGGATCATATCCACCCTTATGGAAATGATTACATCTAAGTATCCTTCTTACAGCAAGATAAGATCCTTTTATTGGTCCATATTTTTGTAAAGCCTCAAGTGCATATTGAGAACATGTAGGTATAAATCTACAACTCGGTGTTCTTTTCATAGGGGAAATAAATTTTTTATAGAACTTAATAAGACCTATTAAAACAAAATTTACTGCCTTACCTATATTTTTAAAAATTAATTTTAATCTTTCCATAATAAACATCTCTTTTATTCTCAATTATAAGGCTTTGTTTTCCAATTAGTTACAAATTTCATCTTACCCTTCTAAGATGTTCTGAATTTTTCCTAAGTGCATTAAAGCACTTTCTATTGTATTAAATTTTTCGTCCCTGGCAGTAGTTCTTACCACCACGACTATGTCCAAACCACTATTGAACATATCTTTATTTAGTCTGTAGCTCTCTCTAACTAAGCGGGTCAGGTGATGTCTTACTACACTATTTCCTACTTTTTTGCTGACTGAAATACCTAATCTGTTAATGCTTAAGTTATTTGGTAAAACATACATAACTAAATATTTGTTTGCCTTCGATTTTCCATTTCTATAAACTTTTTGGAAATCAATATTCTTTTTTAATGAAGTATATTCTTTCATATAAATCTCCATGAAACAAAGAAAGGTCACATCGAATGTGACCTAAGCTGATAATTTCTTTCTTCCCTTTGCTCTTCTACTAGCAAGAACTTTTCTACCGCCTGCTGTGCTCATTCTTTTTCTAAATCCATGAACTTTTGATCTCTGTCTTTTCTTTGGCTGAAATGTCATTTTCATAGTACTGCACCTCCTTTTCTATTCTATAGTAAAACATCATTACAATTACTATTTAAAGATAATCGCAGTCAATTATTGATTAAACCACATTTTTTCAATAAATTCAAGTATTTTTTACTATATATAACAATTTTTATAAAATGTATTATTATTTGGTTTACATATTATTTTTTATAATTTACATAAAGTTATCATCGTAATGTTAATAAAATGTTAATAACTTTTGTTTTTTTATGGCTTTTTTAGCCATTTTATCGTGTTTTTCTTTTTTAATGTTAATAACTTTTTTTTACTAATTAACATTAATTATATTTTATGTAAATTATTTTACTAATATTTTTTTGATTTATGTAAATTAAAACCTATTTATTTTTCTTCATATTATATATATAACCATATTGAAAAAGATAACGTTTTGATGTATTATATTTAAGTGTGGGCTTTTGGCCTTTTTACACTTTTTAGGAGGATTAAATTTTGATTGATATAAATGAAAAATGGCCTGAAATTTTAGATTTTTTAAAAACAGAATATGAGATTCAGGAGGTTGCTTTTCAAACTTTTATTTTGCCATTAAAAGTGCATTCTTTTGATGACAAAAATATTACTTTAGTTTTTACCGGAGGAAGTGGTATTGGTGGACTTTCATATGTAAACAAACGTTATTATGATTTTATCGTTTTAGCAATATCCATTATTACAGGTGAGGAGTATAACGTAAATATATATCTTCCGGGCAATGTAGAAAAATCTTATACCAATACTGAAAATGACACTTCTGAGAATCTTGCTGATATAGAATTAGAACAGCGTATAAAAGATGCTAACCTTGACAAGAGATTTACATTTGAATCTTTCGTTGTAGGTAACAATGCAGTTGCCCAGGCTACATCTCTTGCAGTTGCTGATTCACCGGGTGAAGCCTATAATCCACTTTTTATATACGGTGGTGTTGGTCTTGGTAAAACACATCTTATGCAGTCCATAGGTAACTTTATTTTAAATAACAACCCGACTGCAAAGGTACTTTACACAACTACAGAGAGTTTTACTAATGAAGTTATTGATTTACTGGGAAGACAGAAAACAAATCAGGATGACATTATTGAATTTAGAAAAAAATATAGAAATGTAGATGTTTTATTAATTGATGATATTCAGTTCATTTCAAAAAAAGACAGAACTCAGGAAGAAATTTTCAATACCATCAATGAACTTTTATTAAAACATAAACAGATTGTTTTTACTTCAGATAGAAAACCAGAAGAAATAGAAGATATTGCCGACAGACTTACAAGTCGTTTTCAGCAGGGATTAACTGTGGACATACTTAATCCTGACTACGAGACAAGAATGGCAATTCTCAAAAAATACGCTAACACAAAAGGCGTAAAAGTAACTGATGATATGGAAGATCCTGAAAACGTTAAGATTATAGAAGCTTTAGATTATATTGCTACTAATTTTGTTTCTAACGTAAGAGAACTTGAGGGATCCCTTAATAATGTTATTGCTTTTTCCAAAATAAGTAACAAGCCTATATCAAAGGAATTTGCAATAGAAACTTTAAAGGTAGACAACGCTGATAAGAAAATAACCTGTGAATCTATTATTGATACTGTAGCTGAACATTTTCAGATATCCGTGGCTGACATCTGTTCCCAGAAAAGAAGTTCAGAAATATCTTTTCCTAGACAGATATGTATGTACCTATGTCGTATATACACAGATGAAAAGTTAGAAACCATAGGTAATTATCTTCACAAGAAGAACCATGCCACTATAAGTTATGGATATAATGAAATAAAAAAGGCCATAGAAACGGATGCTTCAATTAAAGCTACCATAGATGTATTAAAGAAAAAGATAGATCCTAACTAATGTTAATAACTTTGTTAATTAAAGGGCTTTTTAGGTTAATAACCATGATAATAGCATGTTAAATTTAAGTTAATAATTTTTCTGAAGTTTTTATTAATATAAATTTATACATCACAGATTACCCCTTATAAGTTGATAATTTGTTAATTAATAATGTTTTATTAACAAGTTATTATTTGGAAAAACCCTTTATTTATCGAACTTAAAACGTTTTTTTATCATATTAACGTTGCTTATTATTATTATTATCTAATATTTATTTATTTATATTTTGAAAAAAGGAGATTTACTTATGAAATTAGTTTGTAAAAAGTCAGATTTAATAACAGGCATTAATATTGTAATGAAAGCAGTTTCTTCAAAAACTACAATGTCAATTTTGGAATGTATCTTAATAGATGCAACAGAAGGAGTTATTAAGTTTACAGCCAATGACATGGAACTTGGTATAGAAACAACAGTAGAGGGTGAAATAGCTGAAGCAGGAAGCATTGCAATTGATGCAAAAATCTTTTCTGAAATAGTAAGAAAACTTCCGGATAATGAAGTTATTATAGAAGTTAAGGATGAAACAACTGCTAATATTACATGTGAGAATGCTAAATTTAATATTTTAGTAAAATCAGCAGAGGATTTCTCGTATCTTCCTATTATAGAAAAGAAAGATAAAATAACTATCTCACAGTTTTCATTAAAGGAAATTATAAGACAAACAATTTTTGCTATTAATGATGCTGAAAAGAATAAGCTTCTTACAGGTGAACTTTTTGAAGTTACAGGAAATAAACTCAAAGTAGTTGCATTGGATAAATTTAGAATAGCTATTAGAAATATAGAATTAAAAGAAGACTTTGGAAACTTTAAGGTATTAGTACCCGGTAAATCTCTTAATGAAATAAGTAAAATACTTACAGGTGGAGTTGATGATGATGTAAATATTTATTTTACTGATAATCATATACTTTTCGAATTTGATAGCACAATTGTTGTTTCAAGATTAATTGAGGCAAATAATTATTTTGATACTGATAAGATGATAAGTAATGATTACAAAACAAAGATAGCTATCAATAAGAAAGAAATGGCTGACTGTATTGATAGAGCTACTCTTCTTATAAAAGACGGAGACAAGAAACCTGTATTTTTGTCAATTAAAGATACAGAACTTGAATTGAATATTAATACATTTATTGGATCAATGGATGAAAGTATTCCTATTTCAAAAGAAGGTGAAGATATTTTAATAAGCTTTAATCCAAAATTCCTTATAGATATATTAAGAGTTTTAGATGTTGAACAGGTTGAAATGTACTTTAGCAATCCTAAAGCACCTTGCTTTATAAGAGATGAAGAAGGAAGTTACATTTATATAGTTTTACCTGTTGTACAGTAAAAAGGAGGTTTTCATATTCCATTGGGAAATATGATTTGGTTAAAATTGGAAAAAATGGTTATAAATATAAAAGATGAATATATAAAATTAGGTCAGGCATTAAAATTAGCCGGGTTAGTTGATTCAGGTGTAGATGCAAAGTTTGTAGTACAGGATGGATTGGTTAAGGTAAATGGTGAAATTGACACAAGACGTGGCAAGAAACTTTATCCCGGAGATAGTTTTGAATATAAAGGAACCGTGGTAACTGTAGAATAATGATAGTTAAAAGAATAGAATTAGATAATTTCAGAAATTATGAATTGCTAAAACTTGATTTAGATGGAAAAACAAACATTTTATATGGAAATAATGCCCAGGGAAAAACAAATATACTGGAATCTGTATATGTTTGCAGTACAACTAAATCCCACAGAACCAATAAAGATTCAGAATTAATAAATCTGAATGCAGATGAAAGTCATATAAAGCTGATTTTAGAAAAAAATAAAAGAGAACAGAGAATAGATATTCATTTAAGAAAAAATAAAACAAAAGGCATTGCCATAAATGGCATTCCAATAAAAAAGGCAAGTGAATTATTTGGTCTTTTTAATGTTGTTATTTTTTCTCCGGAAGATTTATCAATAATAAAAAATGGTCCGGCCGAAAGAAGAAAGTTTATGGATATTGAACTTTGTCAGTTAGATAAAATATACGTTTATAATTTAACTAATTATAACAAAATAGTAACTCAGCGAAACAGACTTTTAAAGGATATATATTTTAAGCCTGAACTTGAACAGACATTAGATGTCTGGGATATGCAGCTTGCTGAGTATGGCTCTAAAATAATAAAAAGAAGAGAAAAGTTTATTGAAGAGATAAATGAGATTATAAAGCCTATTCATTGTAAGCTTACAAGCAAAAAAGAAAATATAAATGTAGTGTATAGCAAAAACTGCGAAGCAGAAGATTTGTATAACAGACTTTTAGAAAACAGAAAAAAAGATATAAAAGTAAAGTCAACGTCAGTTGGTCCTCACAAAGACGATATTTTATTTTTTGATTTAAATGATGAAAATAAAAATATTAGAATTTATGGAAGTCAGGGGCAACAAAGAACAGTTGCATTGTCTTTAAAACTTGCTGAAATAGAACTTGTAAAATCACTTATAAATGATACTCCCGTATTGTTGCTGGATGATGTTTTATCGGAATTGGATTCAACAAGGCAAAATCATTTATTAAAAAGCCTTGATGATATACAAACAATTATAACATGTACGGGGTTAGATGATTTTATTGAAAATAGATTTAAAATTAATAAAATATTCCAGGTACAAAATGGAAAAGTAGAGGAAAAAACAGTATAAACTGAAAGGAGTTACGAATGGGTAACAACACAAATGTAGAAAATGAATATGGTGCAGATCAGATCCAGGTATTGGAAGGACTTGAAGCAGTAAGAAAAAGACCGGGTATGTATATTGGATCTACATCCTCAAGAGGACTTCATCATCTTGTATATGAAATAGTAGATAATGCTGTAGATGAAGCTCTGGCTGGATATTGTGACATTATTGATGTACAAATTAACAAAGATAATTCTATAACAGTAAGAGATGATGGACGTGGTATTCCTACAGATATCAATACGAAAACAGGAAAGCCTGCAGTTGAAGTTGTATTTACGGTACTTCATGCCGGAGGAAAATTTGGTGGTGGTGGATACAAAGTATCGGGCGGACTTCATGGTGTAGGTGCTTCAGTTGTTAATGCATTATCTAAGTGGCTTGAGGTAAAAGTATGCCGTAACGGAGATGTTCATTATCAAAGATATGAGTATGGTCATGTAGTTGAGCCATTAAAAGTTGTAGATAAATGTGATGAAGACTTTACGGGAACAGAAGTAACTTTCCTTCCTGACGACAGCATTTTTGAAGATACAATTTATGATTACAAAGTATTGGAAACAAGACTTAGAGAAACAGCATTCTTAACAAAGAATCTTAAAATTATATTACGTGACGTAAGGGAAGAGGAACCTATAGAAAAAACTTTCCATTATGAAGGTGGTATAAAAGAATTTGTAACTTACTTAAATAAAGGTAAGACAGCACTTTATGATGATGTTATTTATTGTGAAGGAACAGTTAATAATGTATATGTAGAAGTTGCAATGCAGCATAATGATGCATATAACGAAAATACATTAAGTTTCGTAAACAACATTAATACACCTGAAGGTGGTATGCAGGTAGAAGGCTTTAAGAGAGCCCTTACTAAAACATTAAACAATTATGCAAGAAACAACAAAATTTTAAAAGAAAAAGAAGATAATTTGTCCGGTGAGGATTTCAGAGAAGGTCTGACTTGTATAATAAGTGTCAAAATAGAAGATCCACAGTTTGAAGGACAGACAAAACAGAAATTAGGAAACAGTGAAGCAAGAACAGCTGTTGATGGTGTTGTTAGTGAACAGCTTACTTATTATCTTGAACAAAATCCTATTATAGCAAAGACAATTTGCGAAAAAGCAGTTCTTGCACAGCGTGCAAGAGAAGCAGCGAGACAGGCAAGAGAAACAACCCGTAGAAAGACGGCTCTTGATGTGGCAGCTCTTCCGGGAAAATTAGCTGACTGTTCAGATAAAGATCCGAAGAAGTGTGAAATATTCATAGTAGAGGGTGATTCCGCCGGTGGCTCTGCAAAAAAAGCAAGAGTAAGAGCTACACAGGCAATTCTTCCACTTCGTGGAAAAATATTAAATGTAGAAAAAGCAAGAGTTGATAAAATAATGCAGAATGCTGAAATCCGTGCAATGATTACTGCATTTGGTACAGGTATATATGATGAGTTTGACATAAGCAAACTTCGATATGACAAAATTATTATAATGACTGATGCCGATGTTGACGGAGCTCATATTGATACATTAATGCTTACATTTTTCTACAGATTTATGCCTGAATTAATAAAAGAAGGACATGTTTATCTTGCAATGCCTCCTCTTTATCAGGTTACAAGAAACAAAAAAAATTATTATGCTTATAGTGATGAAGAATTAAACAAAATTCTTACGGAAATAGGTCGTGATAATCAAAATAAAATTCAGCGTTACAAAGGTCTTGGAGAAATGGATGCTTCCCAGTTATGGGAAACAACAATGGACCCTAATACGAGAATATTAAAACAGGTAAAAGTTAATGACGACACATTAACAGAGATAGATGCAACATTTAATACTCTTATGGGAGATGAAGTAGAACCTAGAAGAGAATTTATTGAAGCAAATGCAAAATTCGTACAGAATCTTGATATATAGGAGGTAATTTAAGTGGACGATAAAATTTTTGATAGAATTCATGAAGTAGACTTAAAAGAAACAATGGAAACCTCTTATATTGATTATGCAATGAGCGTTATTGCTGCAAGAGCTCTTCCGGATGTAAGAGATGGATTAAAGCCGGTTCAAAGACGTGTTCTTTATTCAATGGTAGAACTTAATAATGGACCTGATAAACCACATAGAAAGTGTGCCCGTATTGTTGGTGATACAATGGGTAAATTCCATCCTCATGGTGACAGTTCTATTTATGGTGCATTAGTTAATATGGCACAGGAGTGGAGTACAAGATATCCATTGGTAGACGGACATGGAAACTTTGGTTCAGAAGATGGCGACGGAGCTGCCGCAATGCGTTATACAGAGGCACGTTTAAGCAAAATTTCAATGGAAATGGTGGCAGATATCAATAAAGATACTGTTGAATTTACACCAAACTTTGATGAAACAGAAAAAGAACCAACAGTTCTTCCTGCAAGATACCCTAATCTTTTGGTTAATGGTACAAGTGGTATTGCCGTAGGTATGGCAACTAATATTCCACCTCATAATTTAACTGAAACAATAAATGCAATAATAAAAATAATTGACAATAAAGTAGAAGAGAATAGAGATACTGAAATAGAGGAAATTATGGAAATTATTAAAGGACCTGATTTCCCTACAGGAGCTACTATTCTCGGAAGAAAAGGCATAGAAGAGGCTTATAGAACAGGACGTGGAAAAATCAGAACACGTGCAACATCAGAAATAGAAACAATGGATAACGGTAAGAGTAGAATTGTAGTTACTGAGCTTCCGTATATGGTAAACAAAGCTAAATTAGTAGAAAAAATTGCTAGTTTAGTTAAAGAAAAAAGAATTGACGGAATTACAGATCTTCGTGATGAATCAGATCAGGAAGGTACACGTGTAGTTATAGAAGTACGTCGTGATGCTAATGCAAATGTAATTCTTAATCAGTTATACAAGCACACACAGTTACAGGATTCTTTTGGTGTAATTATGTTAGCACTTGTAAACGGAGAACCAAAGGTTCTTAATTTATTACAGATGCTTGGAGAATATTTAAATCACCAGAAGGATGTTGTTACACGTCGTACAAAGTTTGAATTAAATAAAGCAGAAGAAAGAGCTCATATTATACAGGGCTTATTAATAGCACTTGATAATATTGACGAAGTAATAAAAATTGTTAGAAACTCAAGAACAACAGCTGACGCAAAGTCTGCATTATCAGAGAGATTTGGTTTGTCAGACGCACAGGCACAGGCTATTGTTGATATGAGAATCCGTCAGTTAACAGGATTGGCAAGAGAAGATCTTGAAAATGAATATAAGGAATTAATGGAAAAAATTAGTTACTTAAAGTCAATCTTAGCTGATGAAAACAAACTTCTTACAGTTATAAAAGAAGAAATATCAATTGTAAGAGATAAGTTTGGCGACGACAGAAGAACAAAAATTGGAATTGATATTGATTTAGATGATGAGGACCTCATTCCTGAAGAAGATACAGTTATTGCAATGACTAATTTAGGCTACATAAAGAGAATGACTGTAGATAATTTCAAGGCACAGAACCGTGGAGGTAAGGGAATTAAGGGAATGCAGACTATAAATGATGACTTTATAAAGGACATGTTTATGGTTTCAACTCATGATTATATATTGTTCCTTACAAATACCGGTAGAATATATAAATTAAAAGGTTACGAAATTCCTGAGGCAGGACGTACTGCCCGTGGAATGGCTATAGTTAATTTACTTCAGTTACAGCCGGGTGAAAAAGTTTCAGCTATGGTTCAGATGAGAGAATTTGAGGATGATAAATATCTCATAATGGCTACAAAGAATGGAACAGTAAAGAAGACTTCAATAAGTGCATACACCAATATAAGAAAGAGTGGTATTCAGGCAATCACATTAAGAGAAGGTGATGAATTAATTGATGTTACAATTTCAGATAACAGTAATAATATTATGCTTGTTACAAAGAACGGACAGGGAATTAAGTTCCGTGAAAGCGATGTAAGAGAAACAGGACGTTCTGCAATGGGTGTAAGAGGTATTGAACTTAAAGGAAATGATGAAGTAATATCAATGCAGCTTGATACAGAAGGTGAATATATTTTAATTGTATCTGCTAATGGAATGGGTAAACGTACACCATTTACGGAATTTAAACTACAGAATCGTGGTGGAAAAGGTGTCAAGTGTTATAAGATTACTGAAAAAACAGGTGAAGTAGTAGGTGCAAAAGCTGTAAATGACGGAAATGAAATTATGATGATTACAAACGAAGGTATAGTAATAAGAATGTTTGTAGATGATATTTCAGTTCTTGGAAGGGTTACACTTGGCGTAAAACTTATGAATACAGGTAAAAACGATGATATAGTAGTTGCAAGTATTACAAAAGTTAAGGAAAGCGTAACAGAAGCTGATGCAATAGAAGCAGAAATAAATGAAGAAGACAGTGAAGAAGAAATAACAGAATAAAGAAAAAAGCGGCTCCGGTCGCTTTTTTTCGATACAATTTATAATATCTTATGATAAATAATAGTAGGAGAATATATTGCAATGAGAGAAATAAATTCCCAGGAAATTACTAAAAACATAAAGGAAATGTGCATTGAAGCAAATCATTTTTTATCTTCAGACATGAAAAAAGTATTTGATAATGCAAAATTAAATGAAAAATCACCATTAGGATGTCAAATATTAGAACAATTGGATGAAAATTTAAAAATAGCCGGAGAAGATACGATACCTATATGTCAGGATACAGGAATGGCAGTTGTTTTTATTGATATAGGACAGGATGTACATATAATAGGAAATAATCTTGAAGATGCAATAAACGAAGGTGTAAGGCAGGGATATGTGGAAGGTTATCTTAGAAAGTCAGTTGTCAAAGATCCTCTAATAAGAGAAAATACAAAAGATAACACACCTGCAGTGATACATTACAATATTGTGCCAGGAGAAAATATAAAAATTACAGTGGCACCAAAAGGATTTGGTAGTGAAAATATGAGCAGAGTATTTATGCTAAAACCTGCTGATGGAATAGAAGGAGTAAAAGATGCTGTAATTACTGCCGTAAAAGATGCAGGACCTAATGCCTGCCCACCAATGGTAGTAGGGGTTGGAATAGGTGGTACATTTGAAAAGTGTGCAATACTCGCAAAAAAAGCATTAGCAAGACCAGCAGACAGTGACTCAAATATTGAATATGTTAAAGAAATGGAAAAAGAGTTACTAAACAGAATAAATAAATTAGGAATAGGTCCCGGTGGACTTGGAGGAACTCAGACTGCTTTGGCAGTAAATATAGAAACATATCCTACTCATATAGCAGGTCTTCCGGTAGCAATTAATATATGTTGTCATGTAAACAGACATGTAACCAGAACAATATAAAAATAAACATACATATATATAGAAGAAACAGGAAAGGTAATAGTTAAAATGGATAAAAAAATATCTGCACCTATAACTGAAAAAGATACGGTTAATCTTAATTCGGGAGATTATGTATACATAACAGGAACAATATATACAGCAAGAGATGCTGCACATAAAAGAATGTATGAAGCATTAGAAAAAGGAGATAAACTTCCTATAGAAATGGATAATAATATAATTTATTATATGGGACCTTCACCTGCAAGAGAAGGACGTCCTATAGGATCTGCAGGTCCTACAACGGCAAGCAGAATGGATAAATATGCTCCAAAGCTGCTTGATTTAGGTTTAAAGGGAATGATTGGCAAAGGAAAACGTTCAAAAGAAGTAATTGATGCAATTATAAGAAATAATGCAGTATATTTTGCAGCGGTAGGTGGAGCAGGAGCAATATTGTCTAAATGTATTAAGAAAAGTGAAGTTGTGGCCTATGATGATTTAGGAACGGAAGCAATAAGAAAGCTCTATGTAGAAGATTTTCCATGTATAGTTGTAATAGATAGTAATGGGAATAATCTTTATGAAACTGCAATAGAAAAATATAAAGAATAATAACATAAATAACTGCGAATATTAATATAGAAGAAAAATATAAAAAGCTATATAATATATTTGACAAATAAAGATGGCTATATTATAATAAATCTTGCACTGCTTATTTAAGTGCAATAATTAAATACTGATTATATAATCAGGCATGGAGAAATACTCAAGTGGCTGAAGAGGCGCCCCTGCTAAGGGTGTAGGTCGTTTGCGCGGCGCGAGGGTTCAAATCCCTCTTTCTCCGTTTTGAACTCAGACAGTTATGTCTGAGTTTTTTCATATATAAATAAACCTATATATAGAAGGAAGTAATCAATATGAATAAAGTATATTGTTCGACAGGTGCTTTAATAGGACAACCTAATAACAGAGATTATAGATTAATAAGAAAGTATGCAAAAAAATTAGAATGTGACGGATTCGAATTCATGATGTATAGCACATGGTATGGAAAAGAAAAGGAAATAATAAAAGAACTTATAGATACAGGACTTAGTTTTCCAATAATGCATTGTGAAAAACATATAGGAGAATATCTGGGAAAAAATGAGGATGGGGAATATAAAACAGCAAAAGAAAAATTTGAAAAAAACTGCATAATGGCTAAATCAATCGGTGCAAAAAAAATGGTAATGCATCTTTGGGACGGAACATATTCTGATAAAACGTTTGAAAACAATTTAAAAGGATATGCTGAAGTGTTAAAAATAGCAAATCAGTATAATATAGATCTTTTAATAGAAAATGTTGTATGTAATTGTTCCAGCCCAATGATTCATTGGATGGAACTGGTAAAAGAATATCCGGATATACATTTTATATTTGATACAAAAATGGCACAGTTTCATAATGAATTAGAATTAATATATGAAGAAAAAAATGAATATCTATGGAAAAAACATATAAAGCATCTTCATATAAATGATTATGCAGGGGGATATAAAGAATGGGATAAACTAAAAACATTACCTATTGGAGTAGGAAATATAGATTTTTATAGATTTTTTTCTTATATAGATCAAACACAATATAATGGGGATTATACTGTTGAAGCTACAGCATTTAGTGAAAATGGAGAGGTAAATTGTGACATGCTAAATGGGTGTTTTAAATTTATAAAAAAAAATAAAAAAAATTGTTGACAATTATAAACCAAAGTGATAGTATATCTCTTGCACGGCTCAAGAGCCCCTGAAAACAACCAATAAAGTTCTTAAAAAGATAAAAAAACTTTTAAAAAAGTTGTTGACAAGGAAAAACAGTTATGATATACTAATCTGGCTGTCGCAAAGAGCGGTAGCAAAAAAACAAAGAACATTGATAATTGAACAGCAACCATCCCTGAAAATTCAAATAAATATTTTCAGAGCGAACATTGTTAATTCGAGTAATCGAAGCTAACGATTTCCAAAACAAACAGTAATGGATGAATGGCTAACGTCATTCTGACAGAACAAACACTTTTAACGAGAGTTTGATCCTGGCTCAGGATGAACGCTGGCGGCGTGC
>URKY01000042.1 GCA_900548465.1 uncultured Eubacterium sp.
CAATATTAATTTGGTTAAAATGAACAACTTAAAATGTTTTTCAAACACGCTCTAGGGGTGATTTCGCATAGAAATGACAATTGGATATGGTTATTTGTCCAATTATTATTTTTGCCAATAATAATTAGTGTAGCTAGTAACGTATATTTACCAAGATATTTAGAAAAAATGATTATGATATTAAGTGGATGTACATTTGAAATTTTTATATTTCAGGATGTTATCTTTTCCGATCCATTTATCAATAAAGTAAGAATGATAGAGGGGAACAGTTCTAAATTTTATTATTTTATAATATGTATGTTAATTCTTTGCATGGGATGGAAGGGATTTTCACAGATTATAAGTAAAATATATATCAGAAAAAAAGGTAAGATATAAAAGTAAGTAGTGATTTTAGATGATAAATTTGAATTCCTTAAGCTCAGATGCTAGAATGGATAGAAGAGTGTGAAAAGGATAATATAAAGGAAAGACATTTTGTTAAGGTGAAAAAATGCAGGCAAATATATATGTTAGTGTATTAAGCATATTGGTGTTGTTAATTCTCTTTTTTCTATTTGGCTCTATGATAACGTGCAGAATTAAAAAGGATGATTTTTCGTTGCTTTTGAGTATAAATATTGGATTTATGGTATATTTTGCCACTTTTGAGATTGTTGCTTTACCAATGAAGTTGTTATTACAACCCTTATCGAAATTATCAATTATGTGGGGAATAGTATGTTTAATTGTTAGCAGCATTTCGATTGTAGTAAATAAAAATGAATGGGTGAAATCTTTTAGAAATGTAGAATTTAAAAATACTATTCGAAATAGTGTAATAGTTTGCATTGTTTTGGGTGCGTTAAGTTATTTAATAACAAATAATATTCAGTACGGTAGCAGTATAGATTCGGCATATTATATTGGAATGTCAAGTTCATCTGTTTATACAGATACAATTGAACAATATAATCCATATACAGGTGTAAAATTGGAAACACTGGATCCATTGTATTTAATACTTACATACTCAGTACATAATTCGGTGATAAGCATGATAACGAAGATCCATCCGTTAATTGCATATAGATTTATTATGTCAACAGTTGTTATCGTCATTACGGGGGGGAATTTATATAATATAGCAGCAGAATTTTTGAATAAGAACAAAAATAGATTGTTGGAGACTTGGTTTCTGATGGTCGTAGTGTATATGTGTGGTTATTCTATGTATTCACCTACAGGTTTTTTTGCATATAGAACATTTGAAGGAAAAACCATTCTGGCGGTTATTGTGATACCGACATTGCTATTGTTATTGATACGTACGCTTAAGAAAAAAAATAGTATATGGGATTGGTATGCAATGGTTTGCACTTTGATAGGTGGAATGGCGTTTTCCATGTCAGCAATGTTATTAATGCCAACACTTATTTCTATGTACTATATTCCTGTGATTTTAAGCAAAAACAGGAAACATGTTATATGGAAATATGTGGCCAGCATGGTGATTTGTGCAATGTTTATTGTGATTCATTTGTGCATTTCAAAGAAAGTTATACAAATAAAAATTTTATAAGAAAAGAGAAAGTGATGCAGGGAATTACAGCGGAAGGATATGGATGGGATTTTATTTGGCAAAATCTACAGGCATATTTGAATGATAATTGGCTATGGATATATATTTTATTATTCTTTGAACTCGTATTTTTTACAAAAAGCAAACGTTGGATAAAATTGGGAATATATCCATATATTTTGTTTGCACTAACAGTGTGTAATCCATTGGTTGTAAAAATTGCAGGTAAGATATTTGGATTATCAGATAGATATTATCGCTTTTTTTGGCTTATTCCAATAGCTCCAATGATTGGTTTTTGTTATGCGGCTATAGTAAAGAAAGTGAATAAGTGTTGGATATGTGCGGTTATATGGTTGATGATATTCGGAAGCATTGTTATGCTGGGCAAACCAGTATATTCAAGTTCATCACCTCCTTATGTAAAAAAAATGAACGCTTATTATACATGGGATGAAGTCATAGATATTGACAAATTATTGCATTCAGAAGGGAAAAAGAATCCTAAAGTCTTATATTCAGGTTGGCTTGTATATGATATGAGACAGTATGATCCGACTATTAATTCTGTATTGGGGCGAGAAGACTTAGAGACATATAACACATTTTTTGAAGAGAATGATTTACGAGTATTGTTGGAAAGGAAAGATTATCATTCGATTTTGAAATGGGCACAGTTAGCATATTATAAAGAATTAGTAAGTGCAGAAATGTTTAGAGAGGCAGCAAGTGCAGAAAAAGTAGATTATGTTATTGTAAAATCAGATGATTTAGATGCAGTACAATTTTACCAAAGTTGGGGTTGCAGCGTATTGGGTGAAGTGGATGGATATTGCGTGTTACGTACAGAGATTGATTAATAATTATGGAGACGAAAGATGAAAAAAGATAATGAACAGTATAAACGTATAATACGTATTTTTTTAGTTGTAGTTTTAGTAGCGTGTGAAACAAGTTTTTTTATGTATAGTTGGATAAAAAGCTATAATTTATATACGGTATTTCCATTTTTCCAAAAAGGTCATTGTATGATGGCAGGAATGTATGTAATGTATCAAATGATTTTTTTATATATATTTGGTGGCTTGAAAGTTGGCTATCTAAAAAAAGCTAATATTATTTATTCACAGATTTTAGCATTGATATGTGCCAATATTGTTATGTATTTACAGATTGTATTGCTTTCTGTTCGGTTTGTAAATGTAGGACCATTACTGAAAATAACAGTTTACGATATTGGAATTGTAGTGATTGTAGCAGTGATCAGCGAAAAACTTTTTCGAAAACTTTTTCCACCACGTAAGTTATTAGTAGTGTATGAGGAATATGATCCAACAGAGTTTATCAACAAATTAAATACAAGAAAAGATAAGTATAAAGTAGAACAAAAGATTAATGTAAGTGCTGGTTTGGACATAGTTGAAAAAGAAATAAAAAAATATGAAGGAGTTGTTATATACGATGTACACTCTGAGACTCGTAACAAAATTCTTAAGTTTTGTTATGGGAATGATATTAGGGCGTATTCAACAACAAAAGTATCGGATATTCTGATACGTGGGGCAGAAAGTTTACATATTTTTGATACTCCGTTATTGTTATATAGAAACCATGGGTTAAGCTTCGAGCAAAGATTTCTAAAGAGAACTATGGATATTTTGGTATCAGCATTAATGTTGTTGATTACTTCTCCTATTTTCTTAGTTGCCTCTATCGCAATAAAACTATATGATGGGGGTCCAGTATTTTATCGTCAGGCGAGATGTACCATGAATGGAAAAGTGTTTCATATTTTTAAGTTTCGAAGTATGATAGTAGATGCAGAAAAAGATGGAAAGTCTCAACCAGCAGCAGATCATGATCCAAGAATAACGCCAGTAGGAAGAATATTGCGCGCAACACGGTTAGATGAACTTCCACAATTAATAGATATACTGATTGGAAACATGAGTCTGGTAGGACCTCGTCCAGAGCGGGTGGAGCATGTAGAAAAGTATACGGAAGATCTTGCGGAATTTGAATATCGTCTAAAAGTACGTGGGGGACTGACGGGATATGCTCAGATTTATGGAAAATATAATACAAGTCCATACGATAAGTTGCAGCTTGATTTGATATATATTCAGAATTATTCTATTTTCTTAGATATTAAACTGATTTTAATGACCATAAAAATTATGTTTATGAAAGAAAGCACAGAAGGTTTTACTGAAGAGCAACGGAAGGATATTCAGGAAAAAGAATGAAAAAAATTACATTTTTAATGTTACATCTGGGATATGGTGGAGCGGAGCAGGCTGTTATAGCACAAGCTAATTTATTGGTAGAAAAATACAATGTAGAGATAATAAGTTTTTATAAGTTGTATGAAAATCCTGCATTTGAAGTGGATCCTCGGATTGAAATAAAATATCTTACAGAGAATGTTAAACCAAACAGAGAAGAAATAAAAAAAGCTATTAGTGCACGTGAAGTTGGAAAAATAGTGAAAGAAGGGATAAAAAGCCTAAAAATACTTTATTGGAGAAAATATAAAATGCGGACTGCAATACGAGAATGCGATTCGGATGTTATTATTTCTTCAAGATATATATATCACAAATTATTAACTAAGAATGCGCCGGAAAAAGCAGTTTGTATTGCACAGGAACATAATCATCATAATGGAAATGAAAAATATATAAGAAGACAGATACAGGCAATAAAGGATATGGATTATTTTATGCCGGTATCCAGAGAACTGACGGAGTTTTACAGGGAAAGAACTAGGGGAATGAAAGTTAAATGCAAATACATTTCCCATTATCTGGAGAAAATTCCTCAAGAAAATTCTGATTTAACAGGAAAAAAAATAATATCAGTAGGTAGGTTAGCTCCAGAAAAAAATTTTGTTGAGTTGATTGATATTTTTGCACTGATATCTAAAAATAATAAAGACTGGCAGCTACACATCGTAGGAGACGGCGCGGAAAAAGAACGATTAATTAAAATTATAAAAGAAAATGGGTTGAATGAAAAAGTAATTTTACATGGATATCAAAATAAAGAGTATATTGCAAAATTAATGTATCAATCTTCGATTTATGTTATGACTTCACTGACAGAATCTTTTGGACTAGTGTTAATAGAAGCGCAGTCATTTGGTATTCCATGCATTGCTTATGACTGTGCACAGGGAGCAAAAGAGATAATTCAATCTTACAAAAATGGAATATTAATTGAAAAACATTCACAAAGTCAAATGGTGAAAGAATTGGAAAAACTGATATCAAATTATAACTACAGAAAAAAGATCGGAGAAGAAGGAAAAAAGAATGCATTGAAATACTCAAAAGAGAGTGTTGCAACTTTATGGTATGATTTTATTGATAGTATAACTAAAAAAGTGTAAAAGGAATATATATGAACAAATTAGAAAAGTTAGAAAATATAACAATAACATATAGTAAGTGTCTTGTATTATTTTTGATGTGTTTTATACCATTTAGAAATGAGTTAGAGCTTCTCTTAGGAACATATATAAAAGTTTTGCCAGATATGATGATTTTGATTTTGCTTATGGGTTATGTGATATCCCAAAGGGGTAGGGTTAAAATCCAACTAAGTGATATCATTTTTTGTTTGTTTTTTTTGGTGGCTTTAATAAATACTATTTTTATAAAAAAAATAAGTATAAGTATATATATAATGGAAGTGAGAAGTTTAGCCGTTTATTATATTTTATACGTTGTTATTAGAAACTATAAATTTGAACAGAATTATATTTTGAAAATATGTAAATGTATAAGAGGATTGACCTATTTGCTCTTTGTGCTTGGAATGATTGAAATGCTTAGCAGTAAAATGCTGCTTTTTCCTAAGAGCGTTGCGGAATCAATTATTTACGCGGATAATTTTTCAAGAATGTATGGAATGTTTTGCAATCCTAATACTTATGGTGCATTTCTGGTACTGACATTTTTCTTTGTAATATATCATGCAAAAGGAGAAAAACTATGGGTCTATAAATGCATAGCGTTGGCATCATTATTTATGACTATGTCAAGAAGTTCTCTCCTTATCTTTATATTTGTCGGGATTTTGTACATTTTAATTTTTAGAAAGGAGCTTCTGGAGAATAAAAAAGCTCTTATTTTACAAATAATTATAGTTGGCTTAATAAGCATTGGCATTTATATGCTGAGTGTTGTAGGACGGGAATCTATGGTGAAATATATTAATGCAGGAACTACAGCTGAAGAAGCCGAGACGACAATGTTTGACCGACTTAAGGAAATGAATTCAGAAGAGATTGTTGAACAATCTAATTTAGTAGGAAGAATTTTTATTGTGAAAACGGGTATCCAAATATGGAAAGACAATGCAATATTGGGTACAGGTTTTGGAACATATGGATCTGGCGCAAGTATGGCATGGATACCAGAGATTTATGAACAATATGGTATACCAGCTGGATGTTATTCAGATAACGAATATATAAAGGATATTGTAGAAACTGGTAGTGTTGGTTTTCTACTTCTATGTTTATTTTTGGTAAGTATTTTATATGAACAAAGGAAAAAACCTTTAAACATATTAATTTGTATAATGGTAGGATGGTTTGGATTGTTTTATAATGTATTTGAAGTTCAAATTGTAGCTTTTTTGCTATGGGGATATCTTGGAGTCTTAAATCAAAATAAGAAATATGAGAGGTGATATGAGTTGATACCGAAAAAAATTCATTATGTATGGGTTGGGGGAAATGAGAAAAACAACACAATAAAGCAATGTATGAAGACTTGGGGAAAGCATTTGGAAGGATATGAAGTTATTGAATGGAATGAAAATAATTTTGATATAGATTCACACCCATTTGTGAAAGCAGCATATAAAGCTAAAAAGTGGGCATATGTGAGTGATTACATAAGGGCGTATGTAATATACAAATATGGTGGAATCTATTTGGATACAGACATACTAGTATTAGATAATTTTGATCGCTTTTTAAATAATCGCGCATTTGTTGGTTTTGAAAATCCACAATATCCATTTACTGCAGTCTTTGGTGCAGAACCCGGTCATCCATTAGTAAAGGATATGATAGAATACTATGACCGTTTAGATGAATATAAGTTTGATTTCGAAAAAAATAATACGATATCAGTATCAGATTTACTAATAAAAAAATATCATTGCAAAGTAGGAAATAAATTTCAGATTTTAGATGAAGATATTGCTGTTTATCCGGATACTGTGTTATGTAATCCGTCTGAAAATTCGATATCTATTCATGTGTTTACGGGAACGTGGTTGGAAGGGAAAAAAGCTTTGGCACGAAAAATTAATGTGTTTTTAAAAATCCATGTTACGAATAAGAAAAGAGCAAAGCTATTCCGAAAATATATTATGCGGGTATAAGGAGAAGTATGAAAGCATTTTTTGAGAGACTTTATGATAAATCGGATAATCAATTTTATAGAGAAATGAAGAGAAATCTGCAGGAAGAAACAAAAATGTTCATCATTACGGCAAATCCAGAGGCATTTATGTATGGTGAAAAAGATAAACAAATGAAAGAATTATTATTGGATTCATCAGATACGATTGTAGCTGACGGAGTGGGGATTATTAAAGCCGCAAAAATGTTGAAATATCCAATGCCAGCGAAAATTCCAGGTGTGGATATTGCAAAAAAGTTATTTGAATATGGAAACGAACTTGGAAAAACAATTTTCCTTTTTGGGGCGAAGCCGGAAATAGTAGAACAGCTAAATCAGGTTTTGAGAGATGAATACAAAGATTTAAAGGTGGTTGGAACTGAAAATGGTTATGTACAGAATAAGGATGCAGTATTTGAAAAAATGAAACAACTTCAGCCAGATATAGTATTAGTTGCATTAGGTATGCCACAACAGGAAAAACTAATATATAAGCATCTAAAAGATTTTGAAAAGGGTATTTTTGTTGGGGTTGGAGGATCGTTTGATGTTTTGAGTGGAATGAAACAAAGAGCACCTCACTTTTTTGTTAAACATAATATTGAATGGTTGTATAGAATAACAAAAGAACCATATCGGTTAAAACGTTTTTATAATAGCAATATAAAATTTATATTTCGAGTAATGTTTGATAAAAATTTACGCTAAAGAAAGGGAAAAATATGAGAAAAATAAAAGTAATGAGTATTTTCGGAACTAGACCAGAAACAATAAAAATGGCACCGGTAGTTCATGAATTGGAAAAAAGAGAAGAGATTGAAAGTATCGTATGCGTAACTGCACAGCACAGGGAAATGTTAGATCAGGTTCTGAAAGCATTAAAAGTAAAACCAGATTATGATTTGAATATTATGAAACAAGGTCAAACATTATCGGATATTACGACAAGGGCTTTAAAAGGTTTGGAAGATGTTATTAAAGAAGTAAAACCGGATATTATTCTGGTACATGGAGATACCACGACAACGTTTGCGGGAGCATTGGCAGCCTTTTATCAGCAAGTTGCAGTTGGACATGTAGAAGCAGGATTGCGTACATATAATAAGTATTCACCGTTTCCAGAAGAAATGAATCGTCAATTCGTTGGAATAGTTTCCGATATGAATTTTGCACCAACAGAACGAAGCAAGAACAATTTACTGCGAGAAGGGAAAAAAGAAGAGACGATTTATGTAACCGGAAATACTGCAATAGATGCATTAAATTTAACGGTAGATGAAGAATATAGTGATGAAATAACAGAATGGATAGGAGACGACCGGCTTATTGTTCTGACTGCACATAGAAGAGAAAATCTTGGAGAGCCTATGTACAGAATGTTTAAAGCTATACGCCGTATCATAGACAAATATGATGATGTTAAAATGGTATATCCTGTTCATTTAAATCCATTAGTTGTGAAAGCAGCAAATGAGGTATTCGGTGATAGTGAGAAGATAAAATTGATTAAACCTCAGGAAGTTGTAGAGTTCCATAATCTGCTCAGCAGATCATATCTTATTCTTACAGACAGTGGCGGAATTCAGGAAGAAGCACCCTCCCTTGGAAAACCGGTTATTGTTTTACGAGATACAACGGAACGTCCAGAGGGGATAGATGCTGGAACTTTAAAACTTGCAGGGACGGAAGAAGAGACAATTTATCAAATGGTAGATGAATTGTTGAGCGATTCAATGGAATATGAAAAAATGAGCAAGGCATCTAATCCATATGGAGATGGTCATGCAAGTGAACGAATTGTAGATGCAATTATTGCCAAGTTTAGCAAGAGTATTGGAGAAGAGTAAATGCGAAAAAAATGCGTTATGCTAAGTAACTATGTTGTGAAAGATAGAGATGCAGGTGCAAAAGCTCCGAAAGATGTTAACGCAGTATTTGAACAAAATTTTGGAAAAATATACATGCTATATCATATTAATCGTAGATATATTAGAAATATTTTGTCGTGGTTAAATATGCATAGGCTGAAAAATGCTTTTCGAGATGAATATATGTTTGTACAATGGCCATTATATTTGTGGAGTCCAGTTACTGTAGAAGATATATTAACAATAAAAAGCAAAAAAAAGGTAGTATTGATTCATGATATAGATAGCTTTCGGAAATATCCAGATTCAACAGAAAAGCGTAAAGAAGAAATTCAGCGCTTAAATAAATTTGATGTGGTTATTGCACACAATAGAAAAATGATAACATGGTTGAAAGAAAATGGGTTGAAAAAGCCGTGTGTTTCTCTAGAATTATTTGACTATCTTGCAGAAACAAAACCTTCTCAAAAGAAAAATACAGGAGAAGATAATAATTATACAATATGTTTTGCCGGCAATTTAATAAAATCTCGTTTCATGCAATCAATATCACAATACATTCATTCGCCAATTAATATATATGGTAACAAACCGGACTATATATTGAATGGGGAAAATTTGTGCTATCAGGGAAGTTATTCCCCTACAGCGTTGTGTGAAGCGATGAATGGAGATTTTGGTTTAATATGGGATGGTGGGAGTTGTGAAGAATGCTCTGGGAATGATGGGCAATATATGAAAATCAATAATCCGCATAAGTTGTCATTGTATATATCTTGTGGTTTACCAATTATAACATGGAAAGAAGCGGCTATTGCAGAATTTATAGAAAAAAATGGAATAGGATTTGCAGTGAATAGTTTGGCAGAAATAGATGATGTATTAGGTAACATGACAAGAAAGGAATATGAGAAGTATAGAAATAATGTGTTGGAAATCACGCGTGATGTAAGAAAAGGAGAATATGTAAAAAAAGCATTTATAGAAGCGATTTCCATTTTAGAGGAGGAGCGCGATTTAGAAGAAGTAATGCAAAGAGATTAGAGGAAATAGATATGCAAAACACCAGAAAATCATTAAAAATCAATTTTATAATGAATGTAATACTTTCGATGTCGGCATTTTTATTTCCATTAATTACATTTCCATATGTGTCTAGGATTTTAAAACCAGAAGGAATGGGAAAAATTTCTTTTGCGACATCTTTAATTACATATTTTGATATGATTGCGCAATTGGGAGTTCCAACATATGGAATTCGTGCATGCGCTAAAGTAAGGGATGATAAAGAAAAATTAACTAGAACGGTACATGAATTATTTTTTATTAATATATGTATGTGTGTGCTTGCGTATATAACACTAGGTGGAGCACTTGTGTTGGTTCCAAGATTACAAGAGGATCGCACATTATATATAATCGTAAGTGCCACTATTTTATTTAATGCTATCGGCATGGAATGGCTGTACAAAGGATTGGAACAATATACATATATTACAGTTCGATCTATTCTGTTCAAATTTATTGCTGTTATTTTAATGTTTATATTGGTTCGGCAAAAATCAGATTATGTGGTATATGGAGGAATTACTATATTTGCTGCATCGGCGTCAAATATACTTAATTTTATAAATCTACGCAAATATATTGGTGTAAAATTAATTGGAAATTATCATCCCAAAAAGCATTTAAAGTCAGTAGTGATTTTTTTTGCAATGGCCTGTGCATCTACTATATACACAAATCTAGATACGGTTATGCTTGGATTTATGAAAACTAATCAAGATGTCGGGTATTATAATGCTTCTGTTAGAATAAAGACTATTTTGGTTAGTTTAATCACATCTTTAGGCGCAGTATTGCTACCACGAGCGTCATATTATGTTGAAAATAAACTGTGGGATGAATTTAAAAATATCAGTGAAAAGGCATTGAATTTTGTTTTTTTACTTTCGGTTCCTTTGATGGTATATTTTGGAATGTTTGCGAAACAAGCGATATTTTTCCTGTCGGGAAAAGATTATGCTAATGCGATTTTACCAATGCAAATACTTATGCCTACGCTTTTAATGATAGGGATTACTAATATATTGGGAATTCAAATGTTAGTTCCACTTGGAAAAGAAAAGGTGGTATTATATTCGGAAATAGCAGGAGCAATTATCGATCTATTACTGAATGCCGTTCTGATTCCACGTTTTGCTTCGTCAGGAGCTGCCATCGGGACTTTGCTTGCTGAAGCAATGGTTTTTGTGGTACAGTTTATTTTTCTGAAAGAAATGGTTATAAAAGCCTTAAAGAAAATAAGTTACCAAAAGATTATGGTAGCAGTGATTTTAGCAATTACTGTTTCAGGCTGGGTGAACTTGATGAGCTGGGGAAGTTTTGTTTGTTTAGTGGTAAGTGCAGTACTCTTTTGGGGAGTGTATGGAGGAGTATTACTCATTACAAGAGAGAAATTTGTGAATGAAATAGTAGGACAGATGATTAAGAAAATAAAAAGAAACTGAGACATTTTTCTGGAAAGAAGAATGTAAATGGTATTTTGTCTGTCAGTATTTAAAATTGCTTTACAATATAAATAAGAAGACAAGTGCTTGCGTCTAACGATGGCGCAAGCATTTGTTTTTACAGATAAACAAGGTGTATAAAATAGCGAAAGGAATTATGATGATTATAAAAAAGGGTATTAAAGGAAAAAATAAAGGCGGAATATTAAGTATATTGAGTATTTGTATGAGTGTACTTGTGTTATCGCTAGGGAGTTTGTATTTTGCGACAGATAAATTTGGAATTGAAATGTTTTATTCATATTTTAGGAATCCATATACAATATTGCTAAATACGATTCCAATTCTTTTACTGATAGTATTTCTTTTTTTGGTATGCAATCGGTTATGGATTAGCATAGGAATTACATCAATTGTCGTGATTGTTTTGACGCTAATTAATTATTTTAAGATATTATTTCGTGATGATCCATTGATGGTGGAAGATCTTTCGTTGTTTTTGGAAATGAAGAATATGACGGGGCGTTATAAGATACATGCGAATAGTACGATGGCCTTTTGGATTTTAAGTATGGTAATTCTTGTCGGAATTGTATGGAAAATTAGAAAAGTAGTAGAAATAAGAATGAAACTTAGGACAAGAATAATTTTTTTGATAATAACAGCATTAAGTGGGATTTTCTGCATGCATAGTCTTGTTTTGAATGATAAATATTATCAAAAAACAGAGAATATAGCGCTGATCAATCAATGGAGAGCTACACAACAATTTGTTAGCAGAGGTTTTGTTTATCCGTTTTTGTATAGTAGCAAAGAAGCTAAAATGGAAAAACCGAGTGGATACAGCAAAAAAGAAATAGAAAATAGTTTAAAAGATATTAAAGAGGATGATATACCAGCAGATAAAAAAATTAATATTATTGCTATTATGATGGAAGCGTATGGAGATTTTTCAATATATCCACAATTGGAATTTAACTCGGAAAATGATCCATATGCTGCATTCAATCGCGTTAAAGAAATTTCTTATCATGGAAATTTATTAACAGATATCTTTGCAGCTGGAACGGTCAGAACCGAAAGAAGATTTATAACAGGAGCAGATACTTATCCGGATCTTCGCAAGAATACATACTCTTATGCCAGATATTTTACAGAACAGGGATATCGGGTAGAAGGAAGTCATCCGTGTTATGAATGGTTTTATAATAGAGTCAATACAAATGATCATTTAGGGTTTAGCAAATACGATTTTTATGAATCGAGATACAGTGCTTTGGCAAATGGCGAAATAGCGGGAGATGATATTTTATTCCCAGAATTGTATAAAGATTTAGAAAGTGCAATTGATGACGGAGTACCTTATTTTAACTTAAGTGTCACCTATCAGAACCATGGTCCTTATACAACAAATAAATTATTTGATGTTCCATATATTTTAGAACAAGATAATTATACGGAATATGAATACAATATTTTTAATAATTATCTTAGCGGCATTAAAAAGACAGGGGAAGAGTTGGAAAAACTTATTAAGAAAGTGAATAATTTGGATGAACCGTGTGTTGTGGTTGCTTTTGGAGATCATAAACCATGGCTTGGTGAAGAAAATAGTGTGTATGAGATGCTGGGAATTGATTTAGATGTGAGTGATTTGGAGGGATTCTATGATTATTATGCAACACCTTATATAATGTATGCAAATGATGCAGCGAAAGAACTGACAGGTAATCAATTTATAGGAGAAGGGAGCGATATTGCTCCGAATTACTTGATGAACGAATTGTTTGAACAAATAGGATATGATGGACCTGCATTTATGAAAATTACTAATTCAGTAAGAAAAGCGATAACAGCACACAGTGATGGCCTTTTTGTGGAAAATGGGGAGGTTGTGGATGAATTATCAGACGAAGATCAAAAAATGTGGGATCAGTATAAGAAATATGAGTATTACTTTATGAATCAGAAAATAAAGGAATGATAATTATAGTATGAAATGACAAGAAAATAATATGCGGATGGTAGGAAACGATATATAATTATAAAAAACAGATGCCGGAAGAAAATATTAGGTGATTAAAGAAAGAAAAGATGCAAAAACAACAATAGTATCAGGAATATTATTAACTGGATTGTTTGCGGGAATGCTGGTTGCCTATAAATCCGAGATAGAAACAACATCATGGGATGCTAAAAGTCAATCAGACAAAAATACAACAAATTCAACAGAAGAAAAAACAGCACTTTCCTTGGAAAAGAAGGAAATAGATATTTCAGGATTGAAAAAGCAATATAAATTAATTGTTTTATCAATTGTATTAATCTTATTCAGCTATGCAAAGCAGGTTGAAAAAAAATGTTTTGAGAAAGATCGTTTCAGTTGGAATAAATAAATCAAAGATTATTAATAGGAAATATGGAAAGGAACCGTATGAGGAAAAATAAAATAATAGCCATGGCTCTAGGCAGTGTATTAGGAATAAGTATATGTGCTTGCAATTCGTCAAAGAATAGTATTTCGACCAATACAGAGGAACAACCATCAGCAGAAATCACACCGACGGAATCTATATCTTGGGATAATAAGGAAATAAATATCCAGGATTTAAAGAAGAAATACAAATTAATCGTAGTAAACGATCAACATATTATAGTTCCCGATGGCGACTATATATCAGAAAAAAGTGAAGAAATCGAGCAACGTGTTACAATGTTTTCAAATTCTGACGGAAAAACTTCGCAGGAAACGTGGCCGGAAATGGTAGATGCAATCAATGCGGAAAATCCAGACGGTGTAATCTTGAATGGTGATATGATCGATTTCTTCTCAGAAGCTAATTTGAACTGCCTGATGACAGATTTAAAACGGATTAAAGCTCCGGTTATGTACAATCGTGCAGATCATGATTTGGGAATCTGGTATAGTGATACATATACGGACGAGGATGTGCAGCAGAAAGAGAAAGAATCCTGGGATATGGAAGAGGTAATGGTTCAGGATTTTGATGAGTTCCTGGTTGTGGGAATTAATAATAATACCAGCCAATTATCAGAAGCGGGATTGGAAAAATTAAAAGAATTATGGGTGGAAGATAAACCAATTATTTTAACAATGCATGTTCCGCTGAAATCGCAAGTAAATGATGGTCTTAGCGATGCTTCAAAGGCTGTATGGCAGGACCGGGCACTTTTGTGGGGAACAGATTGCTTCTATAGCCCGGACGAAGTGACACAACAATTTTTGGACATGGTATTTGCAGAAGACAGCCCGGTGGTCGCTGTGATAGGAGCGCATCTGCATTTTGCGTATGATGACCAACTGACGGAGAAGATACCACAGTATGTGTTTGATGCTTCGTTTAAGGGGACGGTTGGGGTGATTACGGTGAAGTGAGATAGGTACTGGTTGAAAATAATAGTGAGAATATTCAAGTGATTAACTTGATGTTGTCGTATATTAGATTCCACAATGCATAGTTAGAGGATCTATTAACGCATCCGAAAAAAGAAACGGATTTATCATACTATAATTAGAAAAAGTAATCAATAAAAGTCCATATGATGAATTAAGGAGGAAATGCTGATGGGAAGATTTGATGATCTAATGTTATCGGGAGATATTGTTCGTGGAATGTTAAGCGTGTGCGTTAGACTGTTCGTAATATCGTTTGTCTTAATGATTGCATTTTCGGTAGTATTAAAGAGAATGAATGCAAAATACAGAATACCGGTAATGTGGTATTTTAGCCTCCCGAAATTTTTTATATCTGTGTTTGCAATATTATTGGTCTTTTGTTTTGATTATGAAGAAAAGTATTTGATGATGTTTCATATTTATGATATGACAGCAGCTACTTTTTTTGTTGGAGTGCTGGCTATTATGGAGTGTATATATACCTTGCTATCTATGGGAAAGGAATTTGTGGAATGTAATAAAAGTAAATTCAATTTGTAGAAAATCATATGCCAAGTAGGCAGGCATCAGATGTAATGAAAATAAAGGGGAATTTTATGAGAGAAAAATTTTCATATGATAAATATTTGGATTTTATTGAAAAAGATGAATTGGAGGCAAATAAATATAAAAACCAATTTATTCCCGATCGGCTTTACAAGTATCAACCTATAGGATCTGGGCAAATGAGGGCGAAAAGAATTCAAACAATTAAGAAAGAACAAATTTGGGCGTCTAGGGTGAAATATTTAAACGATCCGTTTGAATTTAAGATGTTATATGCGGATCAAAAAAATAATAATGTACGAGAATTTTACGAAGATGTATTGAATCGAAATGAAATTATTTGTTTGAGTAGTAAATGGAATGACAAGTTGATGTGGGCTCACTATGCGGAATCACATACGGGAATGTGTATAGAGTACGCATTTTTGCATGGCGGGAAGGGACAAGTGACTCCTGTTACATATGTAGCAAATAGGCAGTGTTTTGATGATGAATTAAAAGTCTGGTTGAAGAATAAAAATTTAGCATTAGAACAAATGTTGAAACAAAATGAAATAAATGGTGTGCAAAGAAGACAGCTACATTCATGTGGAAAAATTATGTATACTAAAGATAGTGTATGGAAATACGAAAAAGAATATCGAATAGTGACCAGAAATCATGAGGATATTAAGAAGGGTATGTTTGATTCGTATAAAGATGAAAAGGGAAGTTTGCACAAAACACAAGAGTTTGACCTTAGCTTATCTAAGGTATATTTAGGAATGAATTGCACAGAAGAAAATAGAAATAAAATTATAGAAACAATTAAGACGATTAATGATAATAGCGTAAGAAAAGCTGTTGGTCATAGTAGAAAAGATAAAACCAAAATGTATAAAGTATTGAAGAATATGGGGATGATTGCTACTGTGTGGCAGATATATTCAGATGAGAAACTAAGGTTAAAATGTAAACAAATATATTAATAGGATTTGCTGGAAGATATTTCCATTGAACTAGAGATAGTGATATGCTAGTATCAGAATAAAGAATTCCTTTAGAAGAAATAACTACTGTTTAGAATAGTAGTTATCTTTTGAGGGGGAGATGTGATATAGATGTTTGGTAAATGTCTAATAAATATAGAGAAGGAGAGTTGAGTAAACTTACTCGACGAGTATTTTATATGGATTTAGAATTATTAAAGAAAGTTGTAAAGAGGGTGAGTCCTTTAACTACAACAGCTACTAAGATTAAGATTGAGGGTTATACAGACGATGAAGTGAATCAAATGATTCAAAAACTTATTGATGCGGGGATTGTTACAAAACAAAAAGGAAAAAAATATGGACTTGGTATGTTAGGATTTGATACAGATGGAGAAGAAATAGAATACTATAATGTATTTGAAACTAAATTAAAAGAACTGTATCATATTGATCGAATGGGAAACAAAATAATGTATTAGTCAATGCGGTGAGAACAATTTTTTTGGAACGCAGAAGATGTCAGGTGCAATAAACAAAATGGAATAACTATTAAAGTTAGTCAGGATGGAACAATAAAAATATATTCTGGTGAGGATAAACTTTTTTATTAAGCTATCATTAGAAATTGAAAGATTTATAGAATATATATAAAAAGGGATGAGGAGTTATATGTCGATTCTAGTAAATGTAACAGTTCCAGATGGCATAGTAATGGCGTGTGATAGTCGCGTGACGCATTATGTAGGGGGAGTGAAAAAGAGTTACGAAGATAATGCGTGCAAATATTATTATCTACAATCATGGAAAGTTGTAATTACATATTGTGGCAATGCATCGATTGGGGAAAGAAGTATAGCAAGTTTTTTAAATGATTTAGAAATAGAAGATTTAAATAAAACAGATACCGTTATAGATATTTCTAATAAACTATTAGCAAAAATTCAAAAAGAAAATGTAACGAAAACAATATTTTATATAGGTGGCTATATTGGAACAGAACAATATTTATACAAAATTGAAGAGTTGAATTTAAGAAGACGCAATTTTGGAGGACCAGGACATACACTTTTTTATCGTTATGATTGTGATGGTCAATCACAGTATATGAATACCAATTTAAAAAACGGGAAAAATTCACCTGATTTTTCGAAAATGTCATTAAAAGAAGCAAAGGGATTTGCTTATAATATGATAGTATACACATATATGGAAGAACAACGACAAAATGAAAACTATTGTGGTGGTGATGTGGAAATATTTAGTATACAAAGAGATGAAATTGCGCATACTAAAGAATCAGTAACGTGGATGTCAAACCAAAGTTAAGTAAGCGCTTAAATCTTGGGTAGTTTTACTGCCTACGTTTTTGAACTCATAATAATAGTAAATATATTTTTATTACACTTTGCTTGGGAGGAGATAGAAATTTACTACATTTGGAGGTTGCATTATGAGTAATAAACGTGCTCCAGGGCGTTCTCTGGAAGAATATGTGCGGCAGGTATTGGAAGAAAAAGAAAACCATGTAAATGCCTGAATTCTAACCCATCCGCATCCAGATCATATAGGTGCGTTCAATCAAATCTGGTAGCAGCTGGGGGATATTCAGGTTGATGAGGTGTATACGATTGATATGAATTATGACAATTATAAGGCACTGGCACAGGAATGGGATAATTTTGAAACATTCGATCTGTTTACACAGATCACGCAGAATGATGACAGACTTCATTATGTAACAAGAAGGTGTCAGGCACAATAAAAATTCTATAAAAATATTTGAAACAGTTGCCATTTCAAAGTGTCTTGTGTATACTTCTTTATAAGAGATAAAATCTGCAGTAAAAGCTGGTGAGTATCCACCATTAAGAGGGAACCGAAAAAAGCAGGGGGGTGAGTGATCGCCCCCTATATTTGTAGTAAAGTAAATCATAATAGAATTGATTAAAAATTGTGGATATGACAATGATATAAATAAAAGGGGTGAACTGTGTGAAAATCCAGTGGATCGAATTTAAAAATTTAAAAACAAACCTGGAAATCGAAAGAATTTATTTTAATGAAGATGTAACCCTTCTGGTTGGCCTGTCAGGAGTAGGTAAGACGCAAATTCTTAATGTGGTAGAGTATTCACTAAAATTAGCTTTTGATAAAGATATCGGGTTACGCCCTTATCGTGTTGGAATGGGAATTTTGATTGGCGATGAAGAGTATGAATGGTTTTATGAAATTAACAGGGTCAATGAGGACGAACTGGTAATTGGAGAAGAAAGTAAATATGAGTTTTTGTATGAAAAATTAACGAGAAACAGTCAAATACTGTTTGAGAGAAGAGACACCAATGTGGCAGTGATCGGATATGATAAAGTGCCACAGCCAAAAAAGGACGAAAGTTTAATTTTACAGTATTCGGAAGATGAAAGTTTTGAAAAATTAATTTCGGAAATAAGAAAGCTGTATTCAGTAGAGATGGAATTGGCAGTTCGTCAGGGAATCCGGAGTGAAAGTTTCAGCCGTTTAAAGGCAAAGGTTATTGAAGTATTAAATGCCAGTAATCAGCAGATAGAATTTAGAGTTTTCAGTCATCTCCCGGTGGCAATAAAACTTTATATTGTGAAAAGATATTATGAAGAAATTTATGTTCAGATATTTGATGCAGTAAAAGAATTGTTCATGGAAATCGAGGATATTGATGTCGAGGAAGATTCGGATAGAGAGATGTATCTGGTATCGATAAAAGTATATGGAAAGAAATTATTTCAGCAGGATATTTCTAATGGTATGTTAAAAACCATTTATTATATTGTTGAATTATTTACCATGCCAGAGAATTCGCTTGTGTTGATTGATGAATTTGAGAATGGTCTGGGAGTGAATTGCATTGATGTTCTTTCTGAATTGATGTTATTTGAACGTAAGGATCTTCAATTTATTATTACCAGTCATCATCCTAAAATTATCAATGCGATTAGTAAAGACAGGTGGAAGATTATTGACAGAGAAAGGACAGTAGTGAAAAACAGCAGCAGTGCCAGCTATGGAATCGGAAACAGCCAGCATGATGCATATTTTAATTTGATCAATCGGTGGGAATTTGAGGGGAAGATATAATGAATTTTTACTTTTTGTTGGAAGATGAAAAGTCTTTTTTGAAAGTATTACCAAATTGGCTTGAATATATGGGGGTTGATTATAAACGAGTTGCTGATATACAGGAAGTGGAAGAAAACAACTATATATTGCAAAGCGGTCAGGGTGTTACTCAATTAGTTACAAAAGTTCTCTTTGATACTATAGATACTATTTTGCTGATCCTGGGAAAATTGATAATCTGATTGTGATTTTGGATGCCGAGGAACTGAAAGTTGAGGAAAGAAAATCGGAGATAATCAGGAAAATCAATGAACACTATCCGAATCGAGAGTTTGATTTTGAAATAGTTATTTTGGTATGTAATCATTGTTTTGAGACGTGGTTGTTAGGATGTAAGGGACTGTATCCAGAGGGAGAGATTGAAAAAGAATCGGATTTTTATCCTTTTTACATTCACTATAATATAGAAATGAATGATCCGGAAAGAATGAGTGTACCAGAAGGGAAAACGGAGACAATAGCGAAATATCATTTTCACTATTTGCACGAATTGTTGAGATATAAAAAAATCCGATATTCCAAAAGCAGACCAGGGAATATAGCTACAAAAGATTATTTTAATGGAATTGTTGACAGGGTAAAAACAACAGAACATTTAAATACGTTTAAGGAGTTTTATGATTTTTTTCTGCAATAGTGACTCTGGAGCGTGTAGTAGTGACGTTGTATGGTGAAAAGTAAAGCCTTATATTGTTTAATTCTGACCCACCTGAATTCAGGATCCACCTGTTTTTCAAGTGGGTCATTTCTGTATGCAAATCTGATTTTTTACACTGTGAATTAACCCGCCCAGTGTATCAATTGAATGGAAGTTAAGATTATCGTCATTGACATTTCAATAGTTTTACCCTATAATCGTTCTAAAAAGAACAATAAAGGAGGGAACCCATGTATTTCTGGGATAAGCATAAAACAATTACTACCTATTATGAATTGCTTTCCGGCGAGGTATGTGACCGTTATGGATTGACACAGATGGAATATGACATCCTCATGTTCCTGCATAATAATCCGCAGTACAATACCGCGGCAGAAATCGTAAAGATCCGCAAATCAACCAAATCCCACGTTTCCACTTCGCTGAAAAACCTGGAAAGTAAAGGGCTGGTGGAGCGTATCCAAAGCAAAGACAATAAAAAACATATTGAAATCGCGCTGTTGGATCAGGCTGAGATAATTATAGAAGCAGGCCTGAACGCACAAAAACAGTTTGCACAAAATGTGTTAAGAGGTCTGACCGAAGAAGAAATCCGTCTGTGCATCCGGGTATTTGACAAAATCTGCAATAATGCAGAAGAGCAGTTAAAAAACTATAAGGAGAATGAATCATGAAACAGAACAACTACAAACCACAGATTCCGGATGTGATGGAAGCAATTTTTGACGCGGCATATCTGATTTTTGATCTGACTGCAGCCCTCTTGTTTTTCTTCTTCTCACAGGGGAATCCCTTATTTATCCTTTACGGAATCCTGACTCTGACTCTTTGCGGAGGCGATGCGTTTCATCTGGTACCACGAATCCTGAGAGTTGTACGCGGAAGCAATGACAAAATAAAAAGACAGCTGGGAATCGGACTGCAGGTCTCATCGATTACCATGACTGTCTTTTATATTATCTTAATGTACATATGGAAACTTACCTTCCCGGAACTTGCCGCACCGGGAAGCATTGAAGCTGTCGTTTGGATATCTGCCATTGTCCGGATCGTGATCTGCCTGTTCCCTCAGAACAACTGGTGTTCCGAGGAGGGGAATCTGAAGTTATCTGTCATCCGAAACGCTGTCTTTGCAGTGACCGGTATCGGGATCATCATCCTGTATGCTATGTCCGGAAACACCTATGGCTACCATATGACAAGAATGGTTGCGGCCATCATCATTTCCTTTGGCTGCTATCTTCCGGTAACTTTATTCAGTAAAACAAAACCAAAGGTAGGATTACTGATGATTCCGAAAACGTGTGCATACATGTGGATAATCGCCATGGGGCTTCAGCTTTTATTTTAGAGCGTGTTTGAAAAAGGCTTTTCGCGAGCTGCGAGTCCCAGTTTGTGGGAGATTTTATCCGAATGAGGGCGGCGTAGCGG
>URKY01000043.1 GCA_900548465.1 uncultured Eubacterium sp.
TGTCAATATTCAAATTACGATAGCTTTGTGCCCATGCTTCATTGGCTTGACGAGCAGCTTCTGTAACTTTATGTGCCCGATATATTTGATAAACTAATGTTCCTATGCCAACAATGGCTCCAGAAAGCCAACCGATATAGGGAATTGAAAGAAATAATTTCCCCAATCCTAAAAGAGAAGCATTACTGATTTTAGTTAATATATTAGCAACTTTACCACCTCCAATGCTACTATTTGCAATAACATTGCCCGCTGTATTTCCTCCAACAAACCATTGTTTAATTTTACTTCCACCATGTAGTAAACCTCCACCTAACGCATTGAAAATAGCCTGTCCTTTACTTAAATTATGGCGGCTTTTTTCTATATTATATATACGTACCATATAGGTAAGTGCGGTAAATAGCGGTTTTAAAAAGAATTTAGATAGCCAATCCCCCATGAATACTCCGCGAATCATTAATGCCGTACTTAATATACTTTGTCCAATGCCAGCAATAATCCCTAATTCCATTTGAACTTTTACAAACCATACAATTCCATTTTTTAGCCAATTGGGTAGGAAATTCCAAATAGACATGATCTTTTTAAATACATCAACGATAACATCTAATACTTTAATGAACATGTCCATTGCATTTCTCAATGCAGTTGCAAATTCTGTGGATTTCATTAACTCAATCATGCGTTGTAGAAAGTCTCGGATTACCCCTTGCATTTGTTCAAACCCTTGCATTCCTGTTTCTGTAAATGCCGAGGTCATCTGATACCAAAGACCTTGTATGGTGTTTTTCTTTTCGTCAGCAAGGTCGAATGCTAGGTTCATTGAATGCCGATTAAGCTCTGTGGTTTTTTGCACATCTTCTACATTATTTATCAAAGCTAATGCACCTGGAGCCGCAGTAACTCGAAACATCTTATTAATTAATGTTGTGAAGTCACCGGAACTCATGCTTTGTTGTTTTTTGTGCAAATCACTCAAAATATCAGTGAGATTCCGAAGATTACCATTTTTGTCTTTGGGACTAATACCTAGTATATCCCATGCTTCTTGTCCTTTTTTGGTTGGATTCATCATGTTTAGTAACATCATGCGTAATGTTGTACCTGCATGAGAACCTTTTAAACCGGCATTACCTAATACGCCCAAAGCTGCCGAAGCTGTTTCAAAATCTAATCCGGATTGATGAGCTACCGTACCTGCATACTTAAATGATTCAGCTAATTCTAACAATGTTGTATTCGTTTTTGTGAACGTCATCGTAAGAATGTCAGCTGTGTTATCCATTTGTTTTGCTGGGATTTTATAAGCGGTCATAATGTTTGTTACAACATCTGCTGTTTCTCCCAAGTCTGTATCACCTACAAGTGCAATATCAGATATAGGCCGGATGGCATGTTTTATTTGATCGACATCATATCCTGCCATAGCTAAGAATTTTCCAGCTGATGCAACTTGTGGAGCTGTATATTTAGTTTCAACTCCAACTTGACGCATTAATTGGTTCATTTCATTAAATCTAGCTTCAAATCCCACTTTTTTATCGTGAGTCTGGAGGATATTCTTTGTCGTTTTGGCTATATTATCATAGGTCGAAGCATCTCTAAATACAGAAGTTACCCCAGACATTAAAGAGCTAAGTCCATAGGCAATTCCCATACCCTTAATCATTTCGCCCGCAACATTCGTTCCGGTATTTGCGTATGTAGGTCCCAATACTTGCCGGGTAGAAGGGTATAGATAGGTACTATGTCCCGCTCCAACTTGTCGTGCTGTTGAAGCAGGAATATTACTCTTAGTTATGCCACCAGCAACTGCTTTGGATGCTCCGGCTGCACTTGCGGTTATAGTTATTTTGCTATTTGACTTTATCTGCTCAATCTTCTGTAATAGTAAGTCAAGGCTATTTATCGCTTTTTTTGTACTTGCTCTTGGTTCTATAGTTTTGCCGTTTATAGAATTAATAGCCTGCTCCAGTTTCTTTATATCCGAAGTAGAATATAAAGGTTTACCCATTACTCCATTTAATGCAGTCTTTGCCTGTGATTTAATATTGCTTAGTTGCTTTAAAACACGTTCTAAACTAGCTTCTGCCGCGCTTGTGTTAATCTGTATATTGATAGGCTTAGTTTTAATAGAAGCCAATGCTGAATTAACCTTACCGATGCTTTTTGCAACAACATCAAATCGCTTTGTTAATGCTTCCATTTCAGCTGTGGCCTGCTGAAATTTGCGTATAGACTCTAAAGCTGGGTTAGAGTTAACGTTTATCTGATAATTAACAATATAATTTTCTGCCATCTTTTTGTATTTTGATTTTCTAAAGAATAGCGGTTTGGTACCCTGAAAGATTGAAAAAGCCCCTTATCCGACAAAGGATAAAGGGCTACGTAGAAAAAACGAGTAATAAGACACTTTACGCAAGCATTCCAAGTGCACTTGCTTGTTGAGTTATGAGCATTTTGCTGTGGAGCCATACGGCATCTTCAGAAAGCATTGCAAATTCTTCATCGTTTAACTCATCAAGGTTTACGCTGGGAAAATAATGACGGATAAATATCAGTCTATGACGAATAAGTTGATCGTCTTTTACTTCCCAGCTTTTGATAAATTTACGAGTTTTCCTTTGCGCAACTCGATGATTTGAGCCAGGTGTGGCATCAAGCCATAGATGAACAAGGAATCATCTTTAATCAGTTCTTTATCGCCATCGACAAAGCAATCTTTTGCCAATTCTCGCATGGCACCGGCCTGGTCCTTTTGGGAGAGGGACAAATATTTACTGAATGTCGGGAAAGGCGGCTGTTTAAAATAACCGATATAATATGGCTTTTCGCCTTCGTCTTCATCTCCTTCCACAAAAATCGGGAATACACGTTTTAGTTTGGGATCTGAATCTTTCAGCTCTTTTACTTTCTTTTCAATCTCGGTCTGAATATCTTCAGGCAAGAAAAGGTCTTCGTTTACATTTTCCATTATAATTATGATTATTGATGTTTATCCAAGAATAGAAGTTATAATGCTGGTAGGTTGTGTGTGAATGCAAATAAAATGTTAAATGTATATTCTCTATATAAATTTATTTGGTATATAAAATAAATCTATTACCTTTGCAACATATAAAAAAGCAACGCCTTACTTTCTTGTAAGGAAATGAGCCACTCATAAGTGGCTTTTATTATTTTTATGAGAGATTTTGTAGATTGGAAATAAAACATTATTTTTGCAACGTAAAAAGTGCATATTTGAGCTTAGTCGTCAATTCTGCACTATAAAACGGATAATAAAGGGATGTGTTAACGCATCCCTTTTTATTTTATAGATAAAATGAAAAGCGAGCCGTTTTCAACTCGCCTTTTCAAAAACGTATTATACTAGAAGTTATAGCCAAGAACTAGTTCCTTCTCCTGTGATAATGTCGAAAGGATTCAAATTGAATTCTTTTGTAATGTTTGTATCATCTTGTTTACTTTCCATTCCGTCTTCGTTAAAGAGGCATCCCTTTAGCGTTACAGTTTCGGCGGTCCAGTCTTCACCGGCATAAGCATTAGTAAATGAGATGATCAAGTCAAATTCTCCCAAATCCATTAAAGAACCAGCCAATGCTCGGAGTTGGGAAACGGTATTATAATCCATTGTAATGGAGGCTGTACAGGTTTTATTGCCAAAACCACGATTGATAGCATTTCCTCCAATACCGTAGTTGTTTTCAACTTTACGAGTCTTGTTCCACTTGATTTCAGAAACTCCTTGCATAATAGTAGAATCTTCTGAAATGTCCAATGCTGGTATGGAAATGCGGATCATAGACCAGCTGTATGCTACATTGTTAATTATTGCCATCTTGTTAATTATTTATTGGTTAATGCCAAGCCCTCGACTACTTCAATACGGGACGCTACACCCACCGGAACAAGTGAATATTTAATGATTAGTGTATCATTCTTTAATACATTTTGATTCTTGTCAATTGTTACAGAAAAACCTGAAATTTCTTCATTATTCTGCATAGTTGTGAGGATGTCAGAGACAATGTTTTGAAACATCGTAATCTTGGCAGAAGATAGGTATCCAGTGCTGGGATCTACTTTCAACGGAGAATTGACATAAGGTAATAATGCGTTACGTACAGCACGTCTTGACTTATGAATTGTACGGTTTCTAGCAACTGTTCGGTAATCTCCATTTGAACACGTTTGGTCTTTAGAGAAAAAGACTCCGCTTTCCAAACCAGAATATTTGCACAAGAAGACATATCCCTTATCGTCCAGATCATCCAATTGGATTTTATTCAAAGATGAGTACTTTAATGTACTTGTTAACTTATCCTCGCTATTTAAAGTGACATCTCCGAATCCCATTTCAATATCTGGGAAATAACCAATCAAATTGAACTTATTTACCCATGCGAATGATTCTTGTACGCTTGCTGAAGCGATACATCCGAGTGCGGCTCCAATATTTCCTACAGGAGTGAGGTTCGGGTTAGCAAGCTGCATAGCTGATACATCAGCGTCTAATCCCTGGCCAAGCAATACACTGACAAACCGAGCATTAATGACACACGTAGGTATTTTGCCCAGTTCTACTTTCTTCACAGATTCTTCAGCTGTTGCAATTACTGCGGAATTTGCACATAACAAGATTGATAAAGGAGCATTTTCATCAGCTAAAGACGCAGCTTTGGATTGCAGATCTGTAACTAGGTCAATGCTATATGTTTCTGCTTCCGGATCTGTTTGTTTCCACAACGATTGTTCAGTCCAAACACCGAGTTGGTTAATCATACCATGTGCTGCACGTTGCATTTGTTCTATAGCATTCCAATCTACACCACAGTCTGCAAACATGATAAACAAACGTCCTGTGCTTCCTTGTATTCCAAAGAAATGATTGATATGATAATAAGGAATTCCAAACAGTAAATCCTTTTCAGTGTCACCGGAGTATGCGGTAATGCCAAGTTCTTTCAAATCATCCATAGAATTGATTTCAATAACATTACCTTGTAATTTGTCTTTTACGGCCAAACCAGCACCTTCTTCGAAGAATTTAGCTTGTTTGGAAATATCAAACAGCAAACCTGTGACTTTTTCAGTTGAGGTTGTAGAGCTTGTTCCAATGTTTCCATCGGTATCACTCATAAAAACGCCACCTAATGCCATATTTGTAAATTTTATTGTTTGTAATACGGATTTTGATAAAGAATAGCATCCTTCACCCAATTAGGTTGTGCATCTGCGGTGAATACACCACCTTTGGAATCAATATACAATGCCGGATAGCCAGGATATTTTTGTAACAGTTCTTTTACGAATTCTGGTATTTCATCTTTTTCTTTTGTTTTGTCTTTTTTTTCAGGTTTTTGAGAAGACTCTTTGATAGAGGAGGTATCTGGAGTTTCAACAGTGTCTTGCTCTTGTTTTTCAGATTCTTCATTTGAAATAACCGGTGTTTCTGAAGTAACTGTAGGATCTTGTGTTTTAACCTCTTCTGTAACCGGAGCTTCTGTATTCTTTTTTCTAGCCATAACTTAAATTAAAAAAGGGAATGGAGTACCGACTCCACTCCCTTGTGATAAACTATGATGAGATATTTAATTCAATTTGTTATTCTGCATTTTTGTAAGCGGTCCATGCTACGATTTCTGCCGGACGAACGATGTTTACATCCATTTTCATTCGCATCTGGAAGAAATACAATTCGCTGTTAGCTTGTAGCCGTTCAACCTTTACTACTTCAGCGTCATTTGCATAGTCAACCCCCATCCACAGGTTAGATTCCATGCCGGTAGTAAATTCTCCGAGTACGATAGTATGTTCTGGAATGCCGACAATAGGTACAATACGCTTACCTTTAAAACGATACTCGTTAACCTTAGTATTGTCGGAGTATTTCACTGTTTTGTCGCTTAGATATTGATCATATAAATCCCAAATATCCCAGCCACATACAAATACCAGTCCTGCTTTTTTACGGATTTGTTTCGGGCATTTCTTCCACATAGCATTGAGAGCGGCTTCTACATTGGCACCTGTGCTCAATTCTGTAGTACCGGCAATAATGACTTGTCCACCAGCTTTCTCTACCTCTGTTGCATTTGTTGCAGTATTTGCCAGAATACGTTTGATTGCACCGTCAAAGTATTTCATTGGGCCACCGGCATTTTCACCTCCAATCGTTGTGCAACCTTCAGGAGCGGTAATTTTTGCGGCAGCTGAACCACCTTTTGCGGAGCACCAAATAGACTCACCGATATACTCATTCTTTCGATCCATCAAGAGGCGCAGCATTTTAGCTTGTACTTTTGGGTCTAAGTCACGGAATACCAAATTACCTTCCGGCTGGGCAAATTTGTAATACTTTTCATAGTCACGGGGGTTAAATTCAAGGTACACCATGAATTCTTGCGGTTCCAGGTAACGTTCTGTTAATGTGTATTGGTTCAATCCACCAGTAGTTCCTGCTCCTGCGCCATGAGTTGAGTTTGGAGTGGGGACGTTATCTTGAATTACTTTTCCCAATTGGATAGTGGGGATGGTGTATTTGAACTGGATTCCAGATTTGATATGAATCAAACCTTCTTTGTATGTATCATTCCCTTGCGCGGTATATGTCAGGAGGTCATTAAGGACCTCACCAGAATATGTGTTTTGCGCAAAATTTACTGAACTTGCCATGTTGTTTATGTTATTTTGTTTTAGTCAAGTGTTTTAAATTGGAAATCTGTTCCTACGACAGCTTCAACAGCCTTAGCCATTTTCTTTTCTGCCTCGGTCATCTGATTTTCTGCATTTTCAATGTTGGCAGGGTCATTTGCAATTTTAGCAGAAATTTTATCACGTTTTGGAATGGAATTCAGCGTTGCCTGTACCATCTCAAAATCGTTTTGAGCCATTTCCACCCATTTAGTTTTTGCATCAGAATTGATTTTACCTTCAGCAATTGCATTGTCAACGAACTGTTCGATAGTTTCTTTACGTTTTGCTTCTTCAGCATCTTTGTAACTTTTCAATTCGTTCTTGACAGTTGTCAATTCGTTTTGAACATTGGTAAGTTGCGCATCCAATCCTTCTTTCTGAATTTTCAAAGCATTGTATGAAGCCTGAATTTCTGCTGCCTTGTTTTCCGCATTTTTCAATGCGTCAATTCGGGTAATAACAGCTGAAACTTCAGAGGTTTTCTCCAAACCAAGCTGGGCGCATACAGAACCAAATGCAAATTCTTGTTCTTTGTCCATTGTTTTTTGTGAATTTGAATTTTCTATTTGATTTTGATTAGGAATAGAACTGGAATCATCAAGTGGTTTAAAATTGCCCAGTTCTGTATTGATAGAAGCCATGATTTTTTGAAGGGCGTTCGCTTCCACTACTCCTTCAATTTGATCTTTTACTTTATTACAAACCTGTTTAGAGGTTTTTAAAACACATTCTGCTGATAATATACCGGCGTTTACGGCAGATTTTGCATCAAAGTAAGTTCCATCACAACCTTCTTTTCCATCCATGATTTCTCGAACCTTAGCTTTCGTCAGACCAAATCTTTTATGATATATGGTTTCAATCTGTTTCTGAAAAGCATTTACAATTTGTTCATTGTCTGGGTTGCATGACTTTTCGTCACGTATGAAGGGGTTGTGGATCATTAAAATAGAATAGTCACGCATGTAAGAACGAGTTCCTGCCGCCCACAGTACTGAAGCCATTGATGCTGCCAATCCTTCCACAATTGTTTCAACTTCAATGGGACATTGCTGTATAATGGAGAATGTTCCCATTCCGTACAGAACGCTTCCACCTTCACTATTAATGCTGATTATAATTTTCGAGGGTTTAACGTAATCTTGTATCCATAAAAATTCATCATTAAAATTACGTGTGCTCTCTTCATCAATTTTGCCATAGAAGCGCATATATACCGGTTTTGCTTCTTGCGCTTCTCCAACTACATATTTTAATTCATCTACTTTCATTTGAGCTTTTTCACAAGAATAGGTATCAGCTTCTTTAATGGTTGTAAGTTTGTTATTCGACTTGACCGGTTGGAGGATCAGTTGAAGGCATTTCTACAGAAGGTTCATACTTAGCTACATCTTCGATTTTAGGTTCCTTGTGATTACCATGTGCTTCTGAATCATGTTCTGGTGCATCAGAATGGTTCGTGAATGGTGGCATAACTAAATACCTGTCTACCCATTTGCGATACTGGAAAGAGGATGATGTTCTAAACCATATCTCGTAGTCAATCCAGTATGGCTGTAGCCCATGATCTAAAGATTCCGGCATATCAAAATAGGTAAGATTGCAACGTTCATTTAATGCTTCTTCGTAATCTTTCGCATCTTGAATTGCATCATTGATCTGTTGAAAAACGCGAAATCCATGTGTCTCAACAATATCGTCACTATTGTTTAAATCATTAAGCACAAATCTGATACGCATAGTGGCACGCCCTTCTCCAATTCTTTGTTGGGCAACTAAATAACGTACATTCACAAACCGAATAAATGCCGCAGGAAAAGGTATAGCATATTCTGTATTACCACGAGTACGAACAATACGTTCAAACTGTCCGTTATCTATTTTTACAGTTTGGAATAGTTTAGGCGAATTATTATCGTTAGGGTCTGTATGTAAGGACTCTAATACACGTTTTACAGCTAAATACACATCCTCTAAAGGGTTGTTGTCTACTTCCTCCAAAGTAGTATCGTCATCATCGGGAAGGGGAGAGGTGTCTTTTGCAAACGTGTCTTTTAAACTGTCCGGTAAATCTGTTTTATATTTATCTACTATCATTTTGGAAAGCCATCAAAAATACGAATACTGTAAGATGAAATTTTATCAGCTACGGTTGTAGAATATCCTATAAATTGCCTTTGTCTAATATAGGATGCTGGAGAACCTGGTTTGGCAATTTTCCCTCCTTCATTATGTATTGCTGCATAACAAAAGTTTCTTCCATATTGCCTATTACTAAATTTGAACATGTCTGGATCTGTGAATAATTTAACACCACGATTCTTATTAGAATGAAAGCGTTCCCATATTATTGAATGTTTTAATGCTCCTGTTTCTTCCAATATAGGGTGTGGCTTATGATTACGTCTGGATTGCCAAGAAAAAGTTCCGGCTGAATTGAACCGCCGGAGATAAAAAGAGTCTCTAAATATTTTTTTTGCGGCATTACCTACCAATGTTTCAAAATTGAATACATTAACTTCAAATTTATTAGGCAATCTCAACCATTGTTGAGCTAATTGTCTTGGAGTTATTACTTTTCCAGCCATTTGTCCTTAATTTTATTAGCAATGGTACGCAGCCTCTTTTTATGCTTTTTAGGAATAATAAAGTATGAATGTGCATCACTAAATATTCGCCCACCCTTTGCTACACTTTCTTTAAATACTGGATTAACAAAATCGGGCATCTCAATAATTTGTCCCATCACCTGTGATAATTTGGATTGGTTGAGAACGTCAGCACTTTCTTCTACTAGAAAACAACGGCATCCATGTTCAATTGGGGGGATTAACCATGCTGGGAAAGATGCTTTGCGGTAGCTAGTCCCTTCTAATGCAAGGTGCCAAGGGCGCACCCTATTATCTCCCTGTGTCATATATGTTAACACTGTATTATTGCTATACAAAATCCAACCAGCAGCAATTCCCATCGCATATTCAATATCTTCGTTTTCAATATTCGCGTATATGCTATTGTATCTGTGAAAAATATTTTCAGCTTCTGCCAGATCTACTTCATTGGTAATATTAAAATTGTCTGGAAGGTTCTCCGACATCTGAAATTCTTCAGCTACTGCAAAATCAACAAGATTATCTAATGCAGCTACTAATATATTACGTTGCTCTTTTTCTAATTTGGTTAATCCATCATTGTGATTACGAAGTAATTCCAGTGCTTTTTCAAAGTCCATACCAAAACCTTTGATTGCATGATTCAATGCAAATTCCGCACGTAACGTCATCATTTCTTCTAATAAATCCCAACGATCCTCTATATTGCCATAGTCCTGTAAAAACTTCTGGAAAACAGCGTAGATAGCAAGGTATTCAGCATTCTCTTCATCTTTGTTCGATTTAGATTCTGCAAGGACGGAAGGAGAAGTGCTATCTTTTATTCTCCTTCCATTAGAAAATTTTCAACGTTGCTTGAATTCTTTCGTTCACCACGCCTATGCCCATATCTTTTGTAATATTCTTCATCGGACATAATGCGTCTATCATTGGAACTTCCATTTATGCTCCCGCTATTACTTGCCATTTCCGATATAGCGTTAAATTGTTTCCCTACGACAATACCAAATTCTTTTTCGATTTCATCTGCTGATACTTCATACTTATCTGTAATAAAAGAATATAAGCTAATCTTGTCTTTGTTACTCATTTCTACACGGTTGGCATATTTGAATTCTAATCCCGGCTTGATATATCCCATAGATACTAATCTAGGAACGATCTCTTCATTCATTACATTTTCAATGAAACCGCGATACATTTCTATGCGCTCCCGAAAAATGTCTTGGTGAGCATTTGTTGATCCAACATAAGATTGGGTTGCTCCAGCCATAGATTCAGAGCCAACTATTAGATTAGAAACTTCTGTATTGGCAAAATTTATTAAACTAGTATATATGTGTTCGGAATTTGACATTGTAAATGTCTTAATGTCAATATCATCGTTCAATCCTGTGACTATTATTTTATTCTGAGCCGCATTTGCAATGTTTTGTGCTAATCGTTGTCGATCTTGGATGCTTTCTGATTCAGTCTTACCATGTATGATAGGTTGACCATAAGTATGACTAAAATTAACATAATTAGCAAGAGTGAATTTTTTTGCAAGGATAGTTGGGGTAGTTGCAGAGAATAGCCCCAAGTCACCATTATCAATAAGTATATAATTCTTGGAGTATTGCGATGAAGCAATATCCCATCCAGGATTCCACTGCCCTTGTCTTTGCACAACTCGTAATTGACTTGCCAATACATTTCTTCGCTCAATAATATTTACTTCAGCTAGCTTTCCTGTTAAAGGATTAATATCAGGCATTATTTCTAATAAGGTGTAACCGTACCATTTGGCTTCAACAATACCTTTTATGATTTTAGTGAATTGAGAACCTTGTATCTTTTTGGTTTCTTCTACATCCTTAATATATTTTCCTCGTTCATTTTGTCTTGCCAACATGTATCGTTCGCCTATAATCTGTGATTCTACAGTTTCTAATACTGCACGTAAATGAGCATCCTGCTCTACACATGCTTCGTATAAATCTATCAGTGGACCACGATCATCTAAAACAACCCCGCGTGTTACTTGGGATTGAATGGATTTGTATCTACAATGACGGTCAATCTCCCTAACATATTCTTGAATAGTTTTTTTGCTAGTTTTAAATATGCTTTCTAAAGGAGTGCCGTGAAATGTTGTTTCTGCACTAATTACATTCATATTAAGAGTTTTTGAAAGAATAGATAGCGAGTCTAAAGTTGGTTTCTATATATATGATGGGGTAGAAGTATATGTATTATAATTTGAAATTTATAAGTATCAGTATTATAGATATATAGCTATAAAATATGTGTTAAATATATGATTTTGTATTGTCAATATGATAAAATAAAATATCTTTGCGTCGATAATTTAATGTTTAACAAATAATACGTCATTAAAATGAGTAAAGATTTTAATTATTTTCGCATTAAGATGGCATACAAGGGCACAAATGATCTAGGTGCTATTGTTCCCATCAAATCAGAAGATCTGGTAATGGCTACATGCTATACCGAAGCAGAACAAATCGCATATAAGTTGACTGAAGGAAAAGATGAGTTTGGTGATGTGGATGTAGAAATTGTCCGCACCAAAATTTCAGAAGTTGCTTATAACGATACATTTGCTACTGATACTGAACTAATTTGTGGATTAATATCCTATTTTTTTGAAGAAAGTGAAGATACAGAAGTTGGGTTGTATCAAGTATCTCTTGTTTATTATGATGTGGACGAAAAGACTGGTAAAACCAAAAGTTCCAACAGTACAATTTACGTACCGGCTTATTCTTCATCTGAAGCGATAGAAAATATTCGCACTTACTTAAAACGGGCTGGGGAAACACGTGAATATACTATTCGCAATGTCAAATATGACAAAGCACAATCGGTCATGGTTACACCTGAAACTCATCAAAACAACATTAGGGTATAATGACTTCTCCTAAGGGAACCGGGAAAATTATCAATATCAAATGTACAGAAGTCTCACTCCCGGAATTTCCTAATCTCCTTTTTGGAACTCATTTTGATGGTAGCAGAATTTTTGATGCTACATATTATCTCCAATCTAAAGACCCCGACAATAAATTAAGCATAGAAGACTTCTTTCATAAGTTTGATTTCCAAATCAAGGCTATTGCAGAAACTTACAAGTTGCCTTTAGAGAAACTGGTATCAATCAACACGGAGGGGCATCAATTGATTGACGGATGTTTATGCTATCCGTTTTTATCTTATGTTGATCCGCAATTCTGCGCATATATCAATGAAATAATAGACGAAATGTTTGTTACTGGAGTTGTTGTGTCAGATACACATTTAATTTCGTTGGTAAAGAAAAGGCTTCCTCCAGAATTGCTCAAACAAATTTGGGATGGCAGAGAAGATTTTTCGTAAACCCAAAGCTGTCTTAATATTTAATCGCAGAAAAACATTGGCTCTTATGGCTGCTTCAGTAAATGAGGCAGCTAAAATCAGCGGTTTAAAGCCTGGAAATATTTCTAAGGCTTGTGTCGGTACATTGATTTCCAATGGTATGTATTATTTTAGATATATAGGCAGTGATGTTGAAATAGAGTTATCAGATATAGGTTCATTAAAGTTAGAGGAATATGACAAATTATGTGGTATCGAACGTCAGACATATCCTACGATGGCGATGAATCGTAAAAAATGGAAATATAATAAAAACAATAGAACGTATGAAAGTAAAAGTTTATAGTACATCAAAACATCCGTTGCCTCAATACGCAACTAAGCAATCAGCAGGACTGGACCTAAGAGCAAATATTGATGCTCCAATTACTATTAATCCTAGAGAACGTGTATTGGTTCCAACAGGATTACATATACAACTTCCAGAAGGTTTTGAAGCAAGAATTCAGCCTAGAAGTGGACTAGCCCTTAAAAAAGGAATCACTTGTCTTAATTCTCCAGGATGCGTGGATGCCGACTATCGAGGTGATGTAGGTGTAATTCTTATTAATCATGGAACAGAGCCGTTTACTGTTAATGACGGGGAACGGATTGCTCAAATGATTATCTCTAAATATGAACAAGCAGAATGGGAGCCTGTTTCTTCAATCGAAGATTTAGAGATCACAGAACGCGGTGAACAAGGATTTGGGCATTCAGGAATAAAATAAGAAATATGGGGTACGTTTTATGTGCCCCATTATTTAATTTATAAATATTATAGGATATGGAGCTTAATTTTACAGTTGAAACAAAAGATGTGTTGCTTGATATGATTAAGCGACACAATAAAATGTATCGTATGGGTACGCCAGAAATTTCAGATGCGGAGTATGATGCAGAAATAGAACTATTAAAAACACTTGATCCAGACAATGAATGGTTCAAACATACCGAACCCGCTTTTGTACCTGAAACCCGAAAACGGGCTTTGCCAATCCCAATGAAATCTTTAAATAAAGTAAAGGATATATCAGAACTTAAAAAATGGTATATGTCTTTAGGCTTGAAAGGAAATGCAGGTGTAATATGTATGCCTAAGCTGGATGGTCTTTCTCTACTATATAATGAATTAACTGGTGAGGCATATTCTCGTGGAGGGATAGAAAATGAAGGGCAAGATTGTACTAGCCATTATCGAGCATCCATTCAATGTTATAACCCTGCCAGCAGTTTTCATTATACTTTTGGAGAATTTGTTATCAACAGAAGTGATTGGGAGCAGCATTTTCATGGGAAACGTTCTAAATTCACAGGAGATATTTTTAAATCACCGCGTAACACAGCTGCCGGTCTTTTAAATAGAGATGAGCCATGTGATTATCTTGAACACGCTTCTTTCTTCAGATATGGGGTGGATGAGAGTTCCCTACATGATTATAACAACTTCCATAGTCTGATAGAAACTATTTGTAATATCTATCAACAAGAGCATCTTTACCATTTTGCTTTTATAGATGAACTGAACGAAGAGCTACTGATGAATTTATTCAAAGAGTGGAGTAAGGTATATCCAATTGACGGTATTGTGATTTATATTGATGATTTGCACTTATGGGAAGTTATTGGCAGACATCAAACATCTGGAAATCCATTATATGCTATTGCCTACAAACATCCAGATTTTACAGAATCTTTTGAAACAACAGTTAAGGGTATTGTATGGAAAGTCAGTAAGTCAGGTGCCCTTAAACCTGTGGTCAATATTGAAATGGTTGATACTGGAGATTGTAACATGGAAAATCCTACTGGATATAATGCCGGTTGGATTAATGATCACGAAATAGCGAAGGGGGCTGAAATATTAGTTACCCGTTCTGGAGGGGTAATTCCTAAGATTCTATCAACTCTTAGCCCAGCAACACAAGAAGAACAAGAAAAATTATGGGATGAAATGTCAGAGTGTCCTCATTGTGGTTCATCGACTATGTGGAATGAGAATCACATAGAACTGTGTTGCACTAATCCTAGTTGTCCAGGTGTTCAATTAGCTAAAATTATATTTTTCTATTTGACATGTGGGGCTGAAAATATGGGAGAAGAAACATTATCCAAAATATTCAATGCAGGCTTTACTTCTATACCGGCGATTCTTAACGTTACTTTTAACGATCTGATAAAAATTGAAGGATTCGGAGACAGTATTTCAAATATAATATTGGAGAATAACAGAAAAATCATGCAAGGAGTTGATTTGGCGACTTTAATGCAAGCCAGCGATTGCTTTAAAGGAATAGGAAAAATAAAGGCCCAAAAAATATTGGATGAAATGGATGATGAGGATTTATGCTCGTTCTGTCAAGGGTGGTATATCAATCACGAACCGGATGTTCAAAGCGAAGACTTTAAAAATTGTCCTATAACTGTACAAAACTTATTGTTGGGGTATTTTCCATTTATGGTCTTTTTAGAGGAAACTAAAATACCTTACAAATTGTCTCCAAAGACCGCTGTGCTGGAAGGTAAATGTAAAGGTTTGTCCATCTGTGTATCAGGATTTCGAGATAGTAATCTTGAAGAAGTAATCACCAACGAAGGAGGAAAAATTGTTAGTGGGGTGTCTAAAAAAACAACACATTTGGTGGTGAAGGACAAATCTGCCAACTCATCAAAAATGTCCAAGGCCAAATTATTGGGGATACCAATTTTATCAATTGAAGAATTCTATGAAATTTTGAATAATTAAATTATTGTATTACAATATATTAGCGATTAATATTGATTTAAATTGATATTAATCGCTTCTAAATTTGCATAATTGAATGTAATATCATACTTTTGCATAGAGTAAATGAATTGATATAATTATGGCAAAGAAAAATCAGTTAACTAAAAGTGATTATCTTCCTATGGAAGAATATAAGAAATTACTACGCCTTCTTCATAAGGATCGACAATATTTATGGGAACTATATGCTCGACTGGCATTCTGCACTGCACTACGAGTATCAGATATATTGTCTTTAGCATGGGCTGATATTCTCCATAAAGGTTCATTGACTAAAATTGAGAAGAAAACTGGAAAAGTACGAAAAATCCCATTTAATTTAAGTATTCAAACGAGAATAGAGGAACTTTATATATTGCTTAAACGCCCTAATCCGAATGAATTAATATTTAAAAGCAAATTTACAGGAGTATCTGTCTCTTCCCAATATCTTAATCGGATAATGAAAGAGTGGAAGGCTAAATATAAATTGGATATAGAGAATTTTTCTACGCATACTTTTAGAAAAACATTTGGACGATATGTTTATGATACAAGCGAAAACAAGTCAGAAGCATTGTTACTATTGAACAGGATATTCAATCACTCTAACATTGAAATAACTAAAATATACATCTGCATTAGAGAAGATGAAATAAATTCTATATTCGATTCTATCCGTCTTTAACTTCTTCGCTACATTTTACATTTTGATTTGCACGACATGTGCCCCTATCCTTATTCCATAATCGGATAAATAAAATTGACCATGTTTATACAACAAAAGAGGGGACTGTCTGTATCCCCACCCATCATCATTACTTGTGAATTATGTAATACGCTGGAGAACCTGGATGAATGTAATCCTCCGGGAGATATTTTGCGTATTATGAGTAAACGAAATGTCTGTTCTAAATGTGCTTTCTGGATGGATAAAATAGCTCATCCGGATATAGGTAATGAAGTTATTGGTTCTCATTATTATATTGTATATCCATTTGTAAAACGACCCAATAACGTTATTAAAGGCTCTGAAGGCAAAGAGTTTTATATTCGGCGATTTGATGGAACATTAATCAAATCCAATAATATATGGCATCAAGGTGAAATCCCAGAACATTTTAGAAAACAATTGCCAGATACTGCCAATTTCCTATCATTGATAACTTATACCAAATTATCTAACGACCCTCATAAGTGTCATGCTAAAGGATGCTGGGATCGCTATAATTGCCTTAGATATAATTTATCTTGCGAACGAGATGGACCTTTCAATAAGATTCCGGCCAATCATACTATTGGCGATGAAAACTGTCCTTCATTTATAAATATAAACGAATTAAAAATATGATATATGCAATTTTTATACTATGCTTAATATTGTTTGCCATTGCCATTTATGCACTTCGTAAACTATCTAAGCAATACAAAACTCTTCAAGAGATATATTATCTTCAGAAGCTAATGTTATCTCACTCTCAATTTACGAATGATGCCAATGAAATGATTTTATGGAAAATCAGATATGATATATGGTGCTGGAATGAAAACTTAGTAAAAGCGGAAAATTATGAAATGGCACAACAAGCCAAAGTAGCAACTAATATTATAGCTGATATGATAACTTTTTATCGTAACAATTTAAAAGCAGATAATAATGATACATACATTAAAAAATGAGATGGAACGAATGTGGAATCAGTTTGACCATAAAGCGTTTATCTCAAATGATCCTATTCAAATAGTACACCAAATACGGAATCTTTCTGGGAGAACTACAGCGGATATTGAGGTTTGTGCAATATTAACGGCTATGGTTTCATGGGGACAACGTAGTCATATAATATATTGTGCAGAGAAGTTGATGAACGTATGTGGATGGGAGCCAGGTAAATATATTAAATTGGGTGATTTTTATGATATTCCGGACGAATGTAGTATTTACCGTACTCTTACAGGAAAAATATTTAAAGAGGTGTGTCATCAATTAAGATGCTTCTACAGTAAACACGATTCTATTCAGGAATATTTAAAAAAACATCCCATTTCACTTGATGATTTATTACTCACGCTATGCAATTGGTGTGAACCGGCCCGTCTTGGAAGTCCATATCGTAACTCTGCTTGTAAACGTATTAATATGCTATTGCGTTGGATGGTTCGTAAAGATGAAATAGATTTAGGAGTATGGCAGACTGACTTAATCAAACCTAAAAAACTATACGCTGTTATGGATACCCATGTTGCGCAGCAAGCACAACGTATGGGGCTTATATCTTATCCTAAAGAGAGCTGGAAGGCTGTTATGGAACTCACTCATGTTTATCGCCAATGGGATGCAGAGGATCCATTAAAATATGACTTTATATTAATGACAAAAAACTTGAAATAAAATGATTGTTATTCTTTTAATTGTATTGTCGCTTGTCTCAATCGCGGCTATAACCATTGTGGTTGCACAGAATACAGCTTGTAAAGATTGTCCTTTTAAACGGACATGCGATGAATTGTTGAGCCAAAATCAACTTAACTTGTGCCAACAAAATAATATGCCAAGTCAAAACGAAGAGAAATAATAAATAGATGTATAACGAACTAATTTAATAAAAGTATGGATATAGAAAATAAAAACAGGGTTTCTGTAGAAGATATGAGAGCATGTTATGCTGAAAGATTTCCGTATGCACCCAATAATCAACGCATAGGACGATTTGCAAAACAAATAGGTTTCCGTCTTACCAAACAGATGGTTAAAGGGCAGATTATTAGTTTTTATATAAAAGATGATATAAGCAAATGAGTACGTTTTCCGACAAATTCGATAACCACTGGAAGTGCATTCCATACGCAATGGCAACGTTAACATCCAGTGATGGCTTTATGATTTTATTTCATCTGTTACGAAGAGGCTATACGGATGGAGATAAGACAACATGCGCCATATCCAACAAAGAACTAGCTGACGTCATGGGAACTTCTATTAGTTCAGTACGCCGGGCAATAGATACCTTGAAGCAACTTAATCTTATCAGCTGTTCTCAAAATAAAGGGGCACTTTGCACATTCTATGTAAATTGGAGTGAGATACGAGCAATACATAAAGTAAGTTCTCAAATATCAGATAAAGGATGGGTATATTTGCGAGGCTTGTGCTTAAATAGCGAGGTACGTCCAATTTCAGCGATTCCATTGACCATATTGAACGATGTCGTTCGTCAATATCCACACACCTCGCTCAATATGAACACACCCTCGCTCAATATGAACACACCCTCGCTCAATAT